>JALOLF010000142.1 GCA_025456085.1 Acidimicrobiales bacterium
GACCGCGCGGGTGTCGAGGGCCGGCTGTCCGAGCTCGACGAGTACGCCGTCGAGCAGGCCCTGCAGCTGACCGAGACGGGCCTGCAGGCCGACATCGTCTACCTGACGATGGGCCCGGCGAAGGCCGTGGAGGGCTTGCGCAAGGCCTTGTCGATGGGCGGCACGAGCGGCGTGCACGTCCTGGACGACGCCTTGCACGGCTCCGACGCGATGGCCACCTCGCTGGTGCTCGCGGCGGCGCTGCGCCACGTCGGGTTCGACCTCGTGCTCACGGGCATGGCCTCGACCGACGCCGAGATGTCCGTGGTGCCGGCGATGGTGGCGGCCCGGCTGGGTGTCCCCCAGGTCACCTGGGCCGCGACCCTGGCCGTCGACGGCACGACCGTGCGCATCCGCCGCGACTCCGACACCGGGTCGCAGGACGTCGAGGCCGCGCTGCCGGCGCTCGTCTCCGTCACGGACCAGACCGGTGAGGCTCGCTACCCCTCCTTCAAGGGGATCATGGCCGGCAAGAAGAAGCCGGTGCAGACGCTGACGCTCGCCGACCTGGGTGTGGACGCCGCGGCCGTCGGCACCGCTGCCGCCAAGTCGGTGACCCGGTCCGCCTCGCCCCGGCCGCCGCGCCAGGCGGGCACCGTCGTCGTCGACGAGGGCGACGGAGCCGCCAAGATCGTCGAGTTCCTCACCGCCGCCCGGTTCGTGTGACCGCCCCACCCGAAGGGAACCCCGCCGTGCCCCCAGTCCTGGTCCTCGTCGAGCGCTCCGGCGGCACCGTCCGCAAGCCCACGCTCGAGATGCTCACCCTGGCCCGTCGCATCGGCGACCCGGTCGCTCTGGTGCTCGGCCCTGCCGACGACGCCACCGTCGCGACGCTGGGCGAGTACGGCGCCGGCACCGTCTACGTGGTGGACGCCCCCGAGCTGTCCGACTTCCTCGTCGTGCCGCACGCCGAGGCGGTCACTGAGGTCGCGCGTCAGGTGCAGCCGGCGGCAGTGCTGGTCACCTCCAGCGCCGACGGCAAGGAGATCGCCGGACGAGCCGCGGTCGCGCTGGACAGCGGCATCGTCACCGACGCCACCGACATCCAGGCCGGGCCGGACGGCCCGGTCGTCACCCAGTCGGTGTTCAGCGGCCAGTGGCTGGCCGGCAGCACCGTCGTGGCCGGCCCACCGGTCATCACCGTGCGACCCAACTCGGTCACGCCGCAGGCCGCACCCGCCCAGCCGGCTGTCGAGCCGGTGACGGTGGCCTTCAGCGACCTGGCCCGCTCCGCTCGGGTCACGGGGACCACGGCCCAGCCGAGCAGCGGCCGGCCCGACCTGACCGACGCGGCCATCGTGGTCGCCGGCGGCCGGGGCATGGGCTCGGCGGAGGCCTTCGCCGTCGTGGAACGGGTGGCCGACGCGCTCGGCGCAGAGGTGGCGGCCTCCCGGGCCGCGACCGACATGGGCTGGTACGGCCACGAGTTCCAGGTCGGCCAGACGGGCAAGACCGTCGCGCCGCAGCTCTACCTCGCCGGCGGCATCTCCGGTGCGATCCAGCACCGCGCCGGCATGCAGGGGAGCAAGACGATCGTGGCCGTCAACAAGGACCCGAAGGCGCCGATCTTCGAGATCGCCGACTTCGGGGTGGTCGGCGACGTGCACACGGTGCTCCCGGCGCTGGCCGACGAGCTCGAGAAGCGCTGACTCGCGCGACGCCCTCGGCACACCGCCGCGGGCACAGGAAGGAGAGGTCCTAGGTGCTTGCCAGGACGATCATCGGGGTGCTGCTCATCGTCGCGGCGGCGGTCATCGCCGGCCGACGCCTCTGGTACCTCTACCGCCTCGCCATGACGGGGCAACCCGTCAGCCCCGATCGCACGGCGAACTGGGGCGCGGCCGCGCGCTCGGTGGGCGCCGAGGTGTTCGGCCAGGTGCGACTGCTGCAGTGGACCGTGCCCGGCGTGGCGCACGTGCTCACGTTCTGGGGTTTCGTGCTGCTCATCCCCACCGTGGTCGAGGGCTTCGGTGCGCTGTTCGACCAGGACTTCCACATCCCCCTGATCGGCAAGCAGCCGTGGCTGGGCTTCATCGAGGACCTGGCGGTCGTCGGCGTGCTTCTCGGCATCGTCACGTTCGCGGTGATCCGGCTGCTGACCGGCCCTCGACGCGAGGGCCGGCGCTCGCGCTTCTTCGGCTCCCATCTCAGCACCGCCTGGCTGGTGCTGTTCATGATCAGCATGGTGCTGGTGAGCCTGCTGCTCTACCGCGGCGCTCAGTACAACCTCGGCGTGTTCCCGTTCATGGACGGCGGGGCGTTCGCCAGCGAATGGGTCGCCGGGTTGCTCGAGCCCCTCGGCGAGGAGACCAACGAGATCCTCGAGCACGTCTTCGTGCTGTTGGCCGTCGGCATCCTGCTCGGCTTCCTGGTGCTCGTCGTCTACAGCAAGCACCTGCACATCTTCACCAGCGAGCCGAACGTCGCGTTCAAGCGGCAGCCCATCGCGCTGGGTGCTCTCGAGCCCATCCGGATCGCCGGCAAGGACGTCGACTTCGAGAACATCGACGAGCTCGACGAGGACGCAGCCCTCGGCATCGGCAAGATCGAGGACTTCACCTGGAAGGGCATGCTCGACTTCATGGCCTGCACCGAGTGCGGCCGTTGCCAGTCGCAGTGCCCGGCGTGGAACACCGACAAGCCCTTGTCGCCGAAGCTGCTGATCATGGGCCTGCGCGACCACGCGTTCGCGAAGGGCCCGTACCTGCTGGCCGGCAGCGACGAGAAGCGTGCGGCACTGACCGACGAGCAGAAGGCGGAGGCCGAGCGCCCGCTCGTGGGCGCCAACGAGAACGGTTACGCGCACCACGGGGACGGTGCCGTCGGCGGCGTGATCGACCCCGATGTGCTGTGGTCGTGCACGAGCTGCGGCGCGTGTGTGCAGCAGTGCCCCGTCGACATCGAGCACGTCGACCACATCATGAACATGCGTCGCTACCAGGTGCTCATCGAGTCGGAGTTCCCCAGCGAGGCCGGGGTGATGCTGCGCAACCTCGAGCACGCCGGCGACCCCTGGGGCAGCGGCGGCAGTGCCCGCACTGGCTGGATGAACGACCTCGGCTTCGACGTGCGCGTGCTCGGCGACGACGGTGGTACGACGGTCCCGGACGACGTCGAGTACCTGTTCTGGGTCGGCTGCGCGGGCGCGGTGGACGACAAGGCCAAGCGCACGACGAAGGCCGTGGCCACCCTGCTGCACGAGGCCGGGGTGCAGTTCATGGTGCTCGGCGACGGCGAGACCTGCACCGGCGACCCGGCGCGGCGACTGGGCAACGAGTTCTTGTTCCAGATGCTCGGTCAGCAGAACGTCGAGGTGCTCAACGAGGCGGGCGCCCGCAAGATCGTGGCCACGTGCGCGCACTGCTTCAACACGCTGGCCAACGAGTACCCCCAGCTGGGTGGGCACTACGAGGTGGTGCACCACACTCAGCTGCTGAACCAGCTCGTTACCGATGGACGGCTCACGCCGGTGCAGCCGCTGGACTCCAAGGTCACCTACCACGACCCGTGCTACCTCGGTCGCCACAACCGCGTGTTCAGCCCACCCCGCGAGATCCTCGCCTCGCTGCCGGGCACGCGGTTCGAGGAGATGCCTCGCAACGCCGAGCGTTCCTTCTGCTGCGGCGCCGGCGGCGCACGCATGTGGATGGAGGAGAACCTGGGCACCCGCGTCAACGAGAACCGGTCAGCGGAGGCCCTCGCCCTCGAGCCGGACGTGGTCGCCGCGGCCTGCCCCTTCTGCATCATCATGCTCAGCGACGGCACCACGTCACTGAACGACCAGCGCGACGGGCAGGCCAGGCCGGTCGAGGTCACCGATATCTCCGAGCTGCTGCTGCGCTCGATCCGTACGACACCCTCGGCGCCCGCCGCCAGCGGCTGACGCCCCCAGGTCAGGAGGACCACCTATGACGGCCACCACGAGCGGTCACCTCGGCGGCGCGGGTCTCGACCTCGAGACCTTGACCTTGATGCTCGAGTCGCTCACCGACTTCGTGTCGGCCAACCTCGACGACGAGCGCATGCTCGCGCTCGACCACGAGGACGTCTGCCCCGAGGACCTCGTGCGCGCGATGCAGAGCGACGAGCTCGGGGTGCAGCTGGTCTTCCTGCCCGAGGCCTACGGCGGTATGGGCGGAGGCGCGTTCGACGTCTACCGCGTCTGCGAGCGCCTCGGCCATATCGACATCGGCGTGGCGACCTCGGTGCTGGCCACGTTCCTCGGCAGCGACCCGGTGCTCGTCGGCGCCACCGAGGAGCAGAAGCAGCTCTGGTTGGGGCGCATCGCCGAGGAGGGAATCCTCTTCGCCTACGGCGCCACCGAGCCCGAGGCCGGCAGCGACCTCGGCGCCCTGACGACCACCGCGGTGCCCGTCCGCGACGAGCAGGGCGCCATCACCGGGTACACGATCAACGGGCGCAAGCAGTGGATCAGCAACGGGGCCATCGCCGACGCCTCGACGATCCTCGCCCTCACCGACGGAGGACCCACCTGGTTCGTCGTCGAGAAGGGCACCGACGGCTTCTCGGCGGCGCCTCCGGAGGACAAGCACGGCATCCGGCTGTCCAACACGGCGGCCCTGTTCCTCGACGACGTGCACGTGCCCGTCGAGAACCTCGTCGGGGGCGTGGAGGGCCAGGGTCTTGTACAGGCCCAGCAGGTCTTCGGATACACCCGCCTGATGGTCGCCGCATTCGGGCTCGGCGGCGGCTGGTCGGCCCTCGACCGGGCGATCCCGTACTCGGTGTCCCGCGTGCAGGGCGGCAGCCCCCTGTCCCAGAAGCAGGGCTACACCCACAAGCTGATCGTCCCGCACGTCGTCCGGCTCGAAGCCGCTCGCGCCCACATCGAGCTGACCGCCAGCCGCATCGACGCGGGTGAGGGCGAGAACGGAGCTCTCAACACCGAGGGTGCCATCGCCAAGTACCTGGCGACCGAGGCCGGCAACGCCGCGGCGGAGGCCGCCATCCAGGCGCACGGCGGCTACGGCTACACGCGCCCCTACCTGGTGGAGAAGGTCAAGCGCGACGTCCGCATCACGACCATCTACGAGGGCACGTCCGAGATCATGGAGATGACCATCGGACGGGACCGGTGGCAGCACCACCTCAAGACCAAGGGCGACTACTACCGACTGATCGCGGCCGACCTGCGCCGCCTGCACGGCCGGCAGCCCACCGTCGGCGCGGGCACGGTCGCCCTGGCCGCCGAGGCCCTGGCCGGGGTCATGAGCGCAGCGCAGGTGGCTCGGCTCACCCGCAACCAGCACATCCTGTTCCGTATCGGCGAGCTCGCCGCGGTGGTCGAGGGCGCCGCCGCCCTGGCTGCGCGCGCCGCCGCCGCGCTGGACGGCACGATCAGCGACAAGGCCGACAAGCGCTTCACCCCCGAGACGCTGGCAGCCATCTCCCGCGTCAACGCCCGCGAGGCTGCGCTGAAGGTCACCGACGACGGCATCCGATGGGTCGCCGGCGGCACGGCCGCCGGCGGGGCCGACGTCGCCGCGCTCGCTGCGTCGCTGGCCGCGACCCTGAACCTGGACGAGGTGCGTGGCGCCCAGGCCGGGCTGATCGCCGACATGGACCAGATCGCCGCGGCCATCTACGCCGACGTGCAGGCCTGAACGAACACCCCGCCGGGTCGAACCCGGTGCTGAGAGGACGAGCAATGAGCCAGGTCCCGTTCACCCCCATCGCGATCGTCGGAGTATCCGCGATCATGCCGGAATCACCCACCGGCGACGCCTTCTGGACGTCGATCCGCGAGGGCCGGTACGCGATCACCGAGACCCCGCCGGAGCGGTGGGACCCGGCCCTGTTCTACGACCCGGACCCCTCGGCGCCCGACAAGACATACTCGAACATCGGCGGGTGGGTGCGCGAGCACCCGTGGGATCCGATGGCCTGGCGCCTGCCGGTGCCGCCGAAGGTGTCCGACCAGCTCGACGTCGGCCAGCAGTGGTCGGTCTCCGCCTCGCGCTCCGCCCTGCTCGACGCAGGCTGGCCCGACTGGACGGTCGACTCCGAGCGGGTCGCGGTCATCATCGGCAACGCCATCGGAGGCGAGAAGCACTACGAGTCCAACCTGCGCATCGAGTTCCCCATCTTCGTGCGCGCGCTCGAGCAGACGCCCGCCTTCGCCGAGCTTCCCGCCGACATGCAGGTGCGACTGGTGGAGGGCTTTCGGGAGGAGTTCCTGCGTGGTCGCATGCCGATCACCGAGGACACCATGCCGGGCGAGCTGGCGAACATCATCGCCGGCCGCGTGGCGGCGCTGCTGAACTTCCGCGGCCCGAACTTCACCACCGACGCCGCCTGCGCGTCCGGTCTCGCGGGCATGACGGCCGCCGTGCAAGGGCTGCAGTCGCACGCCTACGACGCCGTCGTCTCCGGCGGCGTCGACCGCAACATGGGCATCTCCGCGTTCGTCAAGTTCTGCAAGATCGGGGCCCTGTCGGCGACCGGCACGCGTCCGTTCGACGCGGGCGCCGACGGGTTCGTGATGGGCGAGGGCGCCGCTCTGTTCGTGCTGCGCCGCCTGGCCGACGCCGAGCGCGACGGTCAGCACATCTACGGGGTCATCCTCGGCATGGCCGGCTCGTCCGACGGTAAGGGCAAGGGCATCACGGCACCCAACCCAGTCGGGCAGCGCCTGGCCGTCGAGCGGGCCTGGGCGGCCGCCCAGGCAGACCCGGCGACCGCCGGGTATGTCGAGGCGCACGGCACCTCCACGCGCGTCGGCGACGCCACGGAGCTCTCCACGCTCACCGAGGTCTGGGGCAAGGCGGGTGCCGAGCCCGGCTCGATCGCCCTGGGCTCGGTCAAGTCGAACATCGGCCATCTCAAAGCGGCCGCCGGCACGGCGGGCCTCTTCAAGGCTCTGCGCATGCTCGACGACAAGGTGCTCGCGCCGAGCCTGAACTTCCGCGACCCCAACCCGAACGTCGACTGGGCAGCCACCCCGTTCGCGGTCAGCACCGAGCTGCGAGAGTGGGCGGCGCCCGCCGACGGCACCCCCCGCCGGGCGGGCGTCAGCGCCTTCGGGTTCGGCGGCACCAACTTCCACGTCGTGCTCGAGGAGCACGTACCAGGTCGGTACCGCAGCGACGAGCGCCGCTCGTTCGCCGGGGCCGACCTGCCACACAGCTCCGTGCAGGCTGCGACGGCGGGCTTGGGTGCCGTTCAGGCCAAGGCACCGCTGCGTGGTGCACTCGTCGTGGGCGGCGCCTCCGACGCCGAGGTCGTCACCGCGCTTCAGCAGGCCCTGTCGCAGGCCCAGGCCGGACACACCCCCGCGCCCGTCGCCCCCGACCCTGCGGTGCGTGACGCCGCCGTGCGGGTGGCGATCGACTTCGCCGACGCTGCGGACCTCGTGGCCAAGCTCGAGAAGACCCTCAAGGCCTTCGCGACCGGCGCAGCGCCGCTGTGGAAGATGCTGCGCGCCCAGGGCGTGTTCGTGGGCCGAGGCGCCGCCGGCAAGGTGGCCTTCCTCTACACCGGGCAGGGCTCCCAGTACGTCAACATGGCGGACGAGCTCCGCCGCCGCGAGCCGCTCGTGGCCGGTGCCTTCGCCGAGGCGGACGCGGTGATGACACCGCTGCTCGGCCGCCCTCTGTCGTCCTACATCTTCATCGACGGCAGCGACCCCGCCGCGGTGAAGCGGCTCGAGCAGCAGCTGCTGCAGACCGAGATCACCCAGCCGGCCGTGCTCACGACCGACCTTGCGCTCACCCGCCTGCTCGAAGCCTACGGGGTTACCCCCGACATGGTGATGGGCCACAGCCTCGGGGAGTACGGCGCGCTCGTCGCCGCCGGCTGCTTGACGTTCGAGAACGCCCTCGAAGCCGTCAGCGCCCGAGGGCACGAGATGGCCAGCCTCGACGTGCCCGACCACGGGGCCATGGCCGCGGTGTTCGGACCGCTGGAGCAGATCGAGCACATCGTGGCCGGCATCGACGGCTACGTCGTCATCGCGAACGTCAACTCCTACAACCAGGCCGTCGTCGGCGGGACCACCCCTGCCGTCGAGCAGGCCATCGAGGCGTTCGCCGCGGCCGGCATCACGGCAGCGAGGATCCCGGTGAGCCACGCGTTCCACACCTCGATCGTGGCCCCCGCCAGCGACAGGCTGCGCAGCCAGCTGCGTCGCCTCGACGTGCGTCCGCCGCGCAAGCCGATCGTGGCCAACGTGACGGGCCGCTTCTACCCGGCCGACGCGACCGTCGACACCATGGTCGACATCCTCGGCGAGCAGGTCGCCTCCCCCGTGCAGTTCGTCACCGGCCTGGGCACGCTCTACGACGCCGGTGCCCGGGTGTTCGTCGAGGTCGGGCCCAAGAAGGCCCTGCACGGATTCGTCGAGGACGTGCTCGGCAGCCGCCACGACGACGTGCTGGCCCTGTTCACCAACCACCCCAAGGTGGGCGACATCGCCTCGTTCAACCAGGCCCTCTGCGGGCTGTACGCCGCAGGGCTCGCCTTCCCGCCGGCCCCGACACCGGCGGCGGCCACGACGATCACGGCCGCCGCTCCGCCGCCCGCGCAGCCGACGGCGCCTCCGGTCATGGCTGCTGCCCCGGCCACTGCTGCCCCGGCCCCCGTCGCTGCACCCGCGGCCCCCGCGCCCGGCCCCGCGACCAGCGGTCTGGCCGACGCGTTCAGCCAGATCGGGCGCGCGCTGGCCGAGGCGGTCGAGCGAGGACTGACCGGCCTGGTCCAGCAGGCGCAGCCTCAGGCGACACCCGCCCCGACGTCACCGTCCCCCGGGCTGGACGAGCCCGTCGTGATCACCGGCGCCTCGCTCGCGCTGCCCGGCGTGCCGAAGGTCTTCGACGACGCCAACATCGGCCGCATCCTGGCCGGCGAGCAGTTCATCGACGCCATCCCGCACGACATCCGCCGGCAGATGGTCGACCGCCGCATCACCCGCCTGGTCAAGCGCGAGATCGGCGACCCGACCTTCGAGACGATCACCGACGAGTCCGAGGTGATCAAGCTCGCCGGCCGCCGTGCCCCGCTCGACGTCGTGGCCGAGTTCGGCGTCGACCAGGCCCGCGACGAGGCGCTGGACGACACCACCCGGCTGGCCATCGGTGTCGGCATCGACGCGCTGCGTGACGCGGGGATCCCGCTGGTCATGCGCTACCGCACCACCACGCTCGGTACCTCCTTGCCCGAGCGCTGGGGGCTGCCCGACGAGCTGCGTGACGACACCGGCGTCGTGTTCGCGTCCGCCTTCCCCGGCTACGACCAGTTCGCCCTCGACCTGGAGAAGTACTACGTCGACCGTGGCCGGCGCGAGCAGCTGCTGGCCCTCGAGGCCGTGCGTGCCCGCATGGCGCCGTCCGACCCGGCCGTGGTCGAGGTCGACCGGCGCATCACCGACCTGCGCGCGCTGCTGCAGGCCGAGCCGTTCACCTTCGACCGACGCTTCATCTTCCGGGCGCTGTCGATGGGTCACTCGCAGTTCGCCGAGCTCATCGGCGCGCGAGGCCCGAACACCCAGGTGAATGCCGCTTGCGCCAGCACGACCCAGGCCCTCGCGATCGCGGAGGACTGGATCCGGACGGGCCGCTGCCGCCGCGTGGTCATCGTCTCTGCCGATGACGTCTCCTCCGACGTGCTGCTGCCCTGGGTCGGATCCGGCTTCCTCGCCAGTGGGGCCGCTGCCACCGATGCGGTCGTCGAGGACGCTGCTACCCCGTTCGACCGTCGCCGGCACGGGATGATCGTGGGCATGGGCGCAGCCGCCCTCGTGGTCGAGGCGCCGTCGGCCGCCCGGGAGCGGGGCCTTCAGCCGATCTGCGAGGTGCTCTCGACCGTGACGCAAAACAGCGCGTTCCACGGCACCAGGCTCGACGTCGAGCACGTGGCGGCCACGATGGAACGGCTGATGCAGCAGGCCGAGGCGCGCGGGGTCGACCGCACCGCGATCGCCGCGGAGACCGTCTTCGTCTCTCACGAGACGTACACGCCGGCGCGTGGTGGTAGCGCGGCTGCCGAGATCACAGCGCTGCGGCACGTCTTCGGGCCGTCCGCGGACCAGGTCGTGATCACCAACACCAAGGGTTTCACCGGCCACGCCATGGGAGCCGGCATCGAGGACGTCGTAGCCGTGAAGGCGCTGGAGACGGGCATCGTGCCGCCGGTGCCCAACCTCAAGGAGCCCGACCCGGCGCTCGGCACACTCACCCTGTCGGTCGGCGGCGCCTACCCGGTGCGCTATGCCCTTCGCCTGGCGGCCGGTTTCGGCTCCCAGGTCGCCATGGCCCTGCTGCGGTGGACGCCCATGCCCGACGGCCGGCGTCGGTCGGTGGCCGAGCTCGGCTACGCCTCGCGGATCGTCGACCCGGCCGTCTTCCAGTCCTGGCTCGACCGCATGGTGGGACACCCCGGCGCGCGGCTCGAGATCGAGCACCGGCGGCTGCGCGTGGTGGACGGCGGCGTCGCCGCCGTACCCGCCCCCGTCGCGGCGCCTGTCGCTGCTGCCCCGCCGCCGGTAGCGGCCCCGGCCGCACCCGTGGTTGTGCCGACCCCCTCCTCCGTGCCAGTGGCGCCGGTG
>JALOLF010000247.1 GCA_025456085.1 Acidimicrobiales bacterium
ACGCCGGCCTTCGCCGCGTACATCTCCGGGCACAGCACGTTCAGCAGGGCGGCCGCGGAGGTGCTCACCGGCATCACGGGCAGCCCGTACTTCCCCGGCGGGTTCGCCCAGTACCGCATCGAGCAGGGCGACCTGCTCTTCGAGGCGGGTCCCACCGACGACGTGGTGCTGCAGTGGGCGGCGTACGCCGACGCGGCGGACCAGGCGGGCATCTCGCGGCTGTACGGAGGCATCCACATCCGCAACGACGACCTCGACGGGCGGCGCGTGGGCTACCAGTGCGGCACGGCGGCGTGGCAGAAGGCGCAGACGTACTACGGGGCGCGGGCGTGAACGGGCGCTGGTTCGGTGGCGGAGCGCTCGCCGGCCTGGTGGCCGGCGGGGCGGTGTTCGCGCTGACGAGCGGGGTGCTGGCCGCTGGCGAGCCGGCGGCGTCCCCGGTGCCGACGTTCGTCGAGCAGACGCGCACCGCCGGCATCCAGCACACGTACGACGGCGACTTCGAGTACTTCGTGGGCGGAGGCGTCGCGGTGCTCGACTGCGACGACGACGGCAAGCAGGACCTCTACCTCGCCGGGGGCTCCCGGCCGGCGGCGCTGTACCGCAACGTCAGCCCTGTCGGCGGCGACCTGCGCTTCGAGCACGTCACCTCGGCGAGCACCGACGTGCGCCAGGTGACCGGCGCCTACCCCCTCGACGTCGACGGCGACGGGGTCGACGACCTCGCGGTGCTGCGGGTCGGCTCCAACCTGCTGCTGCGCGGTACCGGCGACTGCACCTTCGAGCCTGCCAACGCCTCGTGGGGCTACGACGGCGGCAACGAGTGGACGGCGGCGTTCGCCGCGACGTGGGAGTCCCCCGACGCGCTACCGACGCTGGCCTTCGGCAACTACCTCGACTGGCCGCTGGCCACCGACAACAGCAGGTCGTGCGCACCGAGCCAGCTCGTGCGACCCGACGCGTCGGGGACGCGCTACGCGGCAGCGGTCGCCCTCGAGCCGGGCTACTGCACGCTGTCGGCGCTGTTCAGCGACTGGGACAGCAGCGGCCGGCACGACCTGCGGCTCACGAACGACCGCCACTACTACACGACCGGCACCGACCAGATGTGGCGGGTCGACCCCGGGCAGGCGCCGCGGCTCTACACCGACGCCGACGGCTGGAAGAACCTGTCGATCTGGGGGATGGGCATCGCCTCGCAGGACGTCACCGGTGACGGCCGGCCCGAGGTGGTGCTGACGAGCCAGGGCGACAACCGGCTGCAGACGCTCGCGCCCGACGCGACGGGTCCGACGTACATCGACATCGCCATCAGGCGTGGCACCACCGCGCACCGGCCGTTCATCGGTGACGCGACCCTGCCCTCCACGGCCTGGCACCCCGAGTTCGCCGACGTCAACAACGACGGCCGGCTGGACCTGTTCATCAGCAAGGGCAACGTGGAGGTGCAGAGCGACCACGCGGCGCGGGACCCGTCGAACCTGCTCGTCTCTCAGGCCGACGGCACGTTCGTCGAGGGCGCCCGCGACGCCGGCGTCGTCAGCCTGGGGCGTAGTCGCGGAGCTGCCCTGGCCGACTTCAACCTCGACGGCATGCTCGACCTGATCGAGGTGCAGCGCCGCGAGAACGTCCGGCTGTGGCGCAACGTCGGTGCGGGCAGCGAGCAGCGTCCGGAACCGATGGGCGCCTGGGCCGCCATCAGGCTCGACCAGCCCGGTGCGAACCGCGACGGCATCGGCGCCTGGCTAGACGTCACGGTGGGCGACGTCACCACGAGCCGGCAGGTGACCGTCGGGGGTGGGCACGCGGGAGGCCAGCTCGGCTGGATCCACCTCGGCCTGGGGGACGCCTCGGAGGCGACCGTGGTGGTGCGCTGGCCCGACGGCGGCGAGACCGACACGGTCAGCGTGCCGGCGGGTACGTTCTCGACGGTCACGCGCGGCTCGGCGCAGCCGGAGGTGTGGACGCCCCGCTGAGGAGGACGCCATGACACGCACGCCCCGCCTCGCGCCCGTCAGCCTGCCGGACTTCGGCATGCCCGACGAGGAGCCGCTGCTGCCCCCCGCGATCTACCCCGCGCGCGTCACGCGGCTGCAGACGCGCATGCGGGCCCGCGGCTACGACCGGCTCGTGGTCTACGCCGACCGGGAGCACAGCGCCAATCTCGCCTACCTCACGGGCTTCGACCCGCGGTTCGAGGAGGCGCTGCTGGTGCTGGACGCCACCGGGGACGAGCCTGCGGTGCTGATCGCCGGCAACGAGAACGTGGGTCTCGCCGCGGTTGCGCCGTTGCCGGTGCGTGCCGTGCTGCTGGCCGAGCTGAGCCTGCCGAGCCAGCCGCAGCACGGTGCGCCTTCCACCGACGAGGCGCTCGCGGCGTGCGGCATCGGCTCGGGTAGCCGGGTAGGGGTGGTGGGGTGGAAGCAGCTGGGTGACCGCGCCCGGCTCGACCCGCCGGCCTTCGTGGTCGACGCGTTGCGGGCCCTCGTCGGGCCGTCGGGGCTGGTCGAGAGCGCCACCGACCTGCTCATCGACCCCCGGGACGGGCTGCGGGTGGTGAACGAGGCAGAGCAGCTGGCGGCCTTCGAGTACGCCTCGTGCCAGACCAGCCAGGGTGTGCGCCGGTTGCTGCACGGGTTGCGGCCCGGCCTGTCGGAGCGCGAGGCCGTCGCGTTGCTCGGCTGGACCGGTGCTCCGTTGTCGTGCCACCTGATGCTCACGGCCGGGGAGCGGGCCCGGTTCGGGCTGCTGAGCCCGGGGGACCGGCGGCTTGAGCGCGGCGACCCGTTCACCACGGCCTACGGGATCTGGGGGGCGCTGACGTGCCGCGCCGGCTTTCTCGTGGAGGACGCCTCGCAGCTGCCCGCGGGCGCGTCAGACTACGTCGAGCGGCTCGTCGCGCCCTACGTCGCCGCGATCGTCGAGTGGTACGAGGCGCTGCGCGTCGGCCAGACGGGCGGCGTGCTGCACGAGATCGTGCACCGGCACCTCGGTGACCCGTTCTTCGGGGTGACGCTCAACCCGGGCCACCAGATCCACCTCGACGAGTGGGTGAACTCGCCGGTGTGGGAGGGGTCGGACGTGCCGCTCGTGTCAGGCACGGCGATGCAGGTCGACGTGATCACCCTGATCCAGTCGTTTTTTAGAATAGAAACGAATATTGCCACCAAAAAGCGAGGACTGATCTCCGGTTGGTGTGCCGTATTTTCGGGTCTGGAGTTCTCCTGAAAATTTCGACTGAGTTGATGACAGGTATTTCCCCTTCTGTTTCTGCCTTGAAGCACTTGCTCCTTTCAGGTCTCCATTGTATTGTGCAGTCATTTCAGGACCGGTACGTCTGCTACGGCCTTTGTAATCACCGGCAAAGTTTGATTGGGATTTGGACAGATATTTTCCAGAGCGGGCCATGGCACCAGCACTTCTGCCCTTCACATTCCCGCTAAATTGTGCTGAAAATTCAGGGCCGATTCCTTTC
>JALOLF010000031.1 GCA_025456085.1 Acidimicrobiales bacterium
CGCGATGCGCACCGAGTCGTTCGTGTACGTGCTGGGCTCGGTGGCCATCTCGTGCGGGGTCCTCGGATTCTCTCGTCGTCGTTGGGGTGGCGCGTTCCTGCTCGGCGCGTTGGCGATCGTCGGTTTCGCCGCCGTCTTCCTGACCAACCTGCTGCTCGAAGGCGCGGTGCTGGGTGAGCAGATCCGGGGCAGCCGCGCGTCGGGCGCGGCGTCCGGCGGACTCGACGAGCTGCTCTCGCGGGCGGAGGAGGGCCTGCTGACGTTCGCGACTCCCACGCCCCGTGGGTCGGCCGACTCGTGGATGGTCGGGCTCGTGCTCGCCGGCGCGCTCGCCCTGCTGGCCCGCTGGTCGACCCGGCGGGGTCAGCGCCGCCTCGCCGTGGGCGCCGCCGTGCTGGTGGGCATCGTCTACCTGCTGCGTGCGGTGGACGGTCTCGGCTTCGTGCCCGGCATGGTGGCGGCAACGCCGTTCGTCGGCGTCGCGCTGGGCCTGGGCTGGGACGACGTGCGGTCGCGGCTGCTGCTCGCCTACGCGTTCGTGCCCCTGCCGCTGGTCTTCGCGTTCCAGTTCCGTGGGGGTGCCCTGCCGCAGTGGGCCGGCCGGTACATCCTGCTGTCCGGTCTGGTGGCCGGAGTCGTGGGCATCGCCGCCTCGTCGCGCATGGCGCCGTGGGCCCGTCGCTACGTCACGCTGCTGGCGGTCGGGGTGACGTGCTTCGGGCTCGCCTGGCTGTCGTTGCGCAGCCACGACGTCGCGGCGGCGGGCGCCCGCTTCGTGGAACGCCCCGAGGAGGTCCTCGTGTCCCCCGACGGGTTCGTGCCCCGCGAGTTCGGCGCGTTCTACGGCGAACGGCGTTGGCTCAGCGCCAACCCCGACACCCTGCCCACCGCGCTCGACGTGCTCGACCGTTCGGGCATCGAGGAGTGGGGCCTCGTCGAGGTGGCGCCCCCTGAGCAACCCCGGGTCTTCGACGGGTGGGTCGTGGCCGGGGTCGAGGAGGTCCCGTTCCTCGACGGGGCGCCGCTGACGGTCACGACGTACCGCCGGGCGTGACGGCCCGACGCCGAGGTCGCCCGCCGCTCGTCGGATCAGTGGGGAACACCTGTTCGCCCCTGCGGGGGTGCCGGGTCGCTAGGCTGGCCCGGTGGCCGACACCATCACCATCCGGGGAGCGCGCGAGCACAACCTGCGCAACGTCTCGCTGGAGCTGCCCCGCGACAAGCTGATCGTCTTCACCGGTCTTTCCGGCTCGGGCAAGTCGTCGCTCGCGTTCGACACCATCTACGCCGAGGGGCAGCGTCGCTATGTCGAGTCGCTCTCCGCGTACGCCCGGCAGTTCCTGGGTCAGATGGACAAGCCCGACGTCGACTTCATCGAAGGGCTCTCCCCGGCGATCTCCATCGACCAGAAGAGCGCCTCGCGCAACCCGCGGTCCACGGTCGGCACCATCACCGAGGTCTACGACTACCTGCGCCTGCTGTACGCCCGCATCGGCGTGCCCCACTGCCCCGACGACGGGGCGGTGATCACCCGCCAGACCCCCCAGCAGATCGTCGACCGGGTGCTCGAGCTGCCCGATGGCACCCGCTTCGAGGTGCTCGCCCCGGTGGTGCGGGGCCGCAAGGGCACCTACGAGACGCTGCTCACCGACCTCGCCACCCAGGGTTTCGCCCGGGCCCGCATCGACGGCGAGCTGCACGAGCTCACCGACACCGTCGACCTGGCCCGCTACGAGCAGCACACGATCGAGGTGATCGTCGACCGGCTGGTCAAGCGCGACGGCATCGAGCGCCGGCTCACCGATTCGCTGGAGACCGCCCTGAAGCTGGCCGACGGCGTGGCCGAGGTCCACCTCGTGCCCCGCGACGGCGACGACAGCTTCGAGGAGGAGACCCTCACCTTCAGCCAGCACCTGGCCTGCCCGGTGTGCGGCACCAGCTACGAGGAGCTCGCCCCCCGCAACTTCTCGTTCAACTCCCCCTACGGCGCCTGCGAGCGCTGTGACGGCCTCGGCACCCGCTTCGAGGTCGACCCCGAGCTCGTCGTGCCCAACCCCGACCTGAGCGTCGGCGAGGGCGCCATCGCCCCGTGGGCCTCCGGGCACGCCAAGTACTTCCACCGCCTGCTCGAGTCGGTGTGCGAGGAGCAGGGCATCGACCCCGACGTCGCCTGGAGCGACCTGCCCCGCAAGGCCCAGAAGCTGCTGCTGCACGGCACCGGCGGCCAGAAGGTGCTGGTGCGCTACCGCAACCGCTACGGCCGCACCCGCACCTACTCCGCCAACTACGAAGGCGTCATCCCCTGGCTGCAGCGCCGCCACACCGAGTCCGAGTCCGACTCCATGCGCGAGCAGATCGAGGGCTACATGCGCGAGGTGCCCTGCCCCGACTGCGGCGGCGCCCGGCTCAAGCCCTTCAGCCTGGCCGTCACCATCGGCGGGCACTCCATCGACGACATCGGCCAGATGTCCATCGGTGAGGCCGCCAAGGCCCTGGCCTCCCTCGAGCTGTCCGAGCGCGACCGGCTGATCGCCGAACGGGTGGTGAAGGAGATCAACGCCCGCATGGGCTTCCTGCTCGACGTCGGCCTCGACTACCTCACGCTGACCCGCTCCGCCGGCACCCTGGCCGGCGGCGAGGCCCAGCGCATCCGCCTCGCCAGCCAGATCGGCTCGGGCCTCGTCGGCGTGCTCTACGTCCTCGACGAGCCCTCGATCGGGCTGCACCAGCGCGACAACCGCCGCCTCATCGACACCCTGGTGCGCCTGCGCGACCTCGGCAACACCGTGCTCGTCGTCGAGCACGACGAGGACACCATCAAGGTCGCCGACCACGTCGTGGACATCGGCCCCGGCGCGGGGGAGCACGGCGGCGACATCGTCTACTCCGGCGGGGTCAAGGGCCTGCTGCGCTCCAAGGCGTCGATGACCGGCCAGTACCTGTCGGGCAAGAAAGCCATCCCGGTGCCGGCGATGCGGCGTCCGCCGGGCGGCAACTGGCTGTGGGTGCGCGGCGCCCGGGAGCACAACCTGCGCGGCGTCGACGTGGGCTTCCCGCTCGGCTGTCTCATCGCCGTGACCGGCGTGTCGGGCTCGGGCAAGTCCACGTTGGTGAACGACATCTTGTACCGGGCGCTGATGCAGAAGATCTACGGCTCGCGGGTGCCGCCCGGCCGCCACAAGACCGTGGAGGGCATCGAGCACCTCGACAAGGTCATCGCCATCGACCAGTCGCCCATCGGCCGCACCCCCCGGTCGAACCCTGCCACCTACACCGGCGTGTTCGACCACATCCGCAAGCTCTTCGCCCAGACCCACGAGGCCAAGGTGCGCGGCTACCTACCCGGCCGGTTCTCGTTCAACGTGTCGGGCGGACGCTGCGAGGCCTGTGCCGGCGACGGCACCATCAAGATCGAGATGCACTTCCTGCCCGACGTCTACGTGCCGTGCGAGGTGTGCAAGGGCGCCCGCTACAACCGCGACACCCTCGACATCACGTTCAAGGAGCGCAACGTCGCCGACGTGCTCGACCTCTCCATCGAGGAGGGCCTCGAGTTCTTCGCCAACCAGCCGCCCATCGCCCGTCACCTGCAGACCCTCGTCGACGTGGGCCTCGGCTACGTCCGCCTCGGCCAGCCGGCGCCGACCCTGTCGGGCGGCGAGGCGCAGCGGGTCAAGCTCTCCAGCGAGCTGGCCAAGCGCTCCACCGGCCACACCATCTACATCCTCGACGAGCCCACCACCGGCCTGCACTTCGAGGACATCCGCAAACTCCTCACAGTCCTGTCCCGACTGGTCGATCAGGGGAACACGGTCGTGGTGATCGAGCACAACCTCGACGTCATCAAGACCGCCGACTGGATCATCGATCTCGGCCCCGAGGGGGGCAGCGGAGGAGGCACCGTGCTGGTGGAGGGAGCGCCCGAGCTCGTCGCGGCGACCCCGGAGAGCTACACGGGGCGGTTCCTCGCCCCCTTGCTGGGCACGGCGTAGCGTCATGCGGCGGCTTGGCCGCGTCCTCCTGTACCTCGGCATCGTCGGGGTGGTGCTCGTCCTGAGCAAGGTCCACGCCGCCTGGATCGCCGACCCGCCCTACGACTACACGGGCACGTTCCGCTTCGGCTGGTCGATCGTCTACATGGGGCTGCTGGCGGTCACGGCCTACGGCGTGGGTCTGCCGGAGGTTCCCCGCACGCCGCGCAGCGCCCTGGTGAGCTCGGTCGGCGCCGCCGTGGCCGCTGCGGTGGCCATCTCGGTGGTGCAGCTCCTGACCGGCGATGCGCTGCTGCCCCGGTTCGTGGTGTTCGGCTCCGCCGTCGTGCTCGTGCCCTGGTACGTGACCTGTTCGGCCATCGCCGTCGGCGGTACCGCGCCGGCACACCGCGATCGCGTGCTGGTCGTGAGCGACCACGTCAGCCTCTCGGGCCTGCGTGCCGAGCTGGCCGCGTCGGCCGAGCGGCCGGCGTCGATCACCTCGGTGCTGCCGATCGCCGAGGCCGGTGGTGCGGGGTTCGGCGACGCTGGCGACGACCATCACGAAAGCGGCGCCCACGGGCTCCTCGAACGGGCACGCCGTGATCGGGCGTCGGTGGTGGTGCTCGACCGCGAGGCCCAGGCCAGCGACGTGGTGGTGGGTCAGGTCGCGCAGCTCCACGAGCACGGCATGCGGGTGCGGACGCTGTCGCTGTTCTACGAGGAGTGGCTGGGCAAGCTGCCGCTGTCCGAGCTCGAGCGCACCGCCCTCATGTTCGACATCGGCGAGGTCCACCGAGCCCGCTTCGGCCGGGTGAAGCGGCTGCTCGACGTGGTGCTCGCAGCCGCCGGCGTGCTCGTGCTGGTGCCGGTGATCGTGGTGGTGGTCGTCGGGAACCTGGCCGGCAATCGCGGGCCGCTCTTCTACCGGCAGCTCCGGATCGGACGGAGCGGCGCTGCGTTCCAGATCCTCAAGTTCCGCACCATGGTCCCCGCTGCGCCCGGGCACACCGTCAACGAGTGGACTTCCGAAGACGACCCGCGCATCACCCGGTTCGGCCGGATCCTGCGCCTCACCCACCTCGACGAGCTCCCGCAGGTGGTGAACATCCTGCGCGGCGACCTGTCCGTGGTCGGTCCTCGTCCGGAGCAGCCGCACTACGTCGCCGAGCTGTCGGCGAAGCTGCCCTTCTACGACCTGCGCCATCTCGTACGGCCCGGTCTCACCGGCTGGGCGCAGGTCAAGTACGGCTATGCCGGCGACGAGCGCGACGCGCTCGAGAAGCTCCAGTACGACTTCTACTACCTGCGTCACCAGGGGCTGTCGCTCGATGCGCGGATCGTCGGGCGTACTATCCGCAGCGTGCTCGGGAGGGAAGGTCGGTGAGCACGGTCAGCTCGGGCGTCGGGCCAGGGCGAACAGCTGGCGCAGGTCAGCGGGGCGAAGCCCCGAGCGGCTGACGACGACGGCGTAGACAGCCAGGCCGGCGCCGCCGCCGAGCAGGAGGGTCGCGAGGTTCCCGAGCGGCGCGGCGAGCACTGCCACCTCGACGACGAGGAGCGCCACGATCGGGGTCAGGGGCCGCCACACGACGTCCGCGAGGAAGGCGGCGAGGTCGGTCTCGGTCTCCTGCAGGGAGGCGCGGGTCAGGGTGGGCAGCCACACGAGCGTGCCGCACAACGTGCCCAGGAACACGCCGACGAGTCCCACGGTGTTGGCCAGCAACAACGACGCCACCAGGTTCACCACGACGCCGACCGCCGTGATGTGGAATACCGTCTTGGCTCGGCCGAGTCCCTGGAGCAGGTTGGAGCCGACCTGGACCGGCGCGGCGGCACCGACGTACAGGACGGCGATGGCGGTGAGGCCGGCGGCCTCCTCGTAGGCCGAACCGACCCAGACGGCGATCAACGGGCCGGCCAGCACGGCGGAGGAGGCCACGACCGGCCAGGTGGCCACGACGGCGTAGCGGCTCCCGGTGAGCAAGAGCTCGCGGAGTTGGCGTTCGGCCTGGCGGGCGCGCAGGAACGGCGACGCGCTCAGCGCCGTGTACGAGCTTGCGCTGAGGATGGCAGCGCTCGCGTTCTGGATCTGCGTAGCGATCTCCACCAGCGTCACCGCCTGCGGGCCGAACACGATGCCGGCGATCACCCGGTCCATCGTGCGGTGCAGGACGCCCGCGGCGTTCACGCCACCGACGGAGCGGGCGTAGCGGAGCAGATCGCCGGTCTGCGAGCGCGTGGGCGCCAGCACCTCGATGCCGCGGCGAGCGAGATAGGCCCCGGCGCCCAGCGCAGCGACGGTCGTCGTCGCCGCACTCGCCGCCGCCACCGCGGTCAGGCTGCCGGAGGTCAGCGCCACGGCGGCGCCTGCACCCAGCACGAGCGTGCGGCGCACCACGTCGATGCCCCGTGCGAGGTCGACCCGTTGGTCGCCTTCCAGAACCGCCTGCACCCCGACGACGAGGAACTCCCCGATGATCTGCACGCCGAACAGCGCCGTCGCGAGCTTGAATGAGTCGATCAGGTCGTCGGGTACGTCGAAAACGGCTGTCAGCGCTGCCGGTCCGACCAGCGAGAAGAGCACACCGGCGACGACGCCCACGGCTGCGACGACCGCCAGGTCGTCGGTAGGGAGCTTCGCGGCGGTGTCTGCGGCGGCTCGGGTCGCGCCCCGCCGCGTACCGGCGAGCCCCAGCGCGAGGGACACGATCGACCACCACCCGGTGATCGCGGAGAACGTCTGGAGCAGCACCCAGAGACCGAACGCGTCCGAGCCGAGCCCTCGCACCATGATCGGCACGGTGATGATCGCCAGCACGATCGCCCACGAGGTCGATACGCCAGCGCTGAGGGTGTTGAGCACGACCCGGCGTCGGTACGGCTGCTCGGGTTGGGTCACGCTGCGGTCCAGTCGTTGGCTCGGCGGGGCAAAGACGCACGTTAGGATCGCCATTGTGGCCGCGATCGCTGACCTGTTGGCCGACCTCGCGACCCCGTTCCGCGGACGTCTGAGCTCCGGCGGCGGCGCGCCGGGGCGCCGCTGCAGGGCGCGGACCGCATGAGCGACTTGCCTGCCGTCTCCGTCGTGCTGCCCACCCTCAACGAGCAGGGGTACCTCCGCGACTGCCTCGATTCGCTGCTCGCCCAGGACTACCCGTCGATACGGGAGATCGTGGTTGTGGACGGCGGGTCCACCGACCAGACCCGCGAGATCGCCGCCGACGCGGGCTCGTTGGTCCGCGTCGTGGACAACCCGCGGGTGACGGCGGCCGCGGCCATGAACGTCGGCGTGCAGGCGGCGGCCTGCGATCTGGTCGTGCGCGCCGACGCGCACACCCTCTACGCCACCGACTACGTACGTCGCTCGGTCGAGGCGCTGCAGGCCTCGGGAGCCGACTGGGTGGGGGGGCGCATGAACCCTGTCGGCACCACGTCGTTCGGCCGTGCCGTCGCCGCCGTGACGTCTTCGCCCGTCGGCGTCGGACCGGGCCGCTTCCATTACGCCACACAGGCGCAGGACGTCGAGACGGTCTACCTGGGGGTCTTCGACCGCAGGATCGTCGCTGAGGTCGGCGGCTACGACGAGACCGAGCTGCAGTGGGCAGCCGAGGACCAGGAGCTCAACTACCGCCTGCGCCGGCACGGACGGCGGATCCGCTTCGATCCCCAGATCCGTTCGTGGTACTTCCCACGCCAGCAGCCGCGACGGCTGTGGGATCAGTACTTCAACTACGGCGTCTGCAAGGCGTCGACGCTCAAGAAGCACCGCACGCTGCCGTACTGGCGCCCGCTCGTCCCTGCGGCGATGGTTGCCGGCTCGGCCGGGTGGATGGCCCTCCACCTGCTGCGGCGGAGACCCCTCACGGCGGCGCTGCCCGTGGTCGGCTACGCCGGTGCCGCGGGGATCGTGGCCGTTCGGCTGGCCGGCGATCCCGGGGTGGCACCGCACCGGGCCTTCGCCGCTCTGGGGATCTGCCACTGGGCGTACGGCCTGGGGTTCTGGTCTGGCGTGCTGCGCATCCTGCGGGGACGTCCCTTCGACAGTCGCCCCGGAGGGCACCGCTGATGCCCGTACCCCGTCCGGACCGCATGGGCGAGTACAGCCGCAAGGGCGTCGAGCTGCTGCTCCGCCTCGTCGAGCAGGCGCCTGAGCACCGCCGGGCCAGGCGGCTCGTGGCCGGGGCCGACCTGCCCGCTGCGAGCGGGCCGCGGGTGCTGTTCCTGTGCCCCCGAGACTGGGCGGAGCACGTGCAGTACCAGGCCATGATCGGCCAGGCGCTGCGCCTTCGGGGAGCGGACGTGCACTTCCTCACCTGCGGGGGCGGCCTCGAGATCTGCGATCGGGCCAACACCTACGAGGCGCCGCCGATGCCGTGTCGCATGTGCCGCTGCTACGTCGAGTCGTCGCTGCGCGCACACGGCTTCGCACCCCGACCGCTCCGGTCCTTCGACGGGACCTGGTCCGACGAACCCTGGGCCGAGCTCGATCGGGTGTCGGTCGCGGACCTACGTGCCGTTCGGGCCGAGGGGGTCGACCTCGGTGCCGCCGTCGACATCCCGGTGCAGTGGTTCCTGTGCGCGGCCGACCTCGCCGGCGACCCACTGGCGGGAGTCACCATGCGCCGATTCCTGCGCTCCGGCCGCTCGATCGCCCGAGCCCTGGCCCGCGCCCTCGACGAGCTCCGGCCCGACACGGTCGTGCTGCTCAGCGGCCTGTTCCTGTTCGAGGCGATCGCCTGGGCGATGTGCGAGCAGCGATCCATCGACGTCGTCACCTACGAGCGCGCGTTCCTGAAGGAGACGCTCGTGTTCAGCCGTGATCGGCCGGCGGGCTTCTACGACTTCAGCGCGGAGTGGGCCCACCAACGACGCCCCCTCGAGCCGGGCGAGGACGCCGAGCTCGACACCTACCTGGCGGCCCGCCACCAGGGCCAGGCCTTCGACCAGTTCTGGACCTTCCGCGAGCACGAGGTGGAACGCTCCACGGGACGGCTCGTCACCCTGTTCACGAACCTAACCTGGGATACCGCCGTGATCGGCCGGGATTGCGCCTTCCCCGATATCCGCTCCTGGCTCGTCGCCGTCGTCGAGGCCTTCGGCGAGCGCCCCGAGCATCGACTGGTCATCCGGGTGCACCCATCCGAGCTCCACTTGCCGGGCAAGATCACGCGTGATTCCCTCGAGGCTTACCTCGACGAGCGCTTCCCGACGCTGCCGTCGAACGTGACCATCATCCGCTCCGCGGACACCACGAGCTCCTACCCTCTCATGGACGCGAGCGACGTCGGGCTCGTGTACACCTCGACCACCGGTCTGGAGCTCGCCCTGTCGGGCACTCCGGTCATCGTTGCCGGCGACACTCACTACCGTGGGAAGGGGTTCACCATCGACGTCGAGACCCCGGAGGGGTTCCTTGCCGCGCTCGACGCGGCGCTCGCCGACCCCTCACCGCTGCGCCCTGACGTGGTGCGCGCCCGCGAGTACGCCCACTACTTCTTCTTCCGGGCACCCGTGGCCGCGCCGCTCGTGTCCGAGCCGCTACCCGGCCTGGCGCGGATCACGACCACGTCGCTCGAGGACGTGCGACCCGGGCGCAACGCGGCGATCGACCGGATCTGCGACGGGATCCTGGATGGTGCGCCCTTCGCTCGGTCGTGAGGGTCAGCCCCGTTCGAAGAGCCACCAGGTGATGTCGTCCCAGCCGGTGTCGCGGCCGAGGAAGCCGCGTTCGGCGAGTCGGTGGTCGGGGAACAGGGAAGCGAAGATGGCGCCGTAATCGCGTCGGAACAGGGCGCCGTCGACGCCGCGGTAGGGGACCTCCTCGGTGGTGGCTGCGTAGTACTCGCCCATGAGGACCCAGCGTCGGGAGGCTCGCACCATCTCGGCCATGACGAGGGGGAGGGTGGCTTCGGGCTGGTGGATGAGCACGCCCATGGTGAACACGAGGTCGAACCAGCGGTCGCGGAAGGGCAGCTCGCGTCCGGGGGACCACACGGCGTTCACGCCCGGGAGGCGTTGGTGGAGGTGCGCGATGGCTTTGGCGTTGATGTCGATGCCGTAGCAGTGGCCGGGGGCGAGGTGGGGGGCGATCCATTGGAGGTTGCCGCCGACGTTGCAGCCGATCTCGAGCGCGCTGGTGAAGCCGTGGGTGTGGTGGAGCTCGGTCCAGAAGGGTTCGCGTTGGTCGTAGGCCCCGAGGTTGCGTTCGACGTAGTCGTCGCCGAAGGTTCCCGACCAGAGCTGTTCGAGGCGGGTGGCTTCGGGGGTGTCGTCGACGGGCACGGGGGTTACCTCCGGACGGGGATGCCGGCGTCGGCCAGGAAGGCTTTGGCTTCTGCCGGTGTCTGCTGGGTGAAGTGGAAGATGCTGGCGGCGGCGACGGCGGAGGCGTCGGCGTCGGTGACGGCGGCGAGGAGGTCGGCGTAGCTGCCCGCCCCGCCGGAGGCGATCACTGGGACGCGCACGGCCTGGGTGACGCGGCCGAGTGTCTCGAGGTCGTACCCGGTCATGGTGCCGTCGCGGTCGATGGAGGTGACGATCAGCTCCCCGGCTCCCCGGTGCTCCATCTCGCGGGCGAGCTCGACGGGGTCGCGGCCGCTGTCGTGGGTCGCCGATCGGATCCAGGCCGTGGTCGTGCCGTCGTCGCGGGTGCGGGTGTCGATGGCGACCACGACGCACTGGGCGCCGAAGCGGGCAGCGGCCCGGTCGATCACCTCGGGCCGCTCGACCGCCGTGGTGCCGATGCACACCTTGTCGGCTCCAACCGCCAGGAGGCGTTGCACGTCGTCGAGGGAGCGGACCCCGCCGCCGACGGTGAGCGGCATGAAGCACTCGTCGGCGAGGTCGTCCACGAGCTCGAAGTCCGGGCCGCGGTCGGCGAGCGTGGCCGCGACGTCGAGGAAGACGAGCTCGTCGACGCCGCGCATCTCGTACACCTTGATGGCCTGCATGGGGCTGCCGACGGCTCGCCGCGAATCGAAGCGGACGCCTTTGACGAGGCCGAAGTCCTTGTAGAGCAGGGTGGGGATGATCCGGGTCTTGAGCATCACATCGCCAGGAAGTTCGCCAGGACGCGGAAGCCCGTCTTCTGGCTCTTCTCGGGGTGGAACTGCACGCCGAAGACCGGGCCGTCGTGCACCGCGGACACGAACCCGCCGCAGTAGGGGGTGCGGGCGGCGATGTGGGTGGGGTCGTCGGGGACCAGGTGGAAGCTGTGCACGAAGTAGACGTCGGTGCCGGAGGCGATGCCTTCGAGGAGGGTTGCGCCGGCAACGGGCTCGATCTCGTTCCAGCCCATGTGCGGCACCCGTTCGCCGTTGCGCGCCTGCAGGCGCACGACCGTTCCCGGGATCCAGCCGAGCCCCTGGGCGCCCCCGGCCTCGTCGCCGGAGGTGGCCAGGAGCTGCATGCCGAGGCAGATGCCGAGCAGCGGCACGCCGGCGACGAGCACCTCGTCGCGCAGGGGCTCGACGAGGCCCCGGTCGCGGAGGTTGGCCATGGCGTCGGGGAAGGCGCCGACGCCGGGAAGGACGATGTGGTCGGGCCGGCCCAGCCGGTCGCCGCTGGTGACGACGTAGGGCTGGCCGCCGTTCTCCTCGATGGCGCGGCGGGCCGAGTCGAGGTTGCACAGGCCGTAGTCGATGAGGGCGACTCGGGGCATGGATGGTCAGTCGGGGTTGTCGTCGTTGGTCTTGACGAGGTTGCCGTCGCTGTCGCGCACGAGGTCGCCGTGGCGGTCGGTGCGGAAGAGCTTGCGGTTGGTGAAGCGGTCGCACACGGCGTTGAAGTCCTCGAGGGTCATGCCGATGTCGTCGAGGACCTCGGCGATGGGGACACCGAGGTAGACGGCGGGGAACTTGCCGTCGTGGCGGCGTACGGCGGCCAGGGCGTCGGCTCGGGTGATGCGGCCGCGGCGGACCTGCATGCAGGCGAGGTCGGTGGCGCGCCCGAAGCCGTATTTGAGGAACTTGAAGTAGTCGTGGATGCCGGTCTGGACGTTGTCGAGGTTCTCGTAGTTGACGAGTGAGCCTTCGACGGCGTGGGGGTAGGTCTCGAACCCCCATGCCTGGGCGATGAAGGCGTTGGCCCAGCCGTCCCAGGGCAGGTAGTAGCCCAGGAAGACGCCGGTGACGCCGGCGGCGGTGAGCTCGTCGTCGGTGGGGTAGGTGTACTGCACGAGGTGGCGGCGTTCGATGCCGTCCTGGCCGACGAGGTCGGAGACCCGCAGACCGAGCAGGCCGCCGAACTCCTCGAGCCAGCGTCGGGTCAGCGTGTTGTCCTGGGCGGCGGTGGCGGGCCCGCCGTACTCGTTCTGGGAGTTCTCGCCCCACACGATCAGCGGCACCCGCAGCTGCACGGCGAGGCGCACCGGCACGGTGAAGATGCACACGTGCTCGGGCCAGGAGATGTCACCGACCTGGGTCAGCGCCAGGCGGTTGATGCGCCGGCGCACCACGGGGTTGGGGGTGACCTCGATGTAGTCGACCCCGAGGCGCTTGAGGTTCTCGATGTTGCGCCGGCCGATGTCGGACAGCATGTCGGTGGTGGCCGTCACACAGAGCGGGTTCATGCCCAGCTCGAGCGTGCGGATCACCTGGTAGTGGGAGTCCTTGCCGCCGCTCACCGGCACGATGCAGTCGTAGTTGGAGCCGTCGCGGCTGCGGTAGCGCTCCAGCACCTCCACCAGCTCGGCGCGGCGCTGGTCCCAGTCGACCTCGGCCCGGTCCGAGAAGTGGCGGCACGCCGAGCACACCCCGTCGGCGTCGAAGAAGATGTCCGGCTTCGTCTCGGGCATCACACAGCGGCGGCAGTAACGGATCACGGCCGCGGATTGTCCCACGTCCACCGGTCGAACGTGGCCGATCCGGTCGGGTCCCGCCGGAAGCCGGCGCCGGCGAACGCGCCGGCCGAGGCCGGATTGTCGTGGCGCACCTCGGCCACGAGGCGCATGACCTGGTAGTCGCCGGTCATCTCCGCGACGAGGGCGCGGAGCAGCGCCGTACCGACGCCCGCGCCGCGGGCCTCGGGGGCGACGGTGAGGCTCACCAGGCCCACAGCGGCGGTGATGTCGACCCGCACGGTCCCCACCGGTCGGCCGTCGCGCACGCCCACCAGCAGCCGGCACGCCGGGTCGTCGAGCCGCTGGGCGAACCAGTCGGCGTGGGCCGCGGCGTCGACGCCGCGTTGGCTGTGGCTGAACCGCACGGTGTCGGGGTCGTTGCGCCAGTCGAGCAGCAGGTCGGCGTCGCCGTTGTCGGCCGGCCGCAGCACGACCTCGCCCGGTGCCGGTACCGCCCGGCGCCCCAGTACGTCGAGTACCTCGCGCCAGGTGAACCGCGCCCGCCCGCCGAGGCCGGCGACGGCCTCCCGGACGGTGTCGAGATCCTCGGGGCGGTCGACGGTCCAACGCTCCCGGCCCAGATCCTCACCCGAACGCAGGTTGGCCAGCACGAACCGCTCCGGGTGCCGATAGAGGAACGGCGTGACGTGCTCGCGCTCCGACGGCGCCGTCGCTTCCTGCGCAGCGGAGCGCAGCGCCTCGGCGGCCATCACCTCGACGTCCAGGCCCTGGGGGAAGGTGCGGGGGTGCACATTGCTCGTGTAGTCCGCACCCGCTCGCCGGTGGTGTTCGACCACGGCGGCCACCACCTCGGGATCGGTGAGGGGGCAGTCGGCGGTCAGACGGACCACGTCACGGGCGGGGACCTCGTCGAGCGCCAGCCGGAACCGGTCGAGCACGTCGGTCTCCGAGCCCCGCACCACGGCGACGCCCGCGTCGGCGGCCACCGACGCCACGACGTCGTCCCGGGCGAGCTCGGAGGTCGCCACCACCACAACGGCATCGAGGTCGGCCAACCGCTCGAGCTGGAAGGCCAGCATCGGGCGTCCGCCGAGGTCTTGCAGCACTTTGCCGGGCAGGCGTGTCGAGCCCATGCGGGCCTGCACCACACACACCACCTCGGCCGGCGGATCGGGCGTGTGGTCACGCAAGGGCCATCACCGCCCGGGCCACTCGGGCCGCCCCGCGGCCGTCCAGGTAGGCGGCGCCGGCGGCGACGAGGGCAGCACGCGCGGTGGCGTCGCCCCAGAGCTCGAGGACTGCCTCGCCGAGCCAGCCCGGATCAGGCGGGTCGACCCACCGAATCGCCCCGGCCGCTGCGGCACCGGTCAGGGCCCGCCGCTGGTTGTCGGCCGTGGCGAGGGCGACGACCGGGCGCCTCGCCAGTAGGGCTTCGAGCAGGGTGACCCCGCCGGCGCACACCACGAGATCGGCGTCGGCGAGCGCGTCGGCCAACCCGTCGGTGGTGCGCACCACTTCGACGGCGCCGCTCGGCTCCTGCCCCCAGGGGCCGACCACGACCCGTACCCGAGCCTCGGGAAGGAGCCCGGCGAGGGCAGCTGCGGTCGACGGGCCGATGCCTGCCATGTCGGCGGCACCGGTGGTGACCAGCACGCAGCTCGGCGGCTCCCGCGCTGGCGTCACCCGAGGCGTCGGCGCGACCAGGGCGAAGCGGGGCCCGTGCAGCACCTCGCGAGCCGAGGCGTGCGTCGCGGGATCACAGCCCGGGTTCGGGTCCACGAGGAGGTCGACGCGCAGGTCGCGCTCGAGGTCATCGACGGCCACGACATGGCGGGCGCGGAACCGGTCGTGATCGTCGGCCCGGACGCGGTAGGAGTCGACGACGACGCAGGCCGGAGGAACCGGCGGGGTGCCGCCGCTCGTTTCGGGCCCGAGGTCGTCGACGGCGGTGAGGCGGGGATGCCCGCCGAGGTCCTCCAGGGCTGAGGCCAGCACCTCCATGCGTCGACGGTGCCCCAGCCCGGCCTCGGGTCCGACGTCGTAGGCGAGCACGATCGTGTTCGCCGGGACGTCGGTCACAGCATGTCCCAGGTGATGATGTCGTCGGCGTCGATGTCGACGCTGGCCGTCCGGCCGACGAGCGCATCGATGTAGCGGGGCTTGATGCCGTGGCCGGGACGCTTGACGGTGAGCATGTCGCGGGTGAGGCGGGTGCCGCGGGGGATGGCCCGGGTGGCGACGACCGAGCGGCGTGCCTTGGTGTACATCTCGGCGGCCTCTTCGTCGCTGGGGCCGTGCTTGACGCCGTCGCCGAGCGCGGCCTCGACGGCGCGGATGGCGTCGATCATGGCGGTGAGCTCCTCGGGTTCGACCGCGAACGGGTGGTCGGGGCCGCTCTGGGTGCGGTCGAGGGTGAAGTGCTTCTCGACGAGATTCGCGCCCAGGGCGACCGCCGCGGGGGCGATGTGGGTCCCGAGCGTGTGGTCGGACAGCCCGACCGGCACCCCGAAGGCTGCCTTCATGGCAGGGATGGCGCGCAGGTTCATGATGTGGGGCGGAGCCGGGTACACCGACGCGCACTGCAACAGGCACAACTCGTGCGCGCCGCCCCGACGCGCCGCATCGAGGGCTTCCTCGATCTCGCCGAGGGTGGCCATGCCGGTGGACAGGATCACCGGCCGGCGGCGTCGGCCGATGGCTTCGATGAGAGGGAGATCGACGAGCTCGAACGACGCCACCTTGAACGCCGCGACGTCGAGCGCGTCCAGCTCCGCCACAGCGCGCAGGTCGAACGGCGAGGACAGGAACTCGATGCCGAGCTCCCGGCAGCGTTCGGCGAGCACGGGCTGCCACTCACGGGGAAGCGCGAGATCCTCCAAGAGCTCGTGGGGCGCGACGTCGGCGAGGTCGCCGAGATAGTCGAATCGGGGTGCCTTGGTGGAGTACAGGTCCTTACCGGAGTAGGTCTGGAACTTCACCGCGTCGGCACCAGCGGCAACCGCGGCGTCGATGAGCGCGAAGGCGGTGTCCAGATCACGGTTGTGGTTGGCGCCCGCCTCCGCGATGACGTAGCACGGCTGTCCGTCGCCCACGGCTCGCGGCCCGAGTCGCACCGAGGCGGGCGAGTTCATGGGGCGGTCTCCAGGGCGGCAGCGAGCTCGGCGACGACCCGGTCCTGGTCGTCGTGGCGCAGGGCCGGGAACAACGGCAGGGACAGCAGCCCCGCGTACAAGGCGTCGGTGTGGGGCAACGCCCGTGCCCGCTGGCTCGAGTAGGCGCCGAAACGGTAGGTGGGCACGTAGTGGACCTGGGTGCCGATGCCATTGCGGCGGAGATGGTCATACACGCGGCGGCGATGGGCCACGTGCACGGGGAACAGGTGATAGGCGTGACGGAACCCGGCGGGAGCGGCGGGGGGCAGCCCGACGTCGAGGTCCACCAGCAGCGCTCGGTAACGGCCGGCGAGCTCGTTGCGGCGAGCGACGAAACGCTCCAGCTTGGCGAGCTGGCTCGTGCCCAGCGCGGCCTGCACGTCGGTGAGGCGGTAGTTGTAGCCGAGCTCCGGGATGTCGTAAACCCAGCCGCCCTCATCAGGTCGGGCCACGATGCCGTGATGGCGGAAGCGGCGCAGTCGCTCGGCGAGCGCGTCGTCGTTCGTGGTGACGGCGCCGCCTTCGCCCGTCGTCACCGTCTTGACAGGATGGAAGGAGAAGCAGCACAGATCGCTGTGGGCGCAGTTCCCCACCGGACCATCAGGTGTCACGGCACCGATGGCATGCGCCGCGTCCTCGATCACCACCCGGGGGCGGCGGGACAAGCGACGCAGATCGACCGGGAGACCCGCGTAGTGCACCGCCACCACCGCCGCCGCGTCGGCCGGCACCCGGGACGGATCGAGGTTCCAGGTGTCGGGCTCCACGTCCACGAAGGCCACCTCCGCGCCCACGTAGCGCGCCGCGTTCGCGCTCGCCGCGAACGACAACGGCGATGTCGCCACCACATCGCCCGGCCCCAACCCAGCCGCCCAGCAGGCGGCGTGCAGCGCCGCGGTGCCGCTCGACAAGCACACCGCATGACGAGCGCCCGTCACGGCACGCAGCGCGTCCTCGAACGCCTCCACCGCCGGGCCCTGCGTCAGCCAGTCACCCCGCAACACCGCCACCACCGCCGCGACATCGTCGTCGTCGATCCACTGGCGGCCATACGGAATGGGCTCCATCAGCCCACCATGGCGCGCAGTTCCTCGGCGGTCAGCCACCAGTCATTGGTCTCGCTCGAATACACGAACCCATCGGCCAGGGCCGTCGCCTCCCGCCAACGGGGATGCTCGTCCCACCACGGATGCTCCGGCAACACCACGTACACATCGCCCGCATCAACCGCATGGCGGGCCTCGTCGCCGGTCAACAACAACTCGTGCAACTTCTCCCCCGGACGGACCCCCACCACATCGAACGGCACCCCCGGCGCCATCGCCTCCGCCAAATCCGTCACCCGCATCGACGGGATCTTCGGGATGAACACCTCGCCACCCACCGTGTGCTCCAGACCGAACAACACCAGATCCACGGCCTGATCCAACGTGATCCAGAACCGGGTCATCCGCTCATCGGTGATCGTGAGCCGCCCCGAACGGGCCTGCTCACGGAACAACGGCACCACCGACCCCCGCGACCCCACCACGTTCCCGTACCGCACACACGACAACCGCGTCCCCGACCCCGCCGCGTACGCGTTGCCCTGCACGATGATCTTCTCCTGGCACAACTTCGTCGCGCCGTACAGGTTCACCGGGTTCACCGCCTTGTCCGTCGACAACGCCACCACCCGCTCCACCCCGCTGTCGATCGCCGCGTCGACCAGATGCTGGGCCCCCAAGATGTTCGTCCGCACCGCCTCGAACGGGTTGTACTCACACGCCGGCACCTGCTTCATCGCCGCCGCGTGCACCACCACATCCGCACCCCGCATCGCCCGGGTCAAACGAGACCGGTCCCGCACATCCCCGATGAACCAACGCACCTGCTCACCGTCGAAGCGCTTCTGCAACTCCGACTGCTTCAACTCGTCACGGGAGTACACCCGAACCACCACATCCGGCCACACCGCCGTCACCCGCGCCAGAAACGCCGTCCCGAACGACCCCGTCCCACCCGTCAACAACACCGTCTTCCCCGAAAGATCCATGACCCACTCATCATGGACCATTCGGCGATACCGGTGCGGGACGGACCCGCGCACGCCTGCCGGGGATGATCAGGTGATGTCGAGCATGCGCTGTAGCGCCACCCGGGCCCACTCGGCGGTGTCGTCGTCGACCACGATGCGGTTCACGACCCGCCCCTCGACGAGGTTGTCGAGCACCCAGGCGAGGTGCGGCTGGTCGATGCGGAACATCGTCGAGCACGGACACACCAGTGGGTCGAGCGACACCACCGTCTTGCCCGGCGTCTCGTTGTTCAGCCGGTTCACCTGGTGGATCTCCGTACCGACCCCGATGACCGACCCCTCCGGGGCCTCGGCCACATAGCGCAGGATGAACTCGGTCGAGCCCACGGCGTCGGCCAGCTCGCACACCTCGTGGGCGCACTCGGGGTGCACGACCACCAGGCCGTCGGGGTGCTCGGCCCGGAACGCCTCGAGGTGGGCGGGGCGGAACCGCTGGTGCACCGAGCAGTGGCCCTTCCACAGCAGCAGGGTGGCGTCCTTGCAGTCGGCTTCCGTGAGCCCGCCGAGCTCCAGCTTGGGGTTCCACACCCGCATGTCGGTGTGGCCGTAGCCCATGGTGAAGCCGGTGTTGCGGCCCAGGTGCTGGTCGGGGAAGAACAGCACCTTGTCGCCCCGGGGGCCGTCGTCGGCCCAGCGGCCCTCACCGAGAGCCCACTCCAGCACGGCCCGGGCGTTGCTCGAGGTGCACACCGCACCGCCGTTGCGGCCCACGAAGGCCTTCAGCGCCGCCGAGGAGTTCATGTAGGTGATGGGCACCAGCCGCTCGACGTCGATCACGTCGGCGAGCGACTCCCAGGCCTCCTCCACCTCGTCGAGGTCGGCCATGTCCGCCATGGAGCAGCCGGCGTTCAGGTCGGGGAGGACCACCTGCTGGTGGTCGGCGGTGAGGATGTCGGCCGATTCGGCCATGAAGTGCACCCCGCAGAACACGACGTAGTCGGCTTCGGGGCGCTGCGAGGCGAGCTGGGAGAGCTTGAACGAGTCGCCGCGGGCGTCGGCCCACTGGATGACCTCGTCACGCTGGTAGTGGTGCCCGAGGATGAACAGGCGATCCCCGAGCGTGTCCTTGGCCGAGCGGATGCGTTCGGCCAGTTCGTCGGGGGTAGCCGAGGTGTACCGCTCGGGGAGCGGGGTCTGGAGCCGCAGCATGTTGGAGTCGTCCCTCCGTCCATTCGGAGCACCGATGTGACCGGTGGGGACAGCCGGGTCGCCTCGCCACGGGGATGTCGGTCTCGATGCTCGATATGTCGCCGGATACCCGGCCGGCGTGGTCTCAGTGTAGGCGGTTCACGCGCCGTTCACCCGGTTCTGTGGTCGCGTTCGGCGGCGTTCGGTCCTCTGGGGCGACACCTGTCAGGACGGCGTCGGGGCGGGGGGGTTCAGTCGGTCGGGGCGGACGGGGCGAGGCGATCGGCCAGCTCGGCCGCCGGCAGCAGCTGGTACTCGGGATCAGCGTCGCCTCGGACGGCTGCGCACAGGGCGTCGTCGTCGAAACAGGGCCCGACCACCAGCACCAGGTGCTCGGGGTGCGCGTCGGCCAAGGTGCGGAAGGACGCGACATCGGTGAACGGGCGTGGCGTGCGTCCCGACTCGTAGGCGAGCCAGGGCTCGGGGACGACCAGCCCGCCGATCCAGACCAGCTCCGTCTGGTCCACGGGGTAGGCGGCGTCGGCCACCAGCTCACCGCCGACGGCCGCCCGGTCGATCGCCGTCTCCGCCGTGGTCGGACGCAGGACGTGGAACAGACACGACGCAGCTGCAGCGACGATCAGCACCACGGACACCGCCCGGGGCGAGCGGCCCTCCCGTCGGGCGGCTGCCTCCACCTCGCCGGCGAGGAAGCCGAAGCCGACGGTGGTGGGCGCCAGCACCGCGTAGTTCCAGTAGTAGTGCGAGCCTGCGGCGCCGTGGAAGAGCAGGCCGTACAGCACGACCACGGTGAGGCTCATGGCGGCCAGTGGGCGCCACCGCGGCGAGCGCAGCGCGAGCAGGCAGCCCACCAGCCCGACGATGCCGAGGCCGAGGAGGGTGACGATCCACCCGACCTGGTAGTCCACCGACTCGAGCCACCCGATGTCGCCGCCGGAGCGCAGCACGAACTTGTCCCGCAGCCGACCGAGGTCGCCGTAGACCCACGCGCCCCAGGCCAGCGACCCCGCGACCCCGCCGATCGCGCCGCCGAGCAGCGGCCAGCCTGCCCGCCGCCTCGCCGGGTCCCCGCGTCCGCCCCACACCAGCAGGTGCCCGCCGGCCAGGGCCGCGCCCAGCGCGGCCTGCCACCCGGTGAGGCCGGCCCCGGCCGCCACCGCTGCCAGCACGAGCGTCGGCGGGGCCCGGTCGTCGAGGACCCGCTGCCAGCACACCAGCACGGCCAGCAGCCATGGCAGACCGAGCACGGGTGTGTCGAGCATGGGGCCGTAGACGAGGAGCATCGGTGTGCCGAGCCCGGCCAGGGTCGCCGCAGCGGCGCCGAGGGGGTCGAGTCGGCTGCTCAGGAGCAGGTACGCCAGGCCGATCGAGGCCAGCGAAGCCACCACGGCGGGCAGCCGGGTCGTCCACCGGTGCTCACCGAGCACCCACTCCGACAGGGTGGTGGCCGACACCAGCACCGGAGGATGGGTGGCGTAGGCCTGCCCGTCGAGGTGGCGACCCCCGAGGGCCGACTCGATCGGGCCCTGGGCACGGAAGGACCGGCTGCCCGCGCCCCACACCGCGCCGTTGAGTCCCTCGTCGGACTGGCCGAAGGGCGCCGAGATGCGCGACCAGCCGCCCACCACGAACACGACGGCCAGGGCGATCAGCACGGCGACGGCCACCACCCGGCCGGTCCGGGGCCTTCCCCCGGGTGTCCCGGCGCCGTCGTCGACCGTGCCGTCCTCGTCCCGCGGTTCGTCGATGCCGTTCGTGTCGACCGTTGCGGCTCCCTCGGCGTCGGAGGGCGCTGCCGTCACGAGCCGCCGCCGCCCGGCTCGGTGGGTGCCAGCGCAGCGGCCAGCTCGCCCAGCGGGACGAGCCTCGGCTCGACGGAACCACCCCCGCCTCCGTTCCCGAAGGTCAGCGTCGTGCAGATGCCGGTGGGGTCCGGCTCGGCGCAGCTCCCCAGTACCAGCGCCAGATCGTCGGGGCGTTCGGCGGCCAGGGAACGGAGCTGCTCGGCGCTCTGGATCGGCTCGCCGGGGGGCAGGTCGTGGTAGAGCAGCCAGAAGTCCGGCCGGTACGGCTCGGCCACGTAGGGCAGGGTGGTCTGGTCCGCCGGCAGGCCGGCGAGCACCACCTCGTAGGGACGCTGCCCGTCGTCGATGAGTTGGCCGGCCTCGTTGCGAGCCGTCAGGTTGACGGCTGCGACGACGACGCAGATCGCGCCCAGCACCACCACCGCGGTGCGGGTCGAGGTCGGGGTGCCGCTCGAGCGCAGGGCCCGCACCAGTCCGTCGAGCACGTACGCGGCGCCGACGGTGGCGGGCAGCAGCGCCCAGTAGTTCCAGTACTGGTGGCCGCCGGCGGCTTCCCGGAACAGCAGCGCGTAGCCGGCCACGATCCCGAGCGACAGGGCGGCGAGAGGACGGAACCGGCGGTCGCGGAGGCTCACGACGGCGGCGACCACGAAGGCCAGCGACAGGCCGAGCAGCTGGGCGAGCCACGGGAGCTGGAACCCGACCATGTCGCCGACGCTCACGTCCGTCTCGCCGCCGGAGCGCTCGCCGAACTTGTCCTGGAGCACGCCGAAGCCGTCGTGGGCCCACCACGTCCACCCCAGATCGAGCCCGAGTCCGAGCAGGCCGCCGGCCAGGAAGGGGAGGGCCTCGCCGAACGCGCCGGGTCGGCGGCGGATGCGGGCAGCCAGGGAGAACGCGCACACCGCCACCAGCACGCCGGCCTGCCACCCCGACAGGGCGGCCACGAGTGACACGGCGAACGCGACCCACGGCCGCCGACGTTCCGGCGCCTGCCACTGCCGGTGCCACACGAGCGCCACGGCGAGGCCGAACGGGAACGACGTGACCGGGGTGTCGAGCATGAGCCCGTACACGGTCAGCAGGTGGGTCGCCGTGCCGCACACGACCGCGGCTGCCGCGGTCAGCTCGTCGAGCCCGAGGCTGCGAACGAGGAACCACAGCAGCACGATGGCGGCCAGGGTCCCACCCCAGGCCGGCAGCCGACTCGACCACGGGTGCTCGCCCAGCGCCACCTCGGCCGCCGCGGTCTGCACGACGATGAGCGGGGGATGGGTGGCGTAGCGCGAACCGTCGAGGCGCAGCCCCCCGAGGCGGGAGTCGACGATGCCGAGCTCGCGCAGGGAACGGCTGTCGTAGCCCCACACCGCACCGTTGATGCCCTCGTCGGAGTCGGCGAACGGTGCGGTGATCCGGGGCCAGGCCACCACCAGGAACAGCACGGCCAGCGCGCCGAGCAGGACCCAGGCCGCCCGGCGCGTCGCCGCCGCGGACGTCGCCGGGTCGGCGGGTCGGGAGCCGTCGGCTGGATCGGTGGCGTCGGAGGGGGCACCCACCGTCTCGGTCACGGCTGGCGATCGTACCGCCGGGGGTCTGTGGGACGGGGTTGCGTCGCGATGCCTCGACGATCCGGCAGGCTAGGGGCGTGGTCCAACGTCCGCCCGCCGGCACCATCCCCGACGCCCCCGGCTCCTACCAGTTCAAGGACGCCGAGGGTCGCGTGCTGTACGTGGGCAAGGCCCGGTCGCTGCGTCAGCGGCTCTCCAACTACTTCCAGAACCCGGCCAACCTGCCGCTGCGCACCGCGCAGCTGGTGGCCACCGCCGAGACCGTCGAGTGGATCCAGGTCCGCAACGACGTCGAGGCGCTCATGCTCGAGTACAGCCTCATCAAGGCCCACCAGCCCCGGTTCAACATCCGCCTGCGCGACGACAAGAGCTACCCGTTCCTGGCCGTGACCCTCGACGACGAGTGGCCCCGGGCCATGGTCATGCGGGGCGCCAAGCGCAAGGGGGTGCGCTACTTCGGTCCCTACGCCCACGCCTACGCCATCCGCGAGACCCTCGACCTGCTGCTGCGCACCTTCCCCGTCCGCACCTGCTCCGACAACAAGTTCGGCCGGCACGCCAGGCTGGGCAAGCCGTGCCTGCTGTTCCACATCGAGAAGTGCGCCGGCCCCTGCGTGGGCGAGGTCGACCGCGCCACCTACGACGAGCTCGTCGGCGAGCTGCTGGACTTCCTCGACGGCGACACCGACGCCATCGTGAAGCGCCTCGAGACCCAGATGCGCCAGGCCGCAACCGAGCTGGAGTTCGAGCGCGCCGCCCGCCTGCGCGACCGCCTCGCCGCGGTGCGCAAGGCCATCGAACGCCAGCAGATGGTGGCCGATCGGGCCGAGGACCTCGACGTGATCGGCATCGCCGGCGACGACCTCGAGGCCTCCGTGCAGGTGTTCTACGTGCGCCGTGGACGGGTGGTGGGGCGCAAGGGGTTCGTGGTCGACAAGGTCGAGGAGCTGGCCGGGGGCGAGCTGGTCGACGAGATCCTCGAAGGCCTCTACGGCGACGTGGCGCCGATGGGGGTGCCCAAGCAGGTGCTGGTGCCCGAGCCGTCGGCCGACCCCGAGCTGTTCGAGGCGTGGCTGTCGGAGCTGCGCGGCTCCCACGTGACGATCCGGGTGCCCCAGCGGGGCGACAAGCGCTCGCTGCTCGAGACCGTCACCCGCAACGCCACCGAGGAGTTCACCCGCCACCGGCTGCGGCGCCAGTCCGATCACAACAGCCGGGCCCGGGCCCTCAACGAGCTGCAGGAGTGGTTGGCGCTGCCGGAGGCCCCGCTGCGCATCGAGTGCTACGACATGAGCCACATCCAGGGCAGCGACTACGTCGGCTCCATGGTGGTGCTCACCGACGGCCTGCCCGACAAGCGGGAGTACCGTCGCTTCAAGGTGCGCGGCGTGCCCGGCAACGACGACTTCGCCGCCATGGAGGAGGTGCTCACCCGACGCCTCACCAACTACCTCGACCAGCGGGAGCTGCCGGTGACCGAGCGGGGCAAGTTCGCCTATCCGCCCCAGCTGCTGCTCGTCGACGGCGGCAAGGGCCAGCTGAGTGTGGCGGTGCGGGTGCTCGAGGAGCTGGGCCTGGAGGACGAGATCCCGGTGGCGTCGCTGGCCAAGCGCTTCGAGGAGGTCTACCTGCCCGACCAGGGCGAACCGGTGCGCATCCGCCGTCAGAGCGAGGCCCTGTACCTGCTGCAGCGAGTCCGTGACGAGGCCCACCGCTTCGCTGTGTCGTACCACCGCGAGCTGCGGGGCAAGCGCATGACCCGCAGCGTGCTCGACGACATCCCCGGCCTGGGGGAGGTGCGGCGCAAGCGGCTGGTGAAGGAGCTGGGAGGCGTGACCGCGGTGAAGCAGGCGTCGCTCGAGGAGCTGCAGGCCCTGCCCTGGCTGCCCGACAAGGTGGCGGGGGCGGTCTTCGACAAGATCCACGGGCCGACCCGGTGAGCGCGCCCACGCAGGGCGGCGACCCCGCCGGTGCACGGCCCGACAACCTGGCGCTGTGGGAGGCCCACGCCGGTTGGTGGCAGGAGCACTTCACCGCCGGCGCCGACCCCGAGTACACCGAGCAGATCCTGCCCCTGGCGGCCACCTGGCTCGACGGGGCGACCCGGGTGCTCGAGGTGGGCACGGGTGAGGGGCAGCTGGCGCGGGAGGCCGTCCGGGCCGGTGCCGCGTTCGTGGTCGGCGCGGATCTCACGCAGGCCCAGATCGCGGAGGCCGTGCGCCGGGGTGGGGGACCGGTCTACCTACGGGCCAGCGCCGACGGTCTTCCCGTCGCCGACGCGACGTTCGACGCCGTGGTGGTGTGCCTGGTGTTCGAGCACGTCGACGACACCGAGGCCGCCCTGGCCGAGGTGGCCCGGGTGCTCGCGCCCGGCGGACGGTTCGTGTTCTTCCTCAACCACCCCCTGCTGCAGACCCCCGGCAGCGGCTGGATCGACGACCAGATCCTCGACCCGCCCGAGCAGTACTGGCGCATCGGGCCGTACCTGGTCGAGCAGGCCGTGGTGGAGGAGGTCGAGCCCGGCGTCCACATCCGCTTCGTGCACCGGCCCCTGTCGCGCTACGTGAACGCCCTGGCCCGCCTGGGCCTGGTCATCGAGCACATGGAGGAGCCCGCCCCGCCGCCGGGCTTCCTGGCCCGGGCCCCGGAGTACGTCGACGCCGCCACCATCCCCCGTCTGCTCCTCCTCGTCGCCCGCAAGCTCGCCCCCTGACTCCTCCGCCGCCTCCGTCTGCCCGCCCGCTGCCCGAAATCTCGTCACTGGACCCCGGAGACCGGGGCTGTACGACGAGATTTCGAGCCGCAGACGGCGGTGGGTGGCGCCGCCGTCAGCGGCCGAGGTCGCGGTGGGTGACCACCGGGTCGATGTCGAGGCCCTGGAGGCGCCGGGCGATCTCCTCGGCGATGGCCACTGACCGGTGCCGTCCGCCGGTGCAGCCGAAGGCGATGGTCAGGTACGCCTTGCCCTCCTGCACGTAGGCGGGCAGCAGCAGCGCGGCCAGCTCGACCAGGCGGTCCAGGAAGTCCCGGGTGAGGGGCTGGCCCAGCACGTAGTCCCGCACCGGTTCGTCGAGACCGGTGAGCGGTCGCAGCTCGTCGACCCAGTGGGGGTTGGGCAGGAACCGGCAGTCGATGACCAGGTCGGTGTCACGGGGCAGGCCGTGCTTGAAGCCGAACGACAGGATCGTGGTCTGCATGCCGGCGGCGCCGTCTCCCTCGGCGAACAGCTCCAGCATGCGGTCCCGGAGCTGGTGGACGTTGAGCTCCGTCGTGTCGATGACCACGTCGGCTTCGGCCTTCACCTCCTCCAGCAGCTCCCGCTCGGCCTCGATGGCCTCGGCCAGGCTGGTGCCCCCGTCGGCCAGGGGATGGCGGCGTCGGCTCGAGTCGTAGCGCGCCACGAGCACGTCGGTGGACGCCTCGAGGAACACGATGCGGACCCGCACCTGGCGCGCCTCCAGCGCCTCGAGGGCGGGTAGCACCTCGGCGTGGTACGGGCCCGTGCCCACGACCAGCACCACCCGGGCGATGCTGGAGTCCGGCGCGCTGGCCAGCTCGGCGACCTTCGGGATGAGGGCCGGCGGCAGGTTGTCGATGACGAACCAGCCCTGGTCCTCGAGCGAGTCCGCGGCCTGGGAGCGCCCGGCACCCGACATCCCGGTGATCACGACGAACTCGTTCACCGCGGTCGAGCATAGGTGGCGGGTCGGCCGGGCGCGCCGGATGGTGGCGACGTCGGCGCCACTGCGAACCGTGAGGTGACGCCCCGATGAAGGGCCGCTGACCAGCGGATTGCTGCTCCGTGAACGCTGCCGGCCCGGCTCTGGAGCGGCACCGCGCCACCAGGTGGGCGCGCCGCGGCGCTCCGGCGACCGACGCGGTCTGCGGTTCCGGGCAGGGAAGGGGCTCAACTGGCAGGGGGAGCGCGCCACGTGGTCGGATAGGGCAAACAGACTCACGGGAGGCGTATCAGGCATGTCCGTTCGTGTGGGGATCAATGGCTTCGGTCGCATCGGCCGCAGCATGTTCCGGGCCATCAAGGCACAGGGTGCCGACATCGACGTGGTGGCGGTGAACGATCTGGGCGACGTGCCCACGATGGCGCACCTGCTCAAGTACGACTCGGTCATGGGCACCTTCGCCGGTGACGTCCACGCCGAGGGCGACACCATCGTCGCCGGCGGCGACTCGCTCAAGGTGCTGGCCGTACGCAACCCGGCCGAGCTGCCCTGGGGCGAGCTGGGCGTCGACGTCGTCGTCGAGTCCACGGGTCTGTTCACCAGCCGCGACAAGGCCGCCGCCCACCTCGACGGCGGCGCCCCCGTCGTCATCGTCTCCGCGCCGTGCACCGACGCCGACAACACCATCGTGGTGGGCGTCAACGACGACACCTTCGATCCGGCCACGCAGAAGGTCATCTCCAACGCCTCCTGCACCACCAACTGCTTCGTGCCCATGATCAAGGTGCTCGACGACGCCTTCGGCGTGGAGAAGGGCCTCATGACCACGGTGCACGCCTACACCGGTGACCAGAACCTGGTCGACGGCCCCCACAAGGACCTGCGCCGGGCCCGTGCCTCGGCGGTCAACATCACCCCGTCCTCCACCGGCGCCGCCCGGGCCACCGGCCTCGTGCTGCAGGCCATGAAGGGCAAGCTCGACGGCACCGCCCTGCGGGTGCCGATCCCCGACGGCTCCGTCACCGACTTCGTGGGTCTTCTCAAGAAGGACGTCACCAAGGACGAGGTCAACGCGGCGTTCAAGGCCGCGGCCAGCTCCGGGCCGCTGTCGAAGGTCCTCGTCTACACCGACGAGCACATCGTGTCCTCCGACATCGTCGGCTCGCCGGCGTCGTGCACCTTCGACTCCGACCTCACCATGACCCTGGGCAACATGGTCAAGGTGCTCGGCTGGTACGACAACGAGTGGGGCTACTCGAACCGCCTCGTCGATCTCGTGCAGATCGTCGCCGCGGCGGCCAAGAAGTAGCCGACCCATGAGCGTTCCCACGCTGGAGGACCTCGGCGACCTGCAGGGTCGCCGGGTCCTCGTGCGGGCGGACTTCAACGTCCCCCTCAAGGACGGGGTGATCACCGACGACCTGCGCATCCGGGCCGCCCTGCCGACGTTGCAGTGGCTCCAGGAGCAGGGCGCGGTCGTCACCGCGTGCTCCCACCTCGGGCGTCCCAAGGGTGCGCCCGACCCGAAGTACTCGATGGACCCGGTGCGGGCCCGCCTGGCCGAGCTGGCCCCGGGCGTCGAGCTGCTCGAGAACCTGCGCTTCAACGCCGGCGAGACGAAGAACGACCCTGCGTTCGTGCAGGAGCTCATCGCCGGCCAGGACGCCTACGTCAACGACGCCTTCGGTGCCTCGCACCGCTCGCACGCCTCCATCGTGGGGCCGCCGCAGTTCCTGCCCAGCGCCGCCGGCCGGCTCCTGCAGCGAGAGGTCGACGTGCTGTTGCCGATGCGCAACGAGCCGAACCGGCCCTTCATCGTCATCCTCGGCGGGGCCAAGGTGTCCGACAAGCTCGGGGTCATCGAGGCCCTGGCGAAGGTGGCCGACGGGCTGATCATCGGCGGCGGCATGGCCTTCACCTTCCTGAAGGCCCAGGGTCACGCCATCGGCAAGAGCCTGCTGGAGGAGGACCAGGTCGAGACCTGCCGCCGGCTGCTCGACTCCGACGTGGTCATCCACCTGCCCACCGACTTCACTGCGCTCGGCCCGGGTGGCGAGATCGGCAAGCCCGAGGCCGGGGGAGAGGTGCGCCAGGTCGGCGCCGACATCCCCGACGGCTGGATGGGCCTCGACATCGGCCCCGGCTCCGCGGCGGCGTTCACCGACGTGATCGGCGAGGCCAACACCATCTTCTGGAACGGCCCCATGGGCGTGTTCGAGGACCCGCGCTTCGAAGCCGGCACCCGGGCCGTGGCCCAGGCCGTGGCCGAGGCGCGCGGGTTCACGGTCGTCGGCGGCGGCGACTCGGCCGCGGCGGTGGCCCAGTTCCACCTGGCCGACCAGATCGACCACATCTCCACCGGCGGCGGTGCGTCGCTGGAACTGCTCGAGCTGGGCGACCTGCCCGGCCTGGCTGCCCTTCGGGAGGCACCCAATGCCCGGTGACCGCAAGCCGCTGATCAGCGGCAACTGGAAGATGAACATCAACCACCTGGAGGCCATCCAGGTGGTGCAGAAGCTGGCCTACCTGCTCAGCTCCGACGACTACGTGGCCGTCGACGTCTCGGTGCACCCGCCCTTCACCGACCTGCGCTCCGTGCAGACCACCATCGAGGGCGAGAAGCGCTGCGAGGTCGCCCTCGGCGCCCAGAACTGCCACTGGGAGGACAAGGGCGCGTTCACCGGCGAGGTGTCGCCGGCGTTCCTGGCCAAGCTGAACTGCGCACTGGTCATCGTGGGGCACTCCGAGCGGCGCGAGCTGTTCGGCGAGACCGACGAGACGGTCAACAAGAAGGTGAAGGCCGTGTTCGCCCACGCCATGACGCCCATCATGTGCTGTGGCGAGACGCTCGAGGAGCGCGAAGCGGGCCAGACCGACGCCAAGGTGCTCGGCCAGGTGAAGGCGGGCCTGGCCGGCCTGAAGGCCGAGCAGGTGGCGTCGATGGTCATCGCCTACGAGCCCATCTGGGCCATCGGCACGGGCAAGACCGCCACCGCGGAGGACGCTCAGGCCGTGTGCGGGGCCATCCGGGCCACCGTGGCCGAGCAGTTCGACGCCGACACCGCTGCCGCGGTGCGCATCCAGTACGGCGGCTCGGTCAAGTCGTCCAACGCCGCCGAGCTCATGGGCCAGCCCGACATCGACGGCGCACTCGTGGGCGGAGCCAGCCTCGACCCCGACGAGTTCGCCAAGCTGGTGCAGTACCGCCTGCACGGCGGCTGAGTCGGTCGAACGGCAGAAGCGATCATCGCCGCCCCGGTCGACCGGCCGGGGCGGCGGCGCGTGTGGTGTCGGTCGGGGCCGGTCCGCGGAATCCGCGTCCAACTGGACAGCCGGCGATCGTTTCGTGGCTGTCGAACACCTGACGCCCTTCTTTCGGCGGGACGGGGGGTGCTGGTTTCGCCATGGGCCCGGTGCTACGTTCGCCTCGGCCCGAGTGGGCCTGCACGGTGCGTCCTGGTCCCTTCCCCGAGATGCGAACCCGAGGAGCCTCCGGTGGTCGCCGTGCGCAGCTAGCACCCTTCTGGAGGAGGAGACCCTTGCGACGTAGTTCCAGGCGTTACGCCTTGCTGCCCGTCGCCCTCGCCTTTGCCGTCACCGTGAGCGCCGCGGCGTGCTCGGATGACGACGAGGGCGGTGGCGAGACGTCTGCCGGCGGTGGCACCGTCACCACCGTCGCCGTGGAGCAGGGCGGCGAGCTCGTCGACGGCGCCCAGCTCTCGACCCGTGACAACCTGACCAGCTTCGACCCGGGCCTGGTGCAGACGCTCGACGAGTCGCAGGTGACCACGGCGCTCTACGACGGTCTGACCGACTTCGACTACACCGACAAGGCCAACCCGGTGCTGAAGCCGGACGTGGCCGAGAGCTTCGAGGGCAACGAGGACGCCACCGAGTTCACGTTCACCATCAAGGAAGGCGAGACCTTCTCGAACGGTGACCCGGTCCTGCCGTCCAGCTTCAAGTACGCCTGGGAGCGCAACGGCGCCGCCGAGTTCGCGTCGCCCTACGGCTATCTCATCAACTTCGTCGAGGGTGGTGCAGCCCTGCAGGAGGGCACAGCAACGACGCTCGACTCGGTCGTCGCCGACGACGAGGCCATGACCCTCACCGTCACCCTGTCGGCTCCCAACGCCGACTTCCCGTCGATCGTCTCGCACCCGTTCTTCGGCCCGCTGCCCCAGAACGAGGTCGAGAAGACCGCCGATGACCCGGCCGCCTGGGGCGAGATCATGATCGGCAACGGTCCGTTCAAGCTCGAGTCGATGAGCGACCAGGAGGTCGTCATCGTCCGCAACGACTCGTGGTCGGGCAACATCTACGGCGACACCCGCGCCAACCTGGACAAGATCACGTTCAAGATCTCCGCGGATCCCGAGTCGGCCTACACCGACTTCGAGGCCGGCAACCTCGACACCGCATCGATCCCGTCGGGCCAGTACGCGGACGCCATGTCGAAGTACGGCAACACGGTGGCCTCGCCGACGCTGGGCACCTACTACTTCGATCTGGGTGCGACCGACCCGCAGCTCTCGGGTCCCGAGAACCTGAAGCTGCGCCAGGCGATCTCGCTGGCCATCGACCGCGACGAGATCAACGCCAAGGTCTACGAGAGCTCGCGCCGCACCTCGACGGGCATCACCCCGACGGGCATCCCGGGCGCCGAGGAAGGCCTGTGCGAGTACTGCACCTATGACCAGGCCAAGGCCCAGCAGCTCTTCGACGAGTGGAAGGCCGAGGGTGGCACGCTCGACGGCCCGATCACCATCGACTTCAACACCGGTGGTGGCCACGAGGACGTCGTCGCCATCATCCAGGAGAACCTGAAGGCGATCGGCATCGAGTCGACGACCAACCCGGTCTCCGAGAAGTACTTCGGCACGATGGCCGACGGTGGTTGCCACTTCTGCCGGGCCGGCTGGTACGCCGACTACCCGACGTACGGCAACTTCATGTACGACCTCTTCTCGACCGATTCGATCGGCGGCAACAACCTCGGGTCGTTCTCCGATCCGCAGTTCGACGAGCTCGTGGCCCAGGCCCAGGCCGAGACCGACGACGCCAAGCGCGGCGAGCTCTACCGGCAGGCCGAGTCGTATCTGCTGAACGACGTCACCGCCACGGTGCCGATCAACTGGTACAACGGCGATCAGGTCTATGCCGAGAACGTCGTCAACTTCGATCAGCCCCCGCTGGGGATCATCCTGTGGGAGCGCGTCGGCGTCACCCAG
>JALOLF010000248.1 GCA_025456085.1 Acidimicrobiales bacterium
CGAGGACCGGGCCGGGATGGGATCGATGCCCATCGCGAGCAGGACGTGGCTGGGCTCGGGGACCCCGGCCGTGCACGCGGAGCCGGTGGAGACCTCCACCCCGGCGGCGTCGAGAAGCATCAGCAGGGCATCCCCCTCGCAGCCGGGGAACGACAGGTGGGCGTTGCCCGGCAGCCTCGACCCCGGGCCTCCCCGGGCTCCGTTGAGCCGAGCGTCCGGGGCCAGGGCCAGGACGCCGTCGACCAGCTGGTCCCGAAGATCGGCCAGCCGCGCGGCCCGCGACGGCAGGTCGCCCATGACCTCGGCAAGGGCTGCCGCGAACCCGACAGCCCCCGGTACGTCGACGGTGCCCGAGCGGACCTGCCGCTCCTGACCACCGCCGTGGATGAGCGGCGCCAGGTCCACGCCTCGCGAGGCGATCAGGGCACCCACGCCCATCGGGCCACCGAGCTTGTGCGCCGAGACGGCCATCGTGGTCGGCAGCGACGCGTCCACGGGGATCGACCCCAGTGCCTGGACGGCATCGACGTGCAGCGGAACACCTGCCTCGGCGCAGGCCCGCGCCACCTCGGCGATCGGCTGGACGGTGCCGACCTCGTTGTTGGCCCACATGACGCAGACCAGGGCCGTCGTGCCGGCGTGCGCCGCCAGCTCGGCCTGCAGCTGCTCGATCCGGATGCGGCCCTCGTCGTCGACGTCCAGCCAGACGACCTCGGCACCCTCATGCTCCCCCAACCACGCCACCGGGTCCAGCACGGCGTGGTGCTCCACCGTGGACGCCAGGACTCGACGCCGAGCCGGATCGGCGGCGACCCGCCCCCACCACAGGCCCTTGACCGCCAGGTTGTCGGCCTCGGTCCCGCCCGCGGTGAGGATCACCTCGCTGGGGGCCACGCCCAGGCTCGAGGCGATCGACTCGCGAGACTCCTCGACGAGCCGGCGAGCCCGGCGTCCGGCGGTGTGCAGGGAGGACGCGTTGGCCCCGATCCCGAGCACGGGCAGCATCGCCTCGCGTGCGGACTCCAGCAGCGGGGTGCTGGCCGCATGGTCGAGGTAGGCGCGCATCGCCCCCGATTCTAGGGGCGCGCGCAGGGACGGCGAGCCGCGCGGCGGGCACCCCGGACCCCGCCCGCCGCGGTCCTCGGCCCCCTGTTCGCGACGCCGAGGGGCCCGGCCAACGGATCGGCCGGGCCCCTCGGTGCGCGTGGTCAGCCCTTGCGCTTGGTGATCTCCTCGGTCAGCTGCGGCACGACCTGGAACAGGTCACCCACGACACCGAAGTCGGCGAGCTCGAAGATGGGAGCCTCGGGGTCCTTGTTGACCACGACGACCGTCTTCGAGGTCTGCATGCCGGCACGGTGCTGGATCGCCCCGGAGATGCCGTTGGCGACGTACAGCTGCGGGGCGACGGTCTTGCCGGTCTGCCCCACCTGGAACTGGTGCGGGTACCAGCCGGCGTCCGTCGCGGCTCGCGAGGCGCCGACCGCGGCACCCAGCGAGTCGGCCAGGGCCTCGATGACGCCGAAGCCCTCGGCACCGCCGACGCCACGTCCGCCGGAGACCACGATCGCGGCCTCGGCCAGGTCGGGGCGGCCGCCCTTGGCCTGCACGACGCGATCGACGATCGTGGCGGACCTGGCGGCCGCCGAGAGCTCCACGGACACGTCCACCCGGGCGCCCGCACCGGCGGCCGCCTCGGGCGCGACGCTGTTGGTGCGCACCGTGATGATCGGGGTACCCGTGGTCACCTTCGACTTCACGACCGTGGCGCCGCCGAAGATCGACTGCGTCGCCGTGGCGTCGGCGGAGACGTCCACCGCATCGGTGATGACGCCGGAACCGGAACGCACGGCCAGGCGTGCCGCCACCTCCTTGCCCTCGGCGGTGCTGGCCACCAGCACCGCCGCGGGGGCCTTCTCCGCCACGAGCTTGGCCAGCACCTCGGCCTTGGGGGCCACCGGATGGGCCGACAGCTCGGCGGCGTCGGCGACGTACACGGTCGCGGCACCGTACTCGGCGAGCCCGCCGATCGCGGCATCGGCACCGGCGCCGACGAGGACGGCTGCCGGCTCGCCGATGCGGCGGGCCAGGGTGAGCAGCTCGTACGTGACCTTCTTGACAGCCCCGTCGACGTGCTCGACGAGAACGAGAACCTCAGCCATGGTCGGTCTCCTCAGATGAACTTCTGCGCGGACAGGAAATCGGCGATGGCCGTGCCACCGGCGCCGTCGTCGGTGACGATCGTGCCCTTGGCCTTCGGAGGACGTGCGGCGGCCTCCTCGACCGCCGACCACGAGCCGGCCAGGCCCACCTGGTCGGCACTGACGCCCAGGCCTGCGAGGTCGACGGTCTCGACCTTCTTCTTCTTGGCCGCCATGATCCCCTTGAACGAGGGGTAGCGGGGCTCGTTGATCTTCTCGACGACGCTCACCAGGGCCGGCAGGCTCGCCTCGACGACGTCGTAGCCGTACTCGGTGACCCGGTTCGTCCGCACGGTGCTGCCCTCGACGGACACCGAGCTGGAGAACGTCAGCTGGGGCAGTCCGAGGCGCTCGGCAACCATCGCCGGGACCACGGACATCCGGGCGTCGGTCGACTCCGAGCCGAAGATGACCAGGTCCGCCCCGCGGCCCTCGATCGCCTTGGCCAGGGCCAGCGACGTGGCCACGGCGTCCGATCCGTGCAGCCCGTCGTCGATGACGTGCACGCCGGAGTCGGCGCCCATCGACAGGGCCTTGCGGATGGTGTCGGTCGTCTGGGACGGACCCATCGACAGCACGATCACCTCGCCGCCGTGCGCCTCCTGGAGGCGCAGGGCCTCCTCCACGGCGTACTCGTCCAACTCGTTCATCACCGCGTCGACGGAGCCGCGGTCCAAGGTGTTGTCGGCGCCGAGCGTCTTCTCAGCCCAGCTGTCCGGCACCTGCTTCACACAGACAACGATCTTCATGGTCTCGCTGTCGACCTCCCTCATCTCCCGGGACGCCGATCAGGCGCGCGCCGGTGGGCCAGTTTCGATCCGCTCATGCGGGCTCTCGGTAACCCGCGCGCCCATGCTACCGGCCGGTAACAAGGGCGGGTGATCGGGTCAATCCTAGGCCGGTGCTCGCAGAGAGCGATCAGCACCCCGGTCCTGTTCACCGGGCCGAAGGTCCCGGGCCGCCGCGGGCCCGGCCCGACTGCGGCTGCCGACCCGCCCGGGGCGCCGTACCATTCCACCCCTATGCGTGTCGTGCACCTCGCCTGGGAGTACCCGCCCGTCATGTACGGCGGCCTGGGCCGGCACGTGCACGCCCTGGCCACCGCGCAGGCGGCCAACGGCCACGACGTGGTGGTCATCACGCAGGCACCCGGCAACGGCGACGACGCGGCCGGCGACGACGGGGACGTCCGGGTGCTGCGGGCCGGCGGTGGATCGATCGACCAGCGCTCAGATGCCCTGCTCGATCA
>JALOLF010000143.1 GCA_025456085.1 Acidimicrobiales bacterium
TGGGCTGTTCGCCCATTAAAGCGGTACGCGAGCTGGGTTTAGAACGTCGTGAGACAGTTCGGTCCCTATCCTCTGCAGCCGTAGGAAACTTGAGGAAATCTGTCCCTAGTACGAGAGGACCGGGACGGACGCAGCTCTCGTGTGCCAGTTGTCCTGCCAAGGGCACGGCTGGTTAGCGACCTGCGGAAGGGATAAGCGCTGAAAGCATCTAAGTGCGAAACCCGTTCCAAGATGAGGTTTCCCACCGGGTTAACCGGGTAAGGCCCGTGGCCAGACGACCACGTTGATAGGCCGGAGGTGTACGCGTGGTGACACGCTCAGCCGACCGGTACTAATCGGCCGAGGGCTTGGGTTGACAATGATGTTCGTGCTCGCTGTGGAGTTCTCGAAGGGCGCTGCCGGCCTCTGCTGGCGCACCTTTGACAAAGGTTTCGGTGGCCATAGCGGTGGGGCCACACCCGTTCCCATTCCGAACACGGAAGTTAAGCCCACCAGCGCCGATGGTACTTGGGGGTAGACCCCCTGGGAGAGTAGGACGCCGCCGGATTTCGCACTCGGAGGCCCCCGGTTCGCCGGGGGTCTTCGTCGTTTTGGCCGTCTCGAGGCTCGGGCGGGGTCGGTCCTCCAGCCGAACCGCGTGGGCGCCGGAGCGGCGCCCGGCGGTCCGGTAGGCTCGGACCATGCCCACCTCCTCCGGTTCTGGTTCCTCGCGCCGCAGCACGGGGGGGAGTCGCTCCGGCGGCCGAGGCGGCGCGCGCGGAACGACCGGTGCAGGTCGCTCGGCCGTGGGCCGTGGTGGCAACGCCCGGGCCGGTTCGGCCGGACGGACGGGCTCGGGTCCCCGCAAGGCGTCGACGTCCGACGGACCCACCGCTCGTGGCTCGGGCCCGCGCAGCACGGGGTCCCGCAGCTCGCCCGGCAGCTCCCGAAGCGGAGGTCCGGTCGGGCCTCGCACCGGGGGCGGGCCCCGGACGTCGTCGGGCGGTCGCCGCACCTCGGGTGCGAACGGCGCGGGCGCACAGGGTGCCCGACGGCTGCCGGCGTCCGGCAGCGACCGGGACGGATCGTCCTCGAGGGAGCGATCCACCGATGCACGGACCGGCGGGGCCCGTTCCGGCGGCCCCGGCCGCTCCCGCACCTCGGCCGGCCAGGGTCGCCCGGCGAGCGGTCGGGACGCCGACGTTCGTTCTCGCAGCGGCCGACCTCCCTCCCGGGCCGCACGATCGGACGGCTACCGCGACGGGGATGGAGTCGCTCCGGGCGGGCCGGGGCGGGGATCCAGCTCGAGGGGGACGGCGTCGCGTCGTGGTCCGTCAGGACCGCCGAGCCGCAGCGGACGACCCGGGAGCGGCACCGGACGGGGCGCCGGACGCGACGACGCGGTCGCTCTGCCGGAACAGGCCCGCTCCTGGGGTGGCCTGGCTCGACGTGGCGCCGGTCGGCTGCAGGAGCCCGGTCGGTCCACGGCCTCCCAGGCCTGGCGGGCCGCGGTCGATGCCGGTGGCGCCCAGCGGCCCGGACCGGGTGGGAGCAGCGGTTCGTCGGGCGGTTCCGGCGAGCGCCGGGAACGTGACCGGCCCCCGGCCGACAGTGCACCCGACCAGCGCCCGGCCCGCTCCTCGTCGCCGTTCGCCGGCGAGGGCGAGATCGTGCTCGTCGAGCCGATCGAGTCGGAGGCCGCTCGGGCCGTGGTCCGTGGACGGGCACGCCCCGCGCCGTCGACCACCCGACCCGTCGCGGTGGACGAGACGCCGATCGAGGACGAGGTGCGTGCCGAGCTGGCGCGGGCGGTGGGGCCGACCCGTGTCGCCCGCTACGAGAGCCGCCTGGCCGACGCCGGCCGGGCCTTCCGGGCGGAGCGGTTCCAGGACGCGGCGCGGATCCTCAAGAAGCTGGCTGAGGACGCACCCGGCGCGGCGTCGGTGCGCGAGCTGTACGGCGTGACCCTGTACCGGCAGGAGAAGTGGCGGGCCGCCGCCAAGGAGCTCGAGGCGTTCCACCTGCTGACCGGGTCGACCGAGCAGCATCCCGTCCTGGCGGACTGCCATCGGGCCCTGCGCCACTGGGATCGCGTCGACGAGCTGTGGGCGGAGCTCCGCGAGGCGTCCCCGTCGGCCGAGCTGGTCACCGAGGGGCGCATCGTGCAGGCGGGATCCCTGGCCGACCGGGGTGACGTGGTGGCAGCCGTCGCCCTGCTGGAGGAGGGCTGGCGCTTCCCGAAGCGGCCGCGTGAACACCATCTCCGGCGGGCCTACGCCCTGGCCGATGCCTATGAGCGCGCCGGTGACGTCCTGCGTGCCCGGGAGCTGTTCGACCGCATCCATGCCCTCGAGCCGGACTTCGCCGACGTGGCGCGGCGGGTGCGCGCGCTGCGCTGAATCGGACCGCCATGGCTTCGCCCGACCGCGTCGACCACGGTTTCACCCATGTGGCCCTCACCGTGCGCGACCTGGATGCCGCCATCGGGTTCTTCGCCACGTACGCCTCCCTACAGGTGGTGCACCGACGCAGCGGGGACCACGACGGGGCAGACGTGGCCTGGATGGGGGATCTCAGCCGTCCGTTCGTGGTGGTGCTGATCCAGACCGAGACGGCGTCCCATCCGCTCGGCGGCTGGAACCACCTCGGGGTGGGGGTGGACACCCGGGCCGAGGTCGACCGACGGGCCGTCCTGGCACGCTCGGACGGATGGACCGTGGTGGGGCCACTCGACGAGGGTCCGCCGGTGGGCTACTTCGCCGTCATCATCGGCCCCGACGGGCACCAGCTCGAGGTGGCCTTCGGGCAGGAGGTGGCGCTCGCGGTGCGTGACGCCTCCGGGCCGGGGTCGGCAGGCAAATAGCGTCAGGTGACGAAACCGTGCCGTGTCCGGCCTCCGGTCCGACACGAGCGGGGTGGGGCCGACACCGTCCGCCCGGCGGGAACGGAGCGACGCCGTTCGGGGCGACGGTGTGCACGCGCGCCGGAGGGACGAACGTCCCGGTCGCGGCGGGACCGACCGCATTGGTCCGCCCCCGCACCGCGCGCCTACGGTGAAACGCGACCGCGTGCCATCGATGCGCCCTGCGCATCGCGAATCGAGGAGTGCCATGACCGACATTGCGAGCATGCTGGGCGAAGAGGCCGACGCCCTTCTTTCCTATGAAGCGAAGGGGATCGTCCGTGACGATCTGACCCTGCCCGGTCCCGACATCGTCGACCGGGTCTACAAGGACAGCGACCGCTCGCCGCAGGTACTGCGCAACCTCCAGGGGCTGTTCGGCCACGGCCGTCTCGGCGACACCGGCTACGTGTCGATCCTGCCCGTCGACCAGGGCATCGAGCACTCCGGCGCGGCGTCGTTCGCGCCCAACCCGAAGTACTTCGACCCGAAGAACATCGTGGAGCTGGCCATCGAGGGTGGCTGCAACGCCGTGGCGTCGACGTTCGGCGTGCTCGCCCTGTGCTCGCGGCGATACGCCCACAAGATCCCCTTCATCGTGAAGCTCAACCACAACGAGATGCTCACGTACCCGAACGAGTTCGACCAGATCATGTACGGCTCGGTCGACCAGGCCTTCGAGATGGGTGCCGCAGGCGTCGGTGCCACGATCTACTTCGGCGCCCACGAGTCGCATCGCCAGATCCAGGAGGTCAGCGACGCCTTTGCCCGGGCGCACGAGCTGGGCATGTTCACCGTGTTGTGGTGCTACCTGCGCAACTCGGCGTTCAAGGTCGACGGGGTCGACTACCACGACGCCGCGGATCTCACCGGCCAGGCCAACCACATGGGCGTCACCATCGAGGCCGACATCATCAAGCAGAAGCTGCCCACCAAGAACGGGGGCTACACCGCGGTCGACTTCGGCAAGACCTCGAAGCTGGTCTACGGCGAGCTCGTCACCGACAACCCGATCGACCTCTGCCGGTGGCAGGTGGCGAACTGTTACATGGGCCGCATCGGGCTCATCAACTCCGGCGGCGAGTCCAAGGGTGCGACCGACCTGGCCGAGGCCGTGCGCACGGCCGTCATCAACAAGCGGGCCGGCGGCACCGGTCTCATCTCGGGCCGCAAGGCGTTCCAGAAGCCGACGGCCGAGGGCGTGGCGCTGCTGAACGCCATCCAGGACGTCTACCTCGACGACTCGGTGACGGTGGCCTGAGCACGCTGCGGCGACGCGTCGCTGCGGATTCGACAGGGCCGGCACCGGTGGTGTCGGCCCTGTCGCGTGGACGCCGCGCCGGTTGTCGCCGTCCTCGCCGGGTCCCCGTGGCGCGGGCGCTGCGACGGTACAGTGACCCGGGTGCGCGCCCTGCGTGCCCACGGCAGCGAGCAAACAAGGGGGTTTGCGTGGCCGACACCGCAGCACGCACCGATCCCAAGCAGATCGAGCGTGTCATCATCAGGTTCGCCGGCGACTCCGGCGACGGCATGCAGCTCGTCGGTGACCAGTTCACGAGCGCCAGCGCGCTGCTCGGCAACGACCTGGTCACCCTGCCGGAGTACCCGGCCGAGATCCGGGCACCCGCCGGCACGCTGGCGGGCGTCTCCGCGTTCCAGATCCACATCTCGGATCACGACATCACCACTCCGGGCGATGCGCCCAACGTGCTCGTGGCCATGAACCCGGCCGCCCTGCGGGCGGAGCTGGGCCGGCTCGAACCGCACGGCACCGTCATCGTGAACGTCGACACCTTCGAGGAGCGCAACCTGGCCAAGGCCGGGTACGAGTCCAACCCGCTCACCGACGGCGCCCTCAAGGGGTACACGGTGTTCGAGGTGCCGATGACGAGCCTCACCCGCCAGGCGTGCGAGCCGCTGGGCGTCAAGCCCCGCGACGCCGAGCGCTCCAAGAACTTCTTCGCGCTGGGCCTGGTGTCGTTCATGTACACCCGGCCCGAGGCACCCACGATCGAGTGGATCAAGGCCAAGTTCGCGTCCAAGGAGAAGGTCCGCGACGCCAACCTGGCGGCCTTCCACGCCGGGCACGCCTTCGGTGAGACCGCCGAGCTCTTCGACCACGTCTACGAGGTGGCTCCGGCCGAGCAGCATCCGGGCGAGTACACCAACATCAACGGCAACACGGCACTGGCCTGGGGCCTCATCGCCGCCAGCAGGCTGGCGAGGATGCCGCTGTTCCTGGGCTCGTACCCGATCACGCCGGCCTCGGACATCCTCCACGAGCTGGCCAAGCAGAAGCACTTCGGCATCCGCACCCTGCAGGCCGAGGACGAGATCGCCGGCATCGGTGCCGCTCTCGGAGCGGCCTATGGCGGTCACCTGGCGGTGACCACCACCAGCGGTCCGGGTGTCGCGCTCAAGGCCGAGACCATCGGGCTCGCCATCAGCCTCGAGCTCCCGCTGCTCATCATCGACATCCAGCGTGGCGGGCCCTCCACCGGCCTGCCCACCAAGACCGAGCAGGCAGATCTGCTGCTGGCCATGTACGGCCACCACGGCGAGTCGCCGCTGCCCATCCTGGCGCCGTACTCCCCGGCGCACTGCTTCGACACCGCCATCGAGGCGGCCCGCATCGCCCTCGAGTACCGCACACCGGTGATGCTGCTCTCCGACGGCTACCTGGCCAACGGGGCCGAGCCCTGGCTCATCCCCGACGTCGACACCCTGCCCGACATCGCCATCGAGTTCGCCACCGCGCCGAACCACACCGACGCCGACGGCAACCCCGCCTTCTGGCCGTACCAACGAGACCCCGAGACCCTGGCACGCCCCCTGGCGCTGCCGGGAACCCCGGGCCTCGAGCACCGCATCGGCGGCCTCGAGAAGGACGAAGCGGGCCACGTGTCCTACGTGCCCGAGGTGCACGAGCAGATGGTGCACGTACGGGCCGCCAAGATCGCAGGGATCGCACGGGACATCCCGCCCGTCGTGATCCGCGGCGACGCGGAGGACGCCGAGATCCTGGTCGTCGGCTGGGGTTCCACCTGGGGGGCCATCAGCGGTGGTGTCGACCGGGTCCGCGCCCTGGGCCATCGTGTGGCGCAGGTGCACCTGACCCACCTCAACCCCTTCCCGGCGAACCTGGGTGACGTGCTGCGGGCCCAGCGTCGGATTCTGGTGCCGGAGATGAACCTGGGCCAGCTGGCCCGCCTGCTGCGGGCGGAGTACCTCGTGGATGCCCGCTCGGTGACGAAGGTGAAGGGCCTGCCCTTCACTGCCGGTGAGTTGGAGGTCGCGATCCTGGGAGCCCTCGATGACTGAGACGACTGTGCCCGTGACGACCCGCAAGGACTGGTCGAGCGACCAGGAGGTGCGGTGGTGCCCCGGCTGCGGGGACTACTCGATCCTGGCCGCCGTGCAGTTCCTCATGCCCGAGCTGGACGTGCGTCGCGAGGACGTCGTGTTCGTGTCCGGGATCGGCTGCGCGGCCCGCTTCCCGTACTACATGAACACCTACGGCATGCACAGCATCCACGGCCGGGCGGCCGCCATCGCCACCGGGCTGGCCATGGCCCGGCCCGAGCTCAAGGTGTTCGTGGTCGGCGGCGACGGCGACATGCTCTCGATCGGCGGCAACCACCTGATCCACGTGCTGCGCCGCAACATCGACGTGACCGTGTTGATGTTCAACAACCAGATCTACGGTCTGACCAAGGGCCAGTACTCACCCACCAGCGAGGTCGGCAAGGTCACCAAGTCGTCGCCCTACGGCTCCATCGAGACGCCGTTCAACCCCATCAGCGTCGCCCTGGGTGCCGAGGCGACCTTCGTGGCCCGCACCCACGACATGGACCGCCAGCACATGATGGAGGTCTTCCGCCGGGCCTACGAGCACCGCGGTGCGGCCTTCGTGGAGATCTACCAGAACTGCAACGTCTTCAACGACGGCGCCTTCGAGCCCCTCACGGGCAAGGCGAACCGCGACGACATGATCATCCCGCTGGTGCACGGCCAGCCCATCCGCTTCGGGGCCGACCAGGAGAAGGGCGTCGCCATGGGCACCGACGGCAGACTGCGCATCGTAGACGTGGCCAAGGCGGGTGCGGACAACATCCTCGTGCACGACGAACAGCACGACCGCGGTCTCGGCTTCATGCTGTCGCGCCTGGCCAAGGGACCGCACGAGCCCACGCCCATCGGCGTGTTCCGGGCCGTGCAGTACCCCGAGTACGGCGAGGAGGTCGGCCGCCAGATCGCCACGGCCCAGGAGCGCAACGGCCCCGGCGACCTCGCTGCGCTGCTGCGCAGCGGTGCCACCTGGCGGGTCGACTGACCCATCGCTCGGCGTGAGGGGCCGGCCCGCCGGACGGGCCGGTCTCAGCGCAGGTCGCGGAAGACCACCCCGGTGCGGGGCTTGGGGTGGAAGAAGGTCGTCTTGGGGGGCATGCGCTCCCCGCCTTCGGCGATCTGCACGATCTGGGCGACGCTGGCCGGGTTGAGCAGCACCCCGGCCTGGGCCTCGCCCTTGGCGACCCGGGACACGACGTGATCGATGCCGTGCTGGTACACGAGCTCGTGCGGCGGGAGGTGCGCCAGGGCCGTGTCGAGGCGCACCGTGTCGAGATCCCGCACGCCGCCCAGCACCTCGGGGCGGGGGGTGAGCACCGAGGTCCGGTCCGCCTCGACGAGCACCAGTGCCCCCTGGGCGCGCATGGTGGCCGCGATGCCCGGGTCGACCGGCGCGGACGGGGTGATCCGGAACGCCGCTTCCAGCGCCTCGAGCAGGTCGAAGTCCTCGGGGAGCCCGGAGATGAGCCGGTGGATGGGCAGCACGGTGAGCTCGTGATCGACGAGCTCGACCACCAGGGTCATGACCAGCTCGGCACCCCCGGCGTCTCCCCCGGTCTGGGCGCGGCGCTCGTCGCGGTAGGCCAGCGACGTCTCGTAGCGATGGTGGCCGTCGGCGATGACCACGGGGTGATCGCCGACGGCGGCCGCGATGGCGGCCGTGCGGGCGGGGTCGGTGATGCGCCACACGGTGTGGCCCACACCCTCGTCGTCCGACCACGACGCGAGCGGTTCTGCCCCGTCGGCCACGAGGGCTGTGAGGCCGGGCGCCGGGGACAACCCCCACACCGCCGACAGGTTGGCGTCGGTGGCCCGCAGGAGTTGCAGCCGGTCGCTCTTGGCCTTCGGCGTCGTGCGCTCGTGGGGGAGGATCCCGCCCTCGCCGGGCCGGCTCAACTCGAGCGCACCGAACACGCCGGTGGTGTGACGCGGGGTCCCGGCCTCGTCCACGTAGTCCATCCGGTAGCCGTAGAAGCAGGGCTCGTCGCGCACCAGCAGGCCCTCGTCGAGCCAGTGCCGGAAGTCGGCGGCGGCGGTGGCGTAGGGGTCGTCGCCCTCCACGGGGAGATCGACGGCGACGACGTTGGCCTCGTGCCGGGCGGCCAGGCGGGCCCGGTCGTCGGCATCGATGACGTCGTAGGGGGGCGAGGTGACGACCGACAGATCGACCAGGTCGAGGTTGTAGCGGATGCCGGCGAAGGGCTCGAAGCGGGGCACCCCACCTTCCTAGCAGGCCGGCGGTCGCATCGACACGTGACAGGATGTCGACTCGTGGCGGTGGCGCTCGATCTCGACGGCACGGTGTGGCTGGCCGGACAGCCCCTGCCGGGGGCACCGGACGCGGTTCGGCGCCTGCGCGACACCGGGCACGCGGTGGCGTTCGTGACCAACAACTCCTCTGCCCGCCGCGTCGAGGTGGCCGCCGCCCTCGATCGGGCGGGGATCGCCGCCACCGCCGACGAGGTCGTCACCTCGGGCGTGGCGACGGCGTCGCTGGTGCGGGCGGGCGAGACGGTCCTCGTGTGCGGTGGCCCGGGCCTGACCGAAGAGCTCGAGGCGGTGGGGGCGCGGACGGTGCGCGACGGCGACGCCGACGTCGTCGCCGTCGGCTACCACCGGGACTTCGACTACGAGCGCATGCGCATCGCAGCCCGCGCCGTGCGACGCGGGGCACGGCTCGTGGGGTCGAACGCCGACGCGACCTATCCGACCCCCGACGGACCGCTACCGGGTGCCGGCGCCATCCTGGCCTCGGTGGTGACCGCGGCCGGCGTGCCCGCCCAGGTGGCGGGCAAGCCCCACGAGCCGATGGCCCGTGTCGTGCGGTCGCGGCTGGGGCCGCACGGCTGGGTGGTCGGCGACCGGCTCGACACCGACGGGCGCTTCGCCGTCGCGCTCGGCTACCGGTTCGCACTCGTGCTGAGCGGGGTCACCGCTGCCGGGGACCGCGACCCTGCGGCGCCGGTGGATGTGGTCGGCGACGACCTCGCCTCGGTGGTCGGCGACCTGCTGCGCGCCGGACCGGGATGAGCGCGGCAGGGTACGACGCCGGGCGCCGCTGCGGCGCGCTCAGGCCGGGGTGGGCGACACGCCGATGCGGGTGGGGAGCCAGTCGGTGACCTCGTCCCACAGCTGGTCGTTGGCCTTGATCACGTCGAAGTGCGTGACCTTGGGCAGCCGGATGAAGGTGATGTCGTCCCCGGCGCGGGCCGCAGCCGCGGCGTAGCGGTCGCTGTGCTCGATGGGAACGGTCCGGTCGTCCTCGCCATGGACGAGGAGCTGGGGGACGTCGAGGGGGAGCAGCGCTGCCGGATCAGCGACCTCGTAGGCCCGGGCCACCTCGTCGGGGCCGCCTCCGAGGAACCGGGTCACCGCCTCGGCCAGGGTCACCGAGGCCGGATCGGCGGGGTCGGCGGCGCGAACGGCGTCCTCGAGCGTGTTGACCCCCGAGAGGCTGACCGCCGCCGCGGCCCGCACCACCGGGTCCGCTCCGGGCGCGCCGGCGTCGAGGCGATGACGACCTGCGGACCACAAGGCGAGCTGTCCGCCCGCCGAGTGTCCGATGACCACCACCCGCGACAGGTCGAGCTGACGCTGCTCGGCCAGCCCGTCGAGCAGGTCGATGGCATCGCCCACGTCCTGGAGGGTGTTGGGAAAGCCGCCGCCGACGTCGCCCACGCGTCGGTAGTCGATGTTCCACGTCGCGTAGCCCAGCCGGGTCAGGTCCTCGGCCAGGGAGGTCATCGACTGACGGTCGAAGCCCTGTTGCCAGTAGCCGCCGTGGATGAGCACGGCCACGGGTTTGAGCGCCCCGCCGAGCTCGAAGCGCAGCTCGCCTCGCTGGTGGGGATCGTCGCCATAGGCCAGGTCGTCGACGCTGAAGGCCAGAGCGGGGACATCGGGGCGCGTGGCGCAACCGAAGCCAAGCGAGACGAGGGAGGCCCCGGCGAGGCTGTGAGCCAGGAAGTGACGGCGGGTCAGGATGTGGGGGGCCACGGCGACGTCGAATCGTAGCGGTGTGTCCTGTGGTTCCCCAGTCACCTCACGTGGTCGGTCGTCTCGTCGCGCGCAGGCACCTCGCCACGGTGATCGGCACGGAGCTCGGCGTCGTCACCGGCGCATTGGTTCGCCGGCACACGATGTCGGTAGTGTGTCGACATGGCACAGAATGACCTGATCAACCGCTCCCTCGAGGCGGGCAGGGACGCCAGTCAGAAAACCCAGGATCGCCTCGAAGCCCTCGTGCGAGACCTCACCAAGGCAGCCGACGATC
>JALOLF010000144.1 GCA_025456085.1 Acidimicrobiales bacterium
GCTCGGCGACGAGGTGAGCGCCGTGCTCCACGACTGGCCGGCGACGTCGTAGCGCCACACGTCGAGGCCGTTGCTGCGCCGGCCGTACACCTCGTCGGTGCCGTCACCGTCGAGGTCGGCGAGCCCGATGGTGGCGTACCAGTCCTTGGCCGTCCACCCGGCCGCGTCGGTCCACGGTTGGGTGCCGCCCTGTTGCGTCCAGACGCCCACCCCGGTCGAGGCGTCGGTGACCTCCCACGTGTAGACGACGAGGCCGTCCTTGCTCCTGGCGACGAGGTCGGCGTGCCCGTCGCCGGTGACGTCGCCGACCCGGATCGTCCGGTAGTACTGGGGCTGGTTCCAGTCACCGCCGTCGTTGAAGACGCGCGTGGGTGAGACCGTGAGCTCGGTCCAGGTGCCGCCGGGTTGCTGCTCGAAGACCTGCACGCCCTTGGAGCTGCGGCCGACGACGTCCGCGCGTCCGTCGCCGTCGACGTCGCCGGTGGTGATGGTGGCGTAGTAGGGAGCCTGGTACCAGGTCGTGCCGTCCGGGCCCGTGTCGGAGAACGGCACCGCGCCGTTCGTCACGGTCCAGGTGCCGCCGGTGAGGTCGTAGACGCGCAGGCCGTCGAGCTGGCGCACCAGCACCTCGTCGGCGCCGTCGCCGTCGACGTCGGCGGCCTGGAAGGTGTCGTGGACCGAGGGGTCGAAGAACCAGTCGGCCTCGGTCATCGCCGGCCCGGGGATCGTCGAGGCCACCCACTGCCCCGGCCGGGCCGGGCCGAGCTCGGTGGAGGGCTCGGCCCACTCGAAGACCTCGAGCAGGCTGGCGTTGCGGCCGATCAACTCGTCGGTGCCGTCGCCGTCCACGTCGGCACCCAGGATGGTGCGGTACTGGCTCGGTTGCGACCAACCGCCCTGGTCGCCCCATGCCGGGAGGAGGAAGGGCACGTCGGCGACGGTCGTGCAGCTGCCGCCGGTCTGCTGGGGGGCCGCCGCGGCCGGCGTCGGGCCCACGGGCGAGGCGACGGGAACGGCTGCGACGAGCAGGGCGCCGCTGAGCGCCACCGTCACCCGTCGCGCACCACGGCACGCGCCGCGTCCGCGTCGTCCCACTCGCCCTCCTCGCCGTGCACCCTGCAAAGTCCGACGGAATGTAGCCGGTCGATGACTTTGCGTGCTGGTGCGCCGGCGAACCCGGCGGAGGCGGGCCGACGTCCCGGCCGGCCGGGGCGTCAGCCCAGGTCGAGCAGACCGCGGATGTCGTCTTCGGTCAGGGCCCCGGCGAGCGCGCCCTCGGCGTCCATGACGGAGGCGAACAGGTCCGCCTTGCGGGCCTTGAGCTCCATCACCTTCTCCTCGATGGTGCCCTCGGACACGTAGCGGTAGACCATCACCGGGTTCTGCTGACCGATGCGGTGCGCTCGGTCGACGGCCTGGGTCTCGGTGGCCGGGTTCCACCACGGATCGAGCACGAAGCAGTAGTCGGCCTCGGTCAGGTTGAGGCCGAACCCGCCCGCCTTGAGGCTGATCACGAACACCGGCACCTCGCCGTCCTTGAAGCGGGCGATGGCCACGTCGCGCCGGCGGGTGCGCCCGTCGAGGTAGCTGTAGGCGATGCCGGCGTCGTCGAGTCGGGTGCGGGCCCGGGCCAGGAACCGGGTGAACTGGCTGAACACCAGTGCCCTGTGCCCTTCGGCCACCACCTGGGTGAGGTCCTCGACGAGCAGGTCGAGCTTGGCCGATCCGACGTGGTCGTGGGCCGGGTCGACGAGGCCGGGGTCGAGGGCGAGCTGACGCAGCAGGGTGAGCGACTTCAGGATCTCGAAGCGGTGCTTGTGCACGTCGCCCACGAGGCCGAGGACCTTCTGGCGCTGGCGCTGGAGCTGGGTCTGGTAGATGCGGGCGTGGCGGGCCCCCATCTCCACCTCGACCGTCTGCTCGGTCTTGGGCGGCAGCTCGGTGAGCACCTCGTCCTTGGTGCGTCGGCGCAGGAGCGGGGCGATGCGGCGCCGCAGGGTGGCGAGCAGCTCGGGGGCGTCGCCGCGCTCGATGGGCCTGCGGTACGTCTCGTTGAACCGCCTGGGGTCGGGGTAGAGACCGGGGGCGGTGATGGACAGGAGCGACCACAGGTCCATGAGGGTGTTCTCGAGCGGCGTCCCGGTGACGGCGATCTTGGTGGCCACGTCGAGCCGCCGGGCGCAGTGGTGGGTCTTGCCCTGGTGGTTCTTCACGAACTGGGCCTCGTCGAGCACGAGCAGGTCCCAGCGCAGTGCGGTGTAGTCGTCGAACTCGAGTCGGAAGAGGGCGTAGGAGGTGACGACGATGCGGGCGTCGGCGATCTCCTCGACGAGGGTCGTGCCCCGCCGGGCGTGCGTCTCGCGGATCGATCGGATCGCCACCCCGGGGGCGAAGCGCGCCGCCTCGTGGGCCCAGTTCTCCACGACGCTGGTCGGGGCGACCACCAGGAAGCGGGCGTCCGGATCGCTCTCGAGCACGTGCAGGCACAGCGCCAGGGTCTGGACGGTCTTGCCGAGGCCCATGTCGTCGGCCAGGATCCCGCCCAGCCGGTTGCGGTGGAGGAACACCAGCCAGTCGAGCCCCTCCTGCTGGTAGTGGCGCAGCTCGGCGGCGAGTCCCGCCGGTGGGCTGATGGGCTCGGGGGCGGCCAGCGCTCCCATCCGGGCCACGTTCGCCGCCCACCGCTCCGACTGCTCGGCGACGACGCCCAGCTCGACCAGCTCCTCCCACCAGCTCGTCTGGAAGCGGTTGACCCGGGCCGCCGCCGACCCGCCCGGCTCGGCCAGGCCGCGTGCCTCCTCGATGAGCGACCGCAGGCGGGCCAGCTCGGGCACCTCGAGGCGCAGCCACGTGCCCGACGGCAGGACCATGGCCCGCTCGCCGCGGTCCAGGGCCGTGAAGAGGCTCACGAAGTCGACGGTCTGGCCGTCGACGCTCACCTCCACCCCCAGGTCGAACCAGTCGTTGCCGTCGCGCGTGTCGTCGGCGTCGCGCACCGTGAGGGACACGAGCGGGTCGCCGAGCGCCTCCCGCAGGCTCGGTTGGTCGCCGGACTGCTCGACGGTGACGTCGGTGTTCGCCTCCAGCCACGGGATCACCTCGGTGAGCACGGTGATGGCCTCGGCGCCGGTGACGTGCAGGTCCCGGGGGGAGCCGTCGGGGTGGACGAGCCCGGCCAGCAGGTGGGTGGGCAGCTCCAGCTCGCGCAGGGCGGCGGCCTCGGCCGTGCGGTCGCGGCCGTGGCCGCCGGGGCGCCCCAGCGGGTGCTCCACGGCTCGCTCGCCGCGGCGGTAGCGGACCGTCCAGCGCAGGATGGCGGCGTCGACGGCGGGTCGGTCGACGGCGAGCACCAGCCCGTCGAAGCGGGTCTCGGCGATGGTCACGCTGCCGTCCGGGGACGCCACCGCGGCGTGGCGGGCCAGCGCCGGGACGTACACGTCGAGCAGCTCGTCGACGTCGCCGGCGGGCACCGTGAGCGGCCTCGACATCAGGCGGGCCACGGTGGGGTGCAGCGGTCTGTCCAGCGGGCGCAGGTGCAGGCCGTCCTCGTCGAAGGTCCACAGGCCGTGCGGGGGCCCGCCGAGCAACCCGCCGCCGTCGCCGTGCACGGTGAGGGGGCGGTCGCCGAGGCGGAAACCGGCCTCGAGGGTGACGGCGCCGCCTGCGCCGGCGGTGACGTCGATCGTGGCCCGAGCTGGGGTCGAGGACAGCTCGACGACCTCGCCGGGGCGCTCGCCGACGAGCACGATGCCGACCTCGACCGCCCGTTCGAGCTGGTACCAGACGTCGGGTCCGAACTGGGCGAGCGGCACGGCGACGTTGCCCGACGAGTACGGCGCCATCCGCCCACTGGCCAGCAGCGCCCGCAGCGCGGCGAGCTGACGAGGGTCGGCGTCGATGCGGTAGTGGCTGTAGGGGGAGGCGAGGTCGGTCCAGGAGGCGCCGGTCTTGATCCACTTCCCGGACGCGCCCAGGCGCATGGGGCGCACCGAGACCACCGGATCGGTGTCGACCTGGTAGCGCGAAGGCCTGGGGTGCTTCACCGTGAACTGCAGGGCGAGGGCGTTGACGGCGGCGTCGGGTACGTCGTCGTCGTCGGTCGGCAGGTCGATCAGGCTCCGACGCCAGTGGGCGTCGCCGTCCGAGCGGGCGGTGGTCTCGGAGGCCGGTGGCGTCCGCGGGCGCGCCGTCAGGATGGTGGCGACGCAGTGCTTGCAGCCCTCGCCGACCGGACAGGTGCAGGTGTCGTCGAAGACGATCGCTCCCGTCGGACCGGTCCAGCGGATGCGCACCACGTATGAGCCGCCCGCCCCTCGGCACACGGCGTCGATCCGCCCCGGCTCCGACTTGAGCACCCGGACACGGTCGTCGAGGGCGTAGTCCGCGCCCCGCTGCAACGTCCGCTGGTCGTAGTGGCGGGTGAGGAAGTCGTTGTCGAGGCTGTCGACGGCGGAGGTGGGGGACACAGGGCTCGTGAGGAGAAGGGACCGCGCCGGGTGGCGGGGTGCACCACGGTGCCGGTCACCCTATTGCGGCGGCGTGGGTCGAGGGCTCGGATCTCCCGGTCGGCGACGTCGGCGGCCTTCAGCGTTGCCGCAGGGCGCCCCGGGCGCGCCTGGCTTCGGCGCGCAAGCGCACGGTCTCGTCCTCGAAGGTCGTCGCCAGCTCGTCGAGCACGTCGACGACAGCCCGCTGCGTCGAGGCGTCGATGCGGCGCGTCAGCTGGTCCAGCGTGGCCAGGACGTTGCGGTAGTGGGGGAGCACCTCGGCATGTCGGGTGTGCGCCAGCTCGACGAGGACACGCCTCCCGTCACCGGGATCGCGGGTCCGGGTCACCCAGCCGGCGGTCTCCAGTCGGTCCACGATGCCGGACACGGCGCCCGTCGTCAGACCCGTGTGCTCGGCCAGCTGGCCCGGCGTGAGGGGTCCCGCCGAGTCGAGCAGGTCCACGCAGTCGAAGTCCGTCGGGTTCAGCCCGAGCCGCTGGCCGACGGCGTGGACGAATGCGGTGTTGGCCACGCCGACCCGACGGACGGAATCCGCCAGTGTCCGGGCACGTCGATCAGCCACCTGGCCCCCTTGACAAGTCTCTTAGTAACTAAGATAGTAGCGAAACGAGATTCTAGACCGAGGAGCGCTGACGTGGACCACGAGAACGACCCCGGCGACCCTTCGCGGCCGTGTTCGCCCCCAGGGCCCGGAGGTGGCGGCCAGCCCCGTCGACCGGCCACGCTCGACACGATCCGAGCGGCTCGCAACCTCCTGCTCACGACCTACCGGCGCGACGGGACCCCGGTCCTCACGCCGGTGTGGTTCGTGGCCGAGGGCGACGACCTGTGGGTGGTGACGACCGCCGACTCGGGCAAGGTGAAGCGGTTGCGGGCCGACGAGCACGTGGGACTCGCCACGTGCACCCGCACCGGTCGACCCCGGTCGGAGACGCTGTCGGGTACCGCCCTCGTGCTCGACACCGCCGAGGCCGAGGTGCGGGGTCGGGCGCTGGTGGCCCGCTACGGCTGGCAGGCCCGTGTCTTCCAGTGGCAGAACCGGCGCAAGCGACGTCCGATGGTGGCCATCCGGGTGACGCCGACCCTCGGCGATCGCCGCGAGCCGAACGGGCGTCGCTCAGGTGCAACGGTGGCGCATCGTGCCGATCCCCTCGATCCACGACTCCAGGAGATCGCCTGAGGAGAGGAACCGGGCCGGCTGGCGCGAGATGCCCACGCCGGCCGGCGTGCCCGTGAAGATCACGTCGCCGGGCAGCAGTGGCAGGACGCCCGAGAGCTCCGCGACCAGACGGGGGACGGAGAAGATCAGGTCGCTCGTGCGTGCGTCCTGCACGGTCTCGCCGTTGACCGAGCACCCGAGGGCCAGGTCATCGGGGTCGGTGACCTCGTCGGGGGTGACCAGCCACGGACCGATCGGGCCGAAGCCGCGGCGGGACTTGCCCAGCGAGAACTGGGCACCGGCGGCGAACTGGAGCTCGCGGTCGCTGATGTCCTGGCCCACGGCCAGACCGGCGACGTGCGACCAGGCGTCCTGCTCGGCCACGTCCTCGGTGTGATCGGCGACGACGACGACGAGCTCCACCTCCCAGTCGATGGTCGCGCCGGTGATCGGGATGACGTCGTTGGGGCCCGCCAGGCACGCCGGGAACTTCGTGAAGGTCGCGGGCACCTCGGGCACGGCCATGCCCGCCTCGTCCGCGTGGGAGCGGTAGTTGAGTCCGATGGCGAACACCTGGCTCGGTGCGGGGACCGGGTTCCCGAGCAGCGACTCGTCCAGCGGACCGGTTCCCCGGTCGACCCCGCGTGCGAAGGCGCTGAAGGCGGCCCAGTCGTCGAACAGGCGCATCGGATCGGGGCCGAAGCGGCCGGCCGACACCGTGGCGACGTCGGCGATCTCCTCGCCGAGGACGATCGCCGCACGACCGTCGAGGTTGGCGATTCTCATGTCACAGCTCCTTGTGCCCTGAATGGTTCCCGGTGCCGAAGAGGAGGGAGAGCACGGCATCGGCGTGCTGCTCGGCCACGGCCGGATCGCTCGGGTCGACGCCGCTGAGTCGCCGACACTCCGGTGCGAGCACGAACATCGTGGCGGCCGCGCCGGTGAGGATGTAATAGAGGTGCGCGGGTGGGACGGCGGGCGCGAGACCCGCCTCGCTGAGACGCCGCAGCCGATCGGCCATGGCGTCGTAGAGGGGGCGGATGTGGGTCTCGACGAGCCAGTCGATGCGGGGTCCGTCGGCCTTGCACTCCTGGGTGATGATCCGGTGCAGCTGCGGGTTGGCCGCGGAGAAGAGCACGAACTCCCGTACCACGAGCTCGGTGACCGTCCGTTCGTCGACACCCCGCAGCCCCGTCAGACGGGTGTCGAGCACCGTCGTGAGCCGATCGAACAGGCTGTCGATCGCTGCCCGCCAGAGCTCTTCCTTGCCGTGGAAGTGGTAGTTGAGCAGCGGCTGGGTCACCCCGGCGCGCACGGCGATCTCCCGGGTGGTCGCTCCCTCGAAGGAGCGTTCGGAGAACAGGTCGAGCGCTGCGGCCAGGATGCGCCCGCGTGTGTCGTCGGCCGACGGCCTCGACGTGGCGCGCACGGTCCGCGTCGTGCTGCGCGCCGGGGGTCGTTCCCGCACCGTTCCCATGCCGGCAGCCTATTCGATTGATCAGTCCTTGCCAAGTACGCTGATCAACTGATAAGACGATCCGGACACCCCGTCGAAAGGCCACGCCCATGGCGCTCCATCGTCTGCTCGGGTTCCGCACCGCCGTGCCCGACGTGTCCGCCGTCGCCTCCTTCTACGACGAGCTCGGCCTCGTCGGTGACCCCGTCGCCGGGTACGCCGGCACGTCCGGCGGCGCCACGGTGCAGCTCGACGAGGGCGCGTTCCGGCGACCCCTGTCGGTGTGGATCGGCTGCGACGACGAGGGCGACCTCGACGCGGCGGCGCGACGGCTCGGCGACGCAGGGGCGACGGTGCACCGCCACGGCGACGAGGTGCGGGTGGTCGAGCGCGCCACGAGGGTCGAGTTCGGGCTGCGGGTGGCGTCGCGCCAGGAGCCGGACGTCCGGGCCGAGCCGGTCGAGCCGAACGCGCCGGGCCGGGACACCCGGCTCGACCGGCGAGCACCAGCGGTGTTCGAGGGTCCCCGTCCGCCGAGGCGACTCGGGCACCTGGTGCTCGGCTCCCCGGACCTCGCCGCGACGCGGGACCTGCTCGTCGACGGGCTCGGTCTGAAGGTCAGCGACGAGCTGCCCGGCATCATCGCCTTCCTGCGTTGCTCGACCGACCATCACAACGTGGCACTCGTCGACGCTCCTGTCCCGCTCCTGCAGCACTACTCGTGGGAGTGCGACGACGTCGACCACGTCGGTCACAGCGCCACGGCGCTCCTGCGCGCCGACCCCACCCGCCACGCCTGGGGCCTCGGCCGCCACTTCGCCGGCTCGAACTTCTACTGGTACCTGCGTGACCCGTCCGGGGCGTTCGTCGAGCTGTACGCCGACATGGACCAGATCCACGACGACGATGCCTGGGAGGCGAGCGGACGCACACCGTTCGACCTCGGGCACATCGCCAACAGCTGGGGCCCGGAGATCCCGCTCGAGTTCGTCGTGCCGAGCGACCTCGACGCGCTGCAGCAGGCCTGGGCCGGTGTGCGATGAGCGCCGTGGATCTCGACGACGTCGTCGTCGTCGGCGCCGGGCCGGTCGGCAGCGGCCTCGCCCTGCTCCTCGCCGACCGCGGCCGATCGGTGGTCGTCGTGGAGCGCCACCCCGAGGCCTACCCCCTGCCCCGGGCCGTGCACTTCGACGACGAGACGGCGCGCATCCTGCAGGCGTGCGGCGTCGGCGACGCCCTGCCCGGGTTGTCGGAACCGGCCGACGTCTACGAGTGGCGCAACGCCGATGGGCTCGTGCTGCTGCGCTTCGCGCTGGGCGAGCAGGGCGCCTCCGGTTGGCCGTCGGCGAACATGTTCAACCAGCCCGACCTCGAAGCGGAGCTCCACCGTCGGCTGGTCACCCATCCGAACGTCACCCTGCGGCGCGCCACAGAGGCCGTCTCGTTCGACCAGGACGCCGACTCGGTGCGGCTCACCGTGCGCTGCGCGGGCCGCGACGAGGTGCTGGCGGCGCGGTTCGTGGTCGGCTGCGACGGTGCGAACAGCACGATCAGACGCCAGATCGACCCGCCGGTCGAGGACCACGGGTTCTTCTTCGACTGGCTCATCGTGGACGTCGAGCTCCACGAACCCCAGGTCTTCGACCCCGTCAACCTCCAGGTCTGCGACCCGACCCGCCCCACGACGGCCGTGTCGGGTGGGCCCGGCCGCCGTCGTTGGGAGTTCATGTGCCTGCCGGGTGAGAGCCTCGACTCGCTGGACGAGGTGGCGCGCGCCTGGGAGCTGCTCGAGCCGTGGGACGTCACGCCGCAGAACGCGACCATGGTCCGCCATGCCGGGTACCGCTTCAGCGCCCGGTGGGCGACCCGGTGGCGGGAGGGTCGCGTCCTGCTCGCCGGGGACGCCGCACACCTCACACCGCCCTTCGCCGGTCAGGGCATGTGCGCCGGGCTGCGCGACGCGGTCAACCTCGCCTGGAAGCTCGACCACGTGCTCGCCCGTCCCGAGGCGGAGGCGCTGCTGGCGACCTACGAGACCGAGCGCATCCCGCACGCGGCGCAGGTCATCCAGTTCGCCATCGACCTCGGCAAGGTGATCTGCGTCCCCGACCCCGACGAGGCCGCAGCTCGTGACGCCGCCATGTCGGCCGCCGCAGCCGACGGCACCGCCACGCCCGGCCCGGCGATGCCGCCGCTGGAGGCGGGCATCCTGGCACCGGGCACGCCCGCCGTCGGCGAGCTGTTCGTGCAGGGTCGCATATCGAGGCAGGGGAGCGAGGCACCGGCCCGATTCGACGACGTCGTCGGTGCCGGGTGGCGGCTCGTCACCGACGGGCCGATCGGCCTGCCCGACGGTCCGGTCCGGTGGTTCGGGTCGATCGGCGGTGCCGTCGTCGCCATCGGTGCTCCGGACACCGCCGACGTCGACGGCACGTATCGACGGTGGTTCGACGCACACGGGGTCGTCGCCGCCCTGCAGCGACCCGACTTCCACGTCTTCGGGACCGCGACGGACGAGGCCGGGGTCACCTCGCTGCTCGACGAGCTGCGTCGCCGACTCGGGGGTTGAGCGCCGGATCGTCCGGGAACGAACGGCGGCCTTGTCAGGCCCCGTGGTCAGCGAGGAGCTGCTCCACGCGGGCCCGGAACACCCGCCACCGCCGCTCGTTGTCGTGCACCAGGCCGGCCGAGTCGCTGAACAGGTCCGCGGCGTGGTCGAGCAGCTCGGCGGCCGACCACAACCGGTTCGCGGCCACGGCCAGCGCGCCGGGCCGACGCAGCCCGGTGGGTGTCAGCTCGACCGTGTCGAGGATCTCGAGCGCCCGCAGCAGCACCCGGCCGGCGAGCTGGCCGAGCGAGGCGGCCTGCCAGTCGTTGGCGATGATGCGGTGCCGCTCCCCGAGCAGATCGGCCAGCTCGTCGAAGGGCAGGAAGCTGGCCGCCATCTCCCACGAGGCGGTCATGGCGGTCGCCAGCCAGTCGCTGGTGGAGAGCTGGTCCTCGGCCATGGCGCGTAGGTCGCGCTCGAGGCGCCGCAGTTCGGCGGGCTCCTCCCCGCCCTCCAGGAACAGCACGCCGTCGAGCTGGATGGCAGCGGTGGCGTTCAGGTCGTCGGCGCCCTCGAAGGGGCTGAACGGTTGTCGGGTGGAGGGCTCGGCGGTCGACCAGTGGTCCGCCAGCGCCTGGAGGGTGCGAGCGTGGCGCTGGATGCCCACTGCCTGCTCGCGTGGTGCCGACGCGTAGTACTTCTCGTGGTCGCGATGGAACGCGGCGAGGTTCATCACCGCCCGGACCAGCGGTGACTCGGCGGGATCGGGTCGTGGTCCGTCGTCGGTCATCACAGCTCCCTGTCGCGGCGTGGGTCG
>JALOLF010000032.1 GCA_025456085.1 Acidimicrobiales bacterium
TGACCATCGGGATCCACCGTCCCAGCACGGCCGCGATGACGACCGGGACCGCGACCAGGCCCGTCCACACGCGGGCCGTCGCCCGGTCGGGCGCCCGCCACAGGAGCGCGCCACCCACGGCCAGCACTGGCACCACCTGCTCGTCGACGGTGATGGTGAGCGACTCGGTCGTAGTCAGCCCGTAGGGCGAATCGCCCGACCACGTCCGCAGCGTTGGACCACAGAGCACGGCGAAGGTGAGACCGGCGGCAGCGACGACGACACGCAGGCCCCTTCGCTGTCGGTCGGTTGCGCGACGGGCCACAGGGCGGGGTATGCGAGCGGCGGGCACGGGTCGGTGTCGGCGATGCAACCTCGCGACGAGCGCCCGCTCGCCGTTCGCGGCCCACCAGCGCTCGGCAGCGCTCGACGGACGTCACGTCAGCGGACCTCGCGCAGCTCGCGCTTGAGCTCTTTGATCTCGTCGCGCAGGCGGGCTGCATACTCGAAGCGGAGATCCCCCGCAGCCTCGTGCATCTCCTCCTCGAGCGTGCGGATGAGCCGCTCGAGCTCCTCGTGGGGGAGCTCGCCCAGCTCCGACAGCGCCGAGCGCTCCCCCGGCCGGGCACGGCGACGATCGGCCCCCGGCACCGGCGCGCCCTCGCTGGGACGCAGGTAGGCCAGGATGTCGGTCACGGCTTTGCGGATGGTCTGCGGGTCGATGCCGTGCTCGGCGTTGTGGTCCTGCTGGAGCCGGCGGCGGCGGTTGGTCTCGGAGATGGCCCGCTGCATGGAGTCGGTGACGGTGTCGGCGTACATGATCACCTGCCCGTCGACGTTGCGGGCCGCCCGGCCGATGGTCTGGATGAGCGACGTCTCGCTGCGCAGGAAGCCCTCCTTGTCGGCGTCGAGGATGGCCACCAGCGACACCTCGGGCAGGTCGAGGCCCTCCCGCAGGAGGTTGATGCCCACCAGCACGTCGAACTCGCCGAGGCGCAGGTCGCGCAGGATCTCGATGCGCTCGATGGTGTCGACCTCGCTGTGCAGGTACCGCACCCGGATGCCCTGCTCGAGCAGGTAGTCGGTGAGGTCCTCGGCCATCTTCTTGGTGAGGGTGGTGACGAGCACGCGGGCGTCGACGGCGACCCGCTCGGAGATCTGGTGCAGCAGATCGTCGATCTGGCCCTTGGTGGGCTTCACGATGACCTCGGGGTCGACGAGCCCGGTGGGCCGCACGATCTGCTCCACCACCTGGGCGGAATGCTCGAGCTCGTAGCCACCCGGTGTGGCCGACAGGAAGACCACCTGGCCGACGCGCTCCATGACCTCGTCGAAGCGCAACGGCCGGTTGTCGGCAGCCGACGGCAGCCGGAAGCCATGCTCGACCAGGGTCTCCTTGCGGGACCGGTCGCCCTCGTACTGGCCGTGGAGCTGGGGCACGGCCACGTGGGACTCGTCGATGACCACGAGGAAGTCGTCGGGGAAGTAGTCGAGCAGCGTGAACGGCGCCTCGCCGGGCTTGCGGCCGTCGATGGGCGCCGAGTAGTTCTCGATGCCGTTGCAGTAGCCGACCTCCTGCATCATCTCGAGGTCGTACTGGGTGCGCATGCGCAGTCGCTGGGCCTCGAGCAGCTTGCCCTCGGCCTCGAACTGGGCGAGGCGCTCCTGCAACTCGGCCTCGATGCGGGTGATGGCGGCGCGCATGCGCTCCTCGGAGGCCACGTAGTGGGTGGCCGGGAACACGATCAGCTCCTCGAGGTCGGCGACCTTCTCCCCCGTGACCGGGTCGACAACCGTGATCGACTCGACCTCGTCGCCGAACAGCGAGATGCGCACGGCGGTCTCCTCGTAGGCGGGGTGCACCTCGATGGTGTCGCCCCGCACCCGGAACTTGCCCCGCACGAGGTTCATGTCGTTGCGCTCGTACTGCATGTCGACCAGCATCCGCAGGATGTCGCGCTGGTCGAACTCCTCCCCCACCCGCACGACCAGCAGCTTGCCCTCGTACTCGTCGGGCGCGCCGAGGCCGTAGATGCACGACACCGACGCCACCACGATCACGTCACGCCGGGTGAGCAACGACGCCGTGGCCGAGTGGCGCAACCGGTCGATCTCGTCGTTCACCGAGGAGTCCTTCTCGATGTAGGTGTCGGACGACGGGAGGTACGCCTCGGGCTGGTAATAGTCGTAGTAGCTGACGAAGTACTCGACCCGGTTGTCGGGGAAGAACTCCCGGAACTCGTTGGCGAGCTGCGCGGCGAGCGACTTGTTGGGCGCCAGCACCAGGGTGGGACGCTGCACCTGTTCGATGGTCCAGGCGATGGTGGCGCTCTTGCCGGAGCCGGTGATGCCGAGCAGCGTCTGGAACCGGTCGCCGCGCTCGATGCCCTCGGCGAGCTGGGCGATGGCCTTCGGCTGATCGCCCGCCGGTTCGAAGTCCGACACCACGCGGAACCGGTTCGCTGCACGCGTCTGGGTCATGCCCCGAGCCTACCGAGGGGGTGTGTCACGTCCGGATGGCACGTCAACGGGGTTCGGCGGATGCCAGGGTGTAGCAGCCGAGCACGTAACCCTCGTCGACCCTCGGCGGCGCAGCGGAGCACGGCACCAGACCGGCCGTGTCGAAGGCGTAGGTGTCGGGTTGCAGCACCCAGACGCGACCCGTGAACGGCGCCCCCGGTAGCACGGCCACGTAGGCGTCCCGTCGCGACAGCTCCTCGAGGGACGTGGGCGTGGTCGGATTTCGGGGCGTGCCGAGATCGGCGGCCGCCAGCGGCCACAACCACGCGGGGTGCACCACGACGGCATCACCATCGGCGACCCGATCCGCGAGCGCCCGCCGCGCCGCCGCAGAGTCCTCCTCGTACCCCACCGCCAGCTGGAGCGAGGTCACGACCAGCAAGATCGCGAGCACCGACACCGCGACGGCCGAAGTGCCTCGCCACCGGCGCGCCCACTCGAGCACCGCGGCCAGCGCCAACACCGGCCCCCACGCCGCAAAGGCGACTGAGCGCGGCAACAGCACGTGGGTGCGCAGACCGATCATCGCGACCGCCACCACCGGCAGGACGAACAGCCACAGCCAGACAGTCCCCAACCTCGGCTCGAGGCGACGAAGGGCGAGCCCGCCCCCGACCACGCCCGCCAGCACCAGCAGATCCAACGCACGGCGGAACACCACGAGTCCGCCGACCGCCTGCACGAGCCCGTTCAGCGTCGTGAACGGGATCCAGGTGGCGTGCCCCCCCGACATCTGGTCGAGGGCCGCCGGGCCCCACAGCACCGCCCACAACCCGACGACCGCCATCACCGAGGCTCGCCAACGCCATGCCTCTCGGTCGACGCGTCGGCCGGCCAACGCCACGAGCCCGGGCGCGACGAGCAGCACGGCGGAGTGGCTGGCCACTCCGAGGATCAGTCCCCCGACCGCCAGCCAACGCACCCGGGCCGAACCGTGGGCCAGCCAGTGCTCACTCGCGGCCGCAAGTACGGTCCCCGCCAGGATCGAGAGCGCGTAGAGACGGGCCTGGTGGGCGTAGAACACCTGCAGGGGGGCAAGCGCCGTCAGCCACACGGCTGCGACACCGAACCAGCCTCTCGTGCCCAGCCACCACACGACCACCACCAACGTCAGCGTCGACGCCACCGCTGACGGCGAACGGAAGGCTGCTGCTCCACCGCCGGCGACCGGACCCCGCAACAGATAGTCGAGCGGCGGGTGGCTGTCATCGAGCCGAAGCGCGTCGAGCAGCTCTCCGAACGGCAGCTGGGCGTAAGCACGCGTGAAGGACTCGTCGAAGCTGAGCGCCGGCCCGCCCAGGTCCCACCACCGCAGGACCACGCCGATCACGACCGCAGCGCCGAGCAGCGCGCGCCGCACCGACGGGCGCACGACCGACCTCTGGTCCGGGGCGGTATCGCGCAGCGCGTGCGAAGGGTGCACGACTGCACCGTAGGGTACGACAGCAGGAGCCCTGCGCCAGCGGCGACGGGGCGCACTTGGCAGGTCGCTGTCGAGGCGCCAGACTTCCGCCTGATGACACGGCTGACCCTTGACCCGGCGATCTCGACGGCGCGGCGCGATGCGTGACGCGCTCGGCGCCGTCCAGTCGGTTCTCGTGCTGGGAGGGAGCTCGGAGATCGGCCTGGCCATCACCCGACGACTGGTCCAAGACCGGTGCCGCACCGTCGTGCTGGGCGTGCGCGAACCCGACGCCGGGGCAACGCGCGCTGCGGTCGACGATCTGCGACGGGCGGGCGCGACCTCGGTGGAGGCCGTCCGGTTCGACGCCTGCGACACCGCCACCCACCAGGCCGTGCTCGACGACGTGTTCGAGCGCTTCGGCGACATCGACCTGGTCGTCGTGGCGTTCGGCGTGCTCGGTGAGCAGACCGACTTCGACACTCACCCCGCCCACGCCGTCGAGGCCGTGCAGGCCAACTACGTCGGTGCCGTGAGCGCCGGGCTGGTCACCGCCGACCGCTTCCGGCAACAGGGTCACGGCACCCTCCTGGTGCTGTCGTCGGTGGCCGCCGAGCGGCCGCGCCGGTCGAACTACGTGTACGGCTCCTCCAAGGCGGGCCTCGACGCCTTCGCCCAGGGTCTGGGCGATGCGCTGGTGGGCACCGGTGGACGGGTGGTGGTGGTCCGCCCCGGCTTCGTGCACTCCCGCATGACCGAAGGCATGGCCGCCCAGCCGTTCGCGACGACTCCCGACGCCGTGGCCGAGGCCGTCGTGGCGGGCCTGCAGAAGGGCCGGGAGATCATCTGGGCGCCGGGCATCCTGCGGTGGGTGTTCGCCGTCATGCGCCACCTGCCCCGCCCTCTGTGGCGCATCGTGTCGGCCCGCTGACCGGGACCACGCTCGTGTCGACGTCGCTGCCGGTGGGCCTGGTGCGCACCATGCGCCCCCACCAGTGGCTCAAGAACGTGCTGGTGTTCGCGGCTCCGGCCGCCGCGGGTGAGCTCGGCGACGCCGGGGTGCTGGTCGACACCCTCATCGCCTTCGTGGCCTTCTGCCTCGCCGCCAGCGGCACGTACCTGCTCAACGACGCCCTCGACGTCGACGCCGACCGCCGCCACCCCACCAAGCGCAACCGCCCCATCGCCGCGGGGATCGTCCCGCTGCCGCTGGCCGTCGCCTGCGGGGTGCTGCTGTTGATCGCCGGTCTGGCGGTGGCTGCCGCCGCCAACGCCGACCTGGTCGTCACCGTCGCCGCCTACGTGACGCTCACCGCGACCTACACGCTGTGGTTGAAGCGACAGCCGGTGCTCGACGTGGTCGCCGTGGCCGCCGGGTTCGTGCTGCGGGCCATCGCCGGGGCCACCGCCACGGGGCTGCCCATCTCGGAGTGGTTCTTCATCGTGGCCTCCTTCGGCGCCCTGCTGATGGTGGTCGGCAAACGGGAGGGCGAGGCCCGCGCCCTGGGCGCCGACGCCGGCCTGGTCCGCGCCACCCTGGGCGCGTACTCCCCCAGCTTCCTGCTCACCCTGCGCACCCTGGCGGCGGGCACCGTGCTCGTCGCCTACTGCATGTGGGCCTTCGACTCGGCCGGCGCCGTCGACAACAACCCCGACGCCGCCTTGTGGTTCCAGCTCTCCATCGCCCCCTTCGCGGTGGCGATCCTGCGCTACGTGCTCATCATCGACGAGGGCCGCGGCGGCGAACCCGACGAGGTGGTGCTGCACGACCGCCCGCTGCTGCTGGCCGGCGTCGCCTGGGCCATCATCTACGGCTATGGCATCTACGTCGCCTGACCCCGTCGCTGCGCCGGCCCCCGGCGCGTCGGCTCCGACCCGACGCAGGCTGCTGTGCGGCTGGGGTCGCACCGCTCCCTCGGCCGCCCGGGTGGCCCAACCCGCCACCGTCACCGAGCTCGAGCACTGCCTCGACGGCCTCGACGGGCGCGGCGCCCTGGCCCGGGGTCTGGGGCGCAGCTACGGCGACGCGGCCCAGAACGCCGGCGGGCGGGTGATCGACACGACCGGGCTGGCGTCGCTCGAGCTCGACGCCGAGACCGGCACGGTGACGGCCAGCGCCGGCATGGACCTCGACCGGCTCCTGCGGGTGCTCGTCCCCCGGGGGTTTTTCGTGCCCGTCACCCCGGGGACGCGCCAGGTCACCGTCGGCGGCGCCATCGCCGCCGACATCCACGGCAAGAACCACCACCGGGCCGGCTCGTGGACCGACCACGTGGTCTCGTTCCGCCTCCTCACCCCCGACGGCGTCGTGCAGCAGGTGTCGCGGGACACCGACGGCGAGCTGTTCCGCGCCACGGCGGGCGGGATGGGGCTGACCGGGGTGGTGCTCGACGCCACGTTCCGCTGCCCTCGCATCGAGACCAGCCGGCTGGTGGTCGACACCGACCGCGCCGCTGATCTCGACACGGTCATGGCCCTCATGGAGGAGGGCGATCGGCACTACCCGTACTCGGTGGCCTGGATCGACCTGGTCGCCACCGGGCGCCACCTGGGGCGCTCGGTGCTCACCAGCGGCCGCTTCGCCCGGCTCGACGAGCTGCCGGCGTCGTCCGGGGACGAGGCGCTGGTCTTCGAACCGCTGGAGCTGGTGGGCGCCCCGCCGGGCATCCCCTCGGGCCTGCTCAACCCGCTCACCATCCGGGCCTTCAACGAGCTGTGGTATCGCAAGGCACCGACGCGCCGGCGCGACGAGCTGCAGACCATCGCCCAGTTCTTCCACCCCCTCGACGGCGTGCGGAACTGGAACCGGCTGTACGGACCGCAGGGCTTCCTGCAGTGGCAGTGCGTCGTGCCCTTCGGCGCGGAGGCCACGCTGCGGTCCATGGTCGAACGACTGGCCCGGTCGGGCTGCCCGTCCTTCCTCGCCGTGCTGAAGCGCTTCGGCCCCGGCAACGACGGGTACCTCTCCTTCCCCGCACCCGGTTGGACCCTGGCGCTGGACATCCCCACGGGTTCGACCGACCTGCCCCGGCTCCTCGACGAGCTGGACACCAGCGTGGCGGAGGCCGGCGGGCGCATCTACCTGGCCAAGGACGCCCGCCTGCGTCCCGAGCTCCTCGACGCCATGTACCCGCAGCTCCCCGACTGGCGCCGGGTCAGGGCCCGGGTCGACCCGGACGGCCGGCTGCGCAGCGACCTGGGCCGGCGCCTCGGGCTCTGCTGAGCCGCCCTACGCGGGGCCGGTGGCGCCGGAGCGGGCCAGCGCCTCGATCCAGGACCAGCAGCGCTCGATCAGGGGGGCGAGATCGTCACGCGACCCCGAGTTGTCGATCACGACGTCGGCCTTGGCCAGGCGCTGCTCCCGTGACGCCTGACGGGCGATGCGGGCCCGTGCGTCCTCGGGGGTGAAGCCCCGCTGCTCGACGAGGCGGGCGACGGCCACCTCGGGGTCGAGGTCGACCACGATCATGCCGGCCAGGTCGCCGCGCCCCGACTCCACCAACAGGGGCACGTCGAGCACGACGACGTGGTCGGTGGCGGCCTCCGCCTCGAGGCGGCGGGCGATCTCGGCCCCGACCGCGGGGTGCACGATGGCGTTGAGGTCGGCGAGGGCCTGCGGATCGGGGAACACCAGCTCGGCCACCGCGGGGCGGTCGAGGGTGCCGTCGGGGCGCAGGATGCCGGGCCCGAAGCGCTCGACCATGGCTGCCAGCACCGGCTGGCCGGGCTCCTGGAGCTCCCGGGTGATGGCGTCGGCGTCGATGACCACCGCCCCCCGCTCGGCCAGGGCAGCCGACACCGTCGACTTGCCCGACCCGATCCCGCCCGTGAGTCCCACCAGGAGCACGCCGCACCCTAGCTCCGCCCGGGCGGACCCGGGTCGACTCGGGTGCCGGGTCCAACGGGCGATCGCTCACCCCAACCGCTCAACACCGGGCGCCGCACGCCGATGGGGGCGGTGGTGGAACGCGCAACGACGACCGCGGGACGGACCGGCGACGGGCCGACGCCGAGCGAGGAACCCACGGGAGGCCCGGACGGTCAGCCGCCCGCAGCCGATCGCGAAGGTCCGATCCCGGATGCGACGGAAGACCCGGCGAGCTGGCGGGACCGACTCCTAGACCTCGCGGAGACGACCGACGGCACCGCGACCGACGACGGCCTCGTCGGCATCGACCGACTCCGGTCCTTCGGCTCGGCCATCCTGGTGATGCGCTGGGGCACGATCCTGGCCAGCGTCGCGCTCACCATCGACCGCTACCGCACGAACGACGACGTCGCCGTCGTGCTGTGGTGCGCGGGGCTGCTGGGGTACACGGCGTTCCGCACCTTCCGACCCCTGCGCTACATGGGCACCGTGCGCAGCCTGCTGTCGGTGCTGGCCGAGGTCGCACTCAACGCCGTCGCGGTCGTGGCCACCGGCTACTGGGAGTCCCCTTTCATCTTCTCGGTGATGACAGCGGTGGTGGTGGCCGGCTTCGCCCGGGGCTTCGGCTTCGCGGTGCGCATCGCCATCGTGATCGCCCTGGCCGTGAGCCTGCCCTTCATCAACACCTCCAACGATGCCGAGACGATCCGGCTGTCGGCACAGTGGAGCCTCGTGCTGCTGCTCGTGGCGCTCATCGCCGGCTACGCCCGCCGGATCTCGGGTGAGGCCGACCGTCAGCACTCCCTCGCCCTCGACCGCCTGGGTCGCCTCGCCGACGCCAACGCCCTGCTCTACTCCCTGCACCGCGTGGCACAGACCCTTCCGGCCTCGCTCGACATCGACGAGGTGCTCGACACCACCGTCGGCCGGCTGCGGGGGCTGTTCGACTTCGACTTCGCTGCGGTGCTGGTGCTCGACGAGACGGACGGCCAGTGGGCGCTGCTGCGCCGGGAAGGCGCCCGTCTGCCGCTGCGGCTCGCCACCTTGGACCTGCCGCCGCCGCTGACCCGGGCCCTGACGGAAGAGCGCGAGGTCCGGGTCGCCGACCTGTCGAGCGAAGGCGGCCCTGGCCTGGCGCTCAAGTCGAGCTCGGGCATCTACGCCCCACTACCCGCACGGGGCTCGATCATCGGCCTGGTGGCCGTCGAGGACCAGCAACGGGAGCACTTCACCGAACGCGACGGCGAGCTGCTGCGGGGGTTCGTGGAGCCCGTCGGGCTGGCCATCGACAACGCCCGTTGGTTCGGGCGCCTCCGCACCGTCGGCGCCGACGAGGAGCGCACCCGCATCGCACGTGACCTGCACGACCGCATCGGCCAGTCGCTCGCCTACCTGGCCTTCGAGCTCGACCGGATCGTGTCCACCGAGTCCCGCGGGGAGGACATCGGCGAGTCGTTGGAGCGGCTCCGCGACGACGTCCGGGGCGTGATCCGCGAGGTCCGCGACACCCTCTACGACCTGCGCACCGACGTCTCCGACGGCGACGACCTGGCGAGCGTGCTCGACGGCTTCGCCTTCCGGATCCAGGAGCGCAGCGGCATCGAGATCAAGCTCATCTGCGACCGCGACCACCGGCTGCCGATCCTGCAGGAGCGGGAGATGTGGCGCATCGCCCAGGAGGCGCTGACCAACATCGAGCGCCACAGCGGCGCCACGAAGGCTCGCATCGTGTGGCGCTGCAACGGCGAGTCGGCGGTGCTCGACATCACCGACAACGGCGCGGGGTTCCCGATCGGGCGGGCCGGACGACTCGACTCCTACGGCATCCTGGGCATGCGGGAGCGGGCCTCGAGCATCGGCGCCACCCTCGACCTCACCAGCCGGGAGGGCGAGGGCACCCGGGTGCGCTGCATCCTGCTGCGGCAGTCGGAGCCCGAGGAGCGTCCCGTGGCCGCCGCCAGCGGCGCCTGAGCCGTTCGGCCCAGATGCTCACCGACGATCGCTTCCCGGGCAGGTAGTCTTCGGCCCGGGCCGACGGTTCGGAGCGGCCCGACCGATGAGGAGACTGCACCTGTGGGCATCCGTCTGATGCTTGCCGACGACCACCGCATGCTGCGCGAGGGTCTGCGGCGCTCCATGACCGATCAGGGGTTCGACGTCGTGGGCGAGGCCCGAGACGGTGACGAGGCCATCCACCTCGCCGAGGACCTCCAGCCCGAGGTCATCCTCATGGACGTCACGATGCCCGAGGTCGACGGCGTGGAGGCCACCCGCCAGATCAAGGAGCGCTTCTCCGACATCAAGATCGTGATGCTCACGATGCACGCCGACCGCGAAGTCCTCGCCGCGGCCATCCGGGCAGGTGCCAGCGGCTACCTGGTCAAGGACTGCTCGACCCAGGAGATCGCCGACGCCGTGCGCATGGCGGCCAGCGGAGAGACGGCCCTGTCGCCGCAGCTCGCCGCCTCGATGCTGGCCGAGGTGCGCAAGCTGGACCAGCCCTCCCGGGACGAGGACCGGGTGATCACCAAGCGCGAGGAGGAGGTGCTGCAGCTCATCGCCAACGGGTGCTCCACCGGCGAGGTCGCCGAACAGCTCTACATCAGCCAGAAGACGGTCAAGAACCACCTGGCGTCGATCTACCAGAAGCTCGATGCCCGGGACCGCACCCAGGCCGTGCTGCAGGCCGTGCGGATGGGCATCATCCACCTCGATTGAGGCACCGCCAGCGTCGACACCACGCGTGGCCAATCGGGACACAAGGAAATGATCCGAACGGCCTATACGGTCGCCCCCCTCCCGGGTCGATACTCTCCTTGGACAGGAACAGGCTCCTCGCAAACCGGTGAGGAGCATTGTCAGCACCAGGATAAGGGAGACCCATTCCAATGCTTGCTTATGAGTACGTCAGTGCTTGGCTCCAGGCTCGTTGCCGGACCGACCGTGGTGCCTCCCTCGTGGAGTACGCCCTGCTCGTGGCCCTGATCGCCGTCGTGTGCATCATCGCCATCACCTTCCTCGGCCGCCAGGCCGACGAGAAGTTCTCGAGCGTCGGCTCGGCCATCGGCTGATCCGCTCTCCGAGCCTTCACGAAGAGGGCGGGCTTGTCCCGCCCTCTTCGCATCTCGGCGGGAAGCTGCATCCGATGAACGGTCGACATCCGGATCGTCAGGCGGCCCGCTTGCAGGGCGACGACGGTGCGAGCCTCGTGGAGTACGTGCTCCTCGTCTCGCTGATCGCGCTGCTCTGCATCGGAGGGCTGCGATACTTCCAGTCGAGCGTCGAGGAGTCCTTCGACAGCTCGGCATCGGCAATCAGCGAGGCGTCGCCCTAGCGTCGGTCGACGTCGACAGGACGAGGACGTTCGTGAGGGCCGGCCGCGAGGCCGGCCCTCACGCGTGCCATACGGGGCCTTCTATGGCGCACGCGATTGCGTACGACCCCCGATCACCCCTGCTCGTCGCACCAGGAGGCGCTCGTCCGACAGGCGACGACGGTGTCGTCGTCCTCCCACCAGACCGCCCAACGGTCATCGGCCTCCAGAAGCTGCGCCAGCGGCTCCTCCCGACGCCAGACCACCACGTCGATGCCATGGCGGTCGAGCGCCTCGTCCCATCCCGGCTCCCCGTCGTTGAGCACCAGATAGTCCCGACTCACCGCCTCGGGGAACATGTCGTAGCGGTCGTCGAAGAAGACGCGGGCATCGCGCCCGTAGCGGAAGGTGAGGTAGTTGCCGGTCACGTCCTGGTGGGCCCAGCGCACCTCTGGGTCACGCAGTCCGGCGGCTTCGAGCGCGTCGATGGCCGCCACCGGATAGGCGCCATCGTCCAGATCGGGCTCGTCCAGCGCCTGCAGCGCCACGAACGCCACGACGACGGCCACGGCGATCGCAGCGACGGCGGTGGCCGGCGAGCGCTCACGACCCAGCCGGCCCCCGATGCCGGCCAGACCGTGGCCCGACGCGAGCGCCAACACGATGGAGGCCATGGCGACATTGCGGGTGGCGAGCAGGCCGGCGGCCAGGAACACGACCACCGGGACGGCGTCGCGGTACGTTGGCCGGCGCACGAGCGCCAGGATGGTCACCACCACCTGCACCAGGAACAGCCGTGCCCACGATGCCGCGAAGGAGGGTGATGCCCATTCCGCCACCCGGCGCAGGACGTCCTGGTTGTCGAGCAGGTCGAGCGGGAACAACAGCAGCGTCGGTCCGAGGGGGTTGAGGGCGCCGAGCATCGTGCCGCCTGCGGACCACGCCAGGGCCTGCAGGCAGGCACGGGGCGACAGCCGGTCGAGTCGGGTGCCGATCGCGAGCGCGGCGATGAGCACCAGCCCCAGAGGGAACGAGCCATGCGTGTTCACCCACACCCACATGACCGGCACCAGCAGGCGTGGATCTCGGTCTTCGACGACGATCAGCAGGGTCAGCGTGAAGCAGATGAGCCCCAGCAGCAGCGGGCGGGGCGACCAGGTCGAGAAGCCGATCAGCAGGGGGAAGGCGGCGACACCCAGACGCACCAGCACGGCGTCGGCGGGTCGAGTCAACCGCCAGACGAGCGCAGCCAGCACCGCGTAGGACACGGCGGTCAGCACCCGCAGCCCGCCGAGGCCGCCGAGCTCGTCGACGACCCCGTAGAGCAGCGAGGCGAGCCAGCTCTGCACCACCCACGGCTCGCCCTGCGCCGTGAAGGAGTACGGGTCGCGACGCGGGATCCCCGAGTCCAGGATCAGGCGGCCCGTCGCCAGATGGGTGAGGAAGCTGTTGTCGCCGAGCGGTCGGATGCCCCGCACGAAGGCGAGGCCGACGTAGAGGAGGCCCACGACACCGGCGAGGCTCGGCGGCCACCACCGGACGCCCCGACCGGCAGCCGGTTGGCGCTGGCGCGTAGCAGCCTCCTCGTCGGACCCATCAGGCGAGGTAACACCAGGGCCCGACACGGCGAGCCGGTCAGCTGAAGTTGTCGCGGATGTTGATGATCGCCGGCCCGATGACCACGACGAACAGCGACGGGAAGACGCAGAAGACCATGGGGATGAGCATCTTCACCGGAGCCTTCTGTGCCTGCTCCTCGGCGAGCTGGCGGCGTTTGATGCGCATCTCCTCGGACTGGGCCCGCAGCACCCGGCCGATCGAGACGCCGAAGGTGTCGGCCTGGAGGATGGCGAGCACGAAGGAACGGACCTCGGGCACGTTGGTGCGCTGGTCCATGGCTCGCATGGCGTCGGCACGACTGGAGCCGGCACGGACCTCGCCCAGCATGCGGGAGAACTCGTCGGACAACGGCCCCGGCACCGCCGAGATGGTGCGGTCGAGGGCCTGCTCGAAGCCGAGGCCGGCCTCGACCGAGATGGTGAGCAGGTCGAGGATGTCGGGGAGCTTGATTCGCAACTCGTGCTGGCGCTCCTCGACCCGCCGGTTGAGGATGGCGTCGGGGCCCAGCAGGAGGGCCAGGACCAGGAGGGCGAACACGATGAGCTGCGTCATGCCCGACAACCCCAGTGGGTTCCAGAGGTAGACGAAGACCAGAGCGAAGGGGATCAGGACGACCGTGATGACCCGGACGGCGAGGAACCGGTCGACGGCGTCGGCCGATCCCCGACCGGCGTAGATGAACTTCTGGCGCACGCCGTCCACGTAGCCCGTCGGGGTGAACCGCCGGCCGAGGTTGCTGAGCCCGTTCAGGACGGGGGTGACGGCCCGTTCGGTGATGGGTGCCAGCAGCTCCTGGTCGCGCACGTTCTCGACCTCGTAGCCGTCGAGCTGGCGCAACGACTCCCGCACCACGGCCTTCTCGTCGGCCTGGGTGGCGATCAGGTAGATGACGAGGGCCAGCGTGCCCCCGACCAGCAGTCCGGCGATGATGACGATCGGTTCCATGTCTCAGATCTCGATGTTGATGATCTTGCGCATCCAGAGGAAGCCGATGAACATCGACACCCCGGATGCGATGAGCATGCCGATGCCGAGCGCGTTGTCGAACAGTCGGCTCATGTACTCGGGGTTGATCACGTACATCATGACGCCGAGGCCGATGGGCATGACCAACAGGATGATGGCGCTCATGCGCCCCTCGGCCGTGAGCGAGGCGATGTCCCGCCGGAGACGCTCGCGGGCGATCATGGTGTCGGCCACCGTGAGCAGCAGCTCGGACAGGTTGCCGCCGACCTCGCGCTGGATCTTGATGGCCATGACGGCCCACGAGAAGTCGGGGCTGCCCATGCGCTCCGCCGAGGCGTCGAGCGCGTCCTCGAGCGGACGGCCCAGCCGCGCCTCGGTGACCACCCGTCGCAGCTCCTGGCCCATCGGGTCCTCGACCTCCTGCGACACCGCCTCGACGCCCTGCATGAGCGAGTAGCCGGCCCGAAGCGTGCCCGACAGCAGCGAGAGCGTGTCGGGGAGCTGGGCCATGAACCTCCGGCGGCGCCGACCGCCCAGGAAGCTCACGACGGCGAGCGGCACGATGGCGGCGATGGCGCCGAGGAGCAGGCCCCCCAGGATGTTCTGGAACAGGAACAGCGCGCCGATGGTGAACAGCACCACGACGGCCAGGTAGAAGAACAGCGCCTCGCCGGCCCGCAGGGGCAGGTCGGCCCGCTCGAGCGCGGCCTCGGTGCGTGCCAGCGCCCCCTGCTCGCGGGCCACGTTCTCGGTGAGCGCCACAGCCCGCTGGATGATGGCTGTGCGGGCCACCGAGGTGTCGGCGGGTTCGTCGTCGTCGGCCGAGCCGGTGCCGTAGACCTCCGAGTACGGCTGCAGCACCTGCGAGAGGCGGTCCTCCTTGACCATCAGCGAGGCGAGGGCGAAGGTCAGCGCGGCCACGGCCACGAGCACGACGACCACCGCGAGGAGCAACCCGAGCCCCCCTTGCAGGAACTCGACACCCCCGGGCTCGGACACGAACTCGGGCGACACCGCTTGCAGGCCCTCGTAGGTCCCGCCGATCAGGAACGACGAGGTCGTGGAGGCGCCGCCGGCGTCGAGCGTGACGCTCACGCTGTCACCCGACGTGGTGGCGCTGTCGAACACGACGCGGAACTGGTGCTCGGTGAGGTCGGTCCCGACCCGGGACACCGCGTCGGCGAGGCCGTCGGCGTCGTCGGCGGTGTAGGACAGACCGCCCACCTGGCGCACCGTGTCGTCGAGGTCCACCCCGCTGGGGAGGCGGGCCACGAACACCGCGGCGCCGGCGTTGGAGAGCTCGCCGGCGGCTGACGAGGCCCGGTCTCCCGACACCTCGTCGGCGCTCCCGGTGATCACCACCACGCTCGCCTGACGGTCGCCGGCGTCCTCGGCGAGGTTCCCGGCGCCGATCTCCACCGCGTTCCACACGGCCGCGTTCTCGCTCGGGCCGATGGCGTCGACGGCCTCCACGAGGCGTTCGACGTTGGCGGTGAAGCCCTGCTTGACCGCAGCCACGTCACCGGCCTGCACGATGCTCACCAGTGTGCCCTCGGGCAGCGTCTCGAACAGGTCCTTGGCAGCCTCCTTGGCGTTCACCAGACCGCCGGACTCGTCCATGCCCGGGCCCGAGTCGATGACCACCGACAGCGCCATGCCCGGGTCCTCGGGGAGGGGGGCGACGTCGGTGACCTCGACCGAGGAGGACTCGTCGCTGTCGCCGATGCTCTGGGCGACCGAGACGTCCTGCGGATCGCCGTCACCGACGTAGAGGTAGTCGAGCGCCACCGCCCCGGGGTCGCTCGCATCGACGGCGCGGACCTGCAGCGGCGCGGTCGCCGAGTCGAGCTCCGCCGAGGCGACGCCCGACCAGGTGGCGAGCAGGCCCAGGACGGCCAGCAGCAGGGCGAGGCGGCGCACGGTGCGGGCGACCACTACCTGCCCACCGCCTTGCGCTGGAAGCCCTCGGGCTGGAAGACCTCCTGGCCGAGGCGGATGCCCAGGTCGGAGAGCTTCTCGGTGAACTTGGGTCGCACGCCGGTGGCCTTGAGGTGGCCCTTGAAGCGGCCGTGCTCGTCGACACCCATGCCGTAGTCGAACAGGAAGATGTCCTGCAGGGTGATGACGTCGCCCTCCATGCCCTGCACCTCGGTGATGTGGGTGATGCGCCGGGTGCCGTCGCGCAGGCGGGTGAGCTGCACGACGAGGTCGATGGCCGAGGACATCTGCTCCCGGATGGCCCGCACCGGCAGGTCGAACCCCGCCATGAGCACCAGGGTCTCGAGACGGGCCAGGGTGTCGCGGGGGCTGTTGGCGTGCACGGTGGTGAGTGAGCCGTCGTGGCCGGTGTTCATGGCCTGGAGCATGTCGAGCGCCTCGCCCGAGCGGCACTCGCCGACCACGATGCGGTCGGGGCGCATGCGCAGGCAGTTCTTGACCAGGTCGCGGATCGTGACCTCGCCCCGACCCTCGATGTTGGGCGGCCGGGCCTCGAGGGACAGCACGTGCTCCTGGTGGAGCTGCAGCTCCTTGGCGTCCTCCACCGTGACGATCCGCTCGTCGGAGGGGATGAACGACGACAGCACGTTGAGCGTGGTCGTCTTGCCGGTGCCCGTACCGCCCGACACGATGATGTTCAGCCGCCCGACCACGCAGGCCTGCAGGAAGCGGGCGGCGTGGGCGTTGAGGGTGCCGAACCGGATCAGGTCGTCGATCTGGAGCTTCTCCTTGGAGAACTTCCGGATCGTCAGGTAGGGACCGCCGATGGCGAGGGGATGGATCACGGCGTTGACGCGCGAGCCGTCGGGCAGGCGGGCGTCGCAGAGGGGGTTCGCCTCGTCGATGCGCCGACCGACCTCGCTCACGATCTTGTCGATGATGCGGCGCAGGTGCGTCTCGTCGACGAAGGTCACGCTGGTCTTCTCGAGCTTGCCGGCCCGCTCCACGTAGACCTGGTCGGCCCCGTTGCACATGACCTCGGTGATCTCCTCGTCCTTGAGGAAGCGGTCGATGGGGCCGTAGCCGAGGATGTCGTCGGAGACGTCCTGGATGAGCTGCGCCTTGTCGGCGGCCGAGAGCGGTGCCCGCTCCTGCGCCAGGGCGGAGTGCAGGTGGTCGTTGACCCGGCGACGCAGGTCGTCCTCGGAGAGGCGCTTGTCGTAGAGGATCGGCCCCAGCTCGTCGATGAGCTGGTGGTGGATCTTCTGGCGCAACTCGTCGAGGACGGGATCACGCCGCTTGGTGCCCGCTGCGGGAACAGCTTGGACGTCGTGCAGGCGCTTGTACAGCGACACGGCTACTCCTCAGTGCGTGTGCGGACCCGGAGTCGATCCGGCGGGATCGACAACGATGGTAGACCCCTGACCTCAGCGTCGCTTACGGCGACCCTCCACCGGGGCGAACTTGTCTGCGAGCTCCTCGATGGACTTGGCCACCCCGGACTTGGGTGCGTTCAGCACCACGGCCTCGCCCTTGTTGACCGCCTGCGGCACCACGACGTCACTGGGGATCTGCGCGTCGGCGTTGACCCCGAGGGTGCGCTCGACCTCCCCCACGTCGAGCTTCACCTTGGAGTTGGCGCGGTTCAGGATGAGGCGCAGCTTCTCCATCGGCGTGTTGAGCAGACGCAGCGTCTGCAGGCCGATCTTCACGTTCTTGATGTTCGGGATGTCCATCCCCGCCACCAGCAGCACGTCGTCGCTGATCTCGATGAGGCCGAGCACGACGTCGTTGAAGTAGGCCGGCGTGTCGACCACGACGAAGGCCGCGAAGCTGCGGAGCAGCTCCACGATTCGGACCATCTCCGAGGCGCCGATCTGGTCGGCGAAGGCGGGCTCGAGCGGCGCGGCGAGCACCAGCAGACCGGACGGCCCGTGCTCGACCAACAGGTTCTGGAGCAGGCCGCGGTCGAGGCGGTCGATGGCCCCGACGGCGTCGACCACCGTGTGCTGCGGCGACAGCTTGAGCATCACGGCGATGTCGCCGAACTGGAGGTCGGCGTCGACCAGCACCACGGGTCGGTCGGTGCGGCGGGCGAGGGACACCGCCAGGTTCGTGGCGATGACCGACTTGCCGGCACCGCCCTTGGTGGAGAACACGGTGATGATCCGACCCGGTTCGGCGTCGTCGTCGAGCGGGGCCGAGACCGGCGGCGCGGCCTGGGCGACGGACAGGGCCGCCCGGGAGACGGCCTCCACGAGCTGCTGGGAGTCGACCGGGGACTGCAGCACGTCGCGCACGCCGGAGCGCAGCGCCCGCTGGAGCAGATCGGTGGTGAGCTCCTGGGCGACCATGATGGCGCCGACCTCTCGACGGGCGGACAGGAGGTGCTCGGCCGCTGCCAGCTCCTCGGGCTCGTTGAAGGAGGGCCCCAGCACGACCACCACCGGATGCCCGGTCAGGCGGGGCAGCAGGTCGTTGAGCGAGCCGAACGGCGTGGCACCCTGTCCGAGCTGCATGGCCAGACGGCTGCGCACGGTCTGGTCGGCGTCGACGACGGCCACCCCGACCTGGGGTGCGCCGCCTCCGGACGTGGAGGCGGCGCTGGGACGGGGCATGGCCTCGCCGGGAAGACCCGAGAACGGACTCGTCACTCTTCGACGTTCCCTTCGGGCCCGTAGGGGGTCAGGATGCCCGCGTCCTCACCGGGGAGCAGGTCCTGGGTGACCGGCAGCGGCAGCAGCTCGCGCGGGGCGTAGTCGCCCCGGACCAGCGACAGGTAGTAGCCGCCCTCGTGCAGTGCGCCGGTGGCGATGTACTGCGCGGCGTCGGGCGGCACGTTCACCGTGAGCAGACCGGAGTTGGTCGCCGTCTCGCCGTCCTCGCCGGTGGTGGCCTGCTCGCCCGGGGCCAGCAGGGCCTGCTCGCCGACGGCCAGGATCTGCACCTTCTGGTACATGTAGCGCTGCGTCGAGCTCCAGATGAACGGCTGGGGGCCCTGGCTGGCGAAGGCGTCGGGACCGGCCCCTGCCTGCTCGGCGAGCGCCGTCTTGGCCTCGTCGGGAACCGTCGCCGTGATCATCATGTTCACCTCGTCGCCCGGCACGAGGAAGCCGCCGACACCCCTGGTGCTGTCGACCGAGAAGGAGATGGCGACGTGGTCGGGGTTCTTGAGCCGGTCCCGGAAGCTGATCTGGGTGGTCGACGGGTCGACGAACATGCCCTGCACGATCACCGTGCCGGGGGCGATGTCGAACAACGCCACCTTCTTGGCGATCTCGTCGGCCGACTTGATGGCCGTGGCCGGGTAGTACTTCTGCGGGATGACGTCGGTCTGGATCAGGCCCTGGTCGAGGGCGACCCCGCCGTCCTCACCCCGCACGACGGTCTCGCGCGCCACGAAGACCTCGATCTCCTTGCTGTCCTCGCTGACGTCGTCCTCGATGCCCTGGACGTAGTTCCACACGAGGAAGGCAGCCACGACTCCCACCACGATGGCCACGATCAGGATCACGGTTCTGCGTGAACTCACTCCGACCTCACTTCTCGCTCACGGCTCCGGTGTGCCCAGCGGGACCCCCTGCGCCGTCCGGCGGACGTCGTAGACGGGGCCAGGAGGAACCCACCCTGCCCATTCTGGAGTGGACCACCCGCCACCGCGACGGCCGATCCTGGCGCAACCTCTATCGGGTGCTCCGGCGGCGCACGTTAGCCCTTTCGGCGACTCCTTGTCGCGATGCTCCGCACCGACGCACCGCGACGGGCCGCGCGGCACGATGCGCCGCGCGGCCGCCGCACGTTCACTCGGCGGCTTCGCCACCGCCCTCGGCCTCGCCCTCGGCGGGGACCGCGTCGTCGGTCGCCGGCTCGGCGCCGTTCCCGTCGCCGTCGCCTTCGCCTTCGCCGAACTCGGCGTAGTACTCGGCCCAGGCCTCCTGGGCCTCGGTCGACGGGCCGATGTAGTTGCCGTCGTCGTCGAAGGCGTGCTCGCCGAAGTGCTCCTGGTACTCGGCGGCCACCACGCCGCCCTCGGCCGCCTGCTTGATGGACAGGCTGATGCGGCGACGCTGGAGGTCGAGGTCGATGATCTTGACCCACAGCTCCTCGCCGGGGGTCACCACCTGCTCGGGCAGGTCGACGTGGTGGGCCGACATCTCCGAGATGTGCACCAGGCCCTCGATGCCGTCTCCCACCTGCACGAAGGCGCCGAAGGGCACCAGCTTGGTGACCCGGCCGTAGACCAGCTCCCCCACGCGGTGGTTGGAGGCGAACTCCTGCCACGGGTCCTGCTGGGTGGCCTTGAGCGACAGGCTGATGCGCTCCCGGTCGAGATCGACCTCGAGCACCTGCACCGTGACCTCGTCACCCACCGCCACCACGGAGCCGGGGTGGTCGACGTGCTTCCAGGACAGCTCCGACACGTGCACCAGGCCGTCCATGCCGCCCAGGTCGACGAAGGCGCCGAAGTTGACCACGGAGGACACGACGCCCTTGCGGACCTCGCCCGGCTTCAGGTTCGCCAGGAAGTCCTCGCGCTGCTCCTTCTGGGTCTCCTCCAGCCACGCCCGGCGGCTCAGCACCACGTTGTTGCGGTTCTTGTCGAGCTCGATGATCTTGGCCTCGAGGCTGCGACCCACGTAGGGCTGCAGGTCGCGCACCCGGCGCAGCTCCACCAGGGAGGCGGGCAGGAAGCCCCGCAGGCCGATGTCGAGGATCAGACCGCCCTTGACCACCTCGATGACGGGGCCGGAGACGACGCCCTCCTCTTCCTTGATCTTCTCGATCGTGCCCCAGGCCCGCTCGTACTGGGCCCGCTTCTTGGACAGGACGAGGCGGCCCTCCTTGTCCTCCTTCTGGAGCACCAGGGCCTCGACGGCGTCGCCCAGCGAGACGATCTCGTTGGGGTCGACGTCGTTGCGGATCGACAGCTCCTTGGCCGGGATCACGCCCTCGGACTTGTAGCCGATGTCCAGCAGGACCTCGTCGCGGTCGACCTTGACCACCGTGCCCTCGACGATCTGGCCGTCCTCGACGTCGACCATGCTCTGGGCGTAGGCGTCGTCGAGGGACAGGGAGCCCAGGTCGTTGTCGACGATGGGGCGGGGGATGTAGCTGCCGTCCTCGGCGAAGGAACCCATGTCGGATTCCGGGAGCGTCGTGGTGGGGGCTGCGGGGGTGCCGCCGGCTGCGGCGAGGATGTCAGGGGCCTGGTCGGACAATGGTGGGTTCTCTCTGGACAGGGACGAATCGGTCGGATCGGATGGAAGACGGCGTCGGAGGACGGGCGCGCCAGGCGGGCTCGGTCCGCACCGGTCGGCAAGCGTAGCAAAGACCGCTCAGGATGCCGTCCTGGCCACCAGCAGGAACTCCGGGTGGTCCAGATCGGGGGTGCTCTCGCGGTAGGCGCCGGGTGTCACCGACCACAGGTGCAGCACCTCGAGGCCGGCCCGGTCGGCCAGCAGGCGCAGCTCCCGCGGGGTGAAGCACGAGGTCCACAGGTCGTGCTCGTGCTCGCCACCCTGCTCGTCGCGCACGACGGTGCGCTCGTGGTTCACGCCCCGCTCGGCGTCGAAGTGGTCGCGGTCCTCGAGGAAGCGCACCTGGAAGTAGGCGCTGAAGGCCGACACCGCCACGAGTCCGCCGGGACGCACGGCGCGGGCCATGCCGTCGAGCACGGCCCCGTCGGGATCGAGCGCCGTCGCGCTCGCCTCCTGCGACGCGGCGGGCCCGGCGATGAGGCCGAACGCACCCTGGCAGAGGGAGATGGCGGCGTCGAACTCGTGCTCGAAGGGCAGGGCCCGGGCGTCGAGGCGCTCGAAGGTGGCTCCGGGCGGCGCGTCGGCGCGGGCCAGGTCGACGAAGCGCCGGGAGATGTCCACGCCGTGCACCACCATGGCGCGGCGGGCCAGTGCGTGGGCGTGGCGGCCCGGGCCCGACCCGACGTCGAGGACCCGGTCGCCCGGCTGCAGGCCGAGCACCTGCACCAGGAAGGCGACCTCCTGCTCGGTGCCCCGGGTGAAGGAGTAGCGCAGGTACGACGCGCCCAGGTCGTCGGCGAGCTCCTCGAACCAGTGCCCGTCGCCGGTCGCCCCGGTGTCGCTCACCGCTCGATCGGCCGGCACTCGAAGCCGCCCGGGATCCACGTCCACACCTCGACATAGCCGAAGCCGCACTCGTTGTCGAGGGTCTGCGACGCGTTGATCGCCCAGCCCGCGGCGGCCAGGAGCAGGATCAGGAAGATCCAGAACGACCGCGTGTTTCGCCGCTGCGTCGGCATCGACCCGTGCCTCCGGGACGACCCTCGTGGCCGTCCTCCGACGAATCGTAGGACCTCCGCCGAGCGCCGGGTGGCATCCCGCGGTCAGGCCTTGGCATCGGCCCAGGTGGCGCCGATGGCCAGGTTCACGGCCAGGGGCACGCGCAGATCGAACGCGCCCGACATGGCGGCGAGGGTGAGGGACCGCACCTCGTCGCGCTCGTCGCGGTCGAGCTCCACGATGACCTCGTCGTGGACCTGCAACACGATGCGGCTGCGATGGCCGCCGGCGTCGAGCTCGGCGTCGAGGCGCACCAGCGCCACCTTGAAGATGTCGGCGGCGAGACCCTGGATGCCGGCGTTCATGGCCTGCCGCTCCCCCGCCTGGCGGATGCGGAAGTTGGACGAGAGCAGCTCGGGGATCTGGCGGCGTCGCCCGAACAGGGTCTCGGTGTAGCCCCGTGCCCGGGCCTCGGCCACCGTGCGCTCCATGTAGGCCCGCACGGCGGGGAAGGCCTCGAAGTAGGCGTCGAGGATGGTCTGGGCCTCACCGGTGGGGATGCCCAGACGCTGCCCCAGCCCGTAGGCCTCCATGCCGTAGGCGAGGCCGTAGGAGACCATCTTGGCCCGGGAGCGCTGCTCGATGGAGACGTCGCCGGGCTCGACCCCGAACACCCGGCTGGCCGTCTCGGTGTGGATGTCGGTGCCCGCCTCGAAGGCGGCGATGAGGCCCGGGTCCTCGGCCAGGTGGGCGATGCAGCGCAGCTCGATCTGGTTGTAGTCGGCCACCAGGAACTCGTAGCCGGCTGCGGGTACGAACGCCTTGCGGAAGGCCCGGCCCTCCTCGGAGCGCACGGGGATGTTGTGCAGGTTCGGCTGATCGGAGCTGAGCCGGCCGGTGCGGGCCACGGTCTGGTTGAAGGTGGCGTGGATGCGCCCGTCGGGACCCACCTCGGCCAGCAGCCCGTCGCCGTAGGTGGAGCGCAGCTTCTCGACCTCCCGGTAGCGCAGGAGGTGCTCGATGATCGGATGCTGGCCGAGCAGCTTCTCCAACGACGCGGCGTCGGTCGAGAAGCCCGTCTTGGTCTTCTTCTGGGGCGTGAGGCCGAGCTTGGTGAACAGGATCTCGCGGAGCTGCGGCGTCGAGTTGACGTTGAACTCCTCGCCGGCGTCGAGCTGGATCTGGCGTGCCAGGCCGTCGCACTCGTCGACGAGGTGGTCGCGCAGGCGCCGCAGCTCCGCCACGTCGACGCCGATGCCGACGATCTCCATGTCGGCGAGCACCCGCACCAGGGGCACCTCGACCTCGTCGTGCAGCTTCTGCAGACCCCGCGCCACCAGCGCCTCGGTCAGCGGTTCGCGGAGGCGGTCCACGGCGAGGGCCCGACGGCCGGCGAGCTGGCTGGCGGCGACGTCGGTCCCGCCGAAGTCGAGCTGGCCCTCCGGCACACCCGAGTCGGCCGGCAGCGCCAGCGCCGCGTAGCGCGAGAGGAGGTCCTCGAGCAGGTAGCGGGATTCGGCCGGGTCGAGCAGGTAGGCGGCCAGCGCGGTGTCGAGGCGCAGGCCGGCGAGCGCCACGCCGTGGTCGTGCAGGCTGCGGATCAGCTCCTTGGCGTCGTGGGCCGCCACGCCCGGCCCGTCGACGCCCAGCACGGAGACCAGCGCGGACGCCACGGCCGCCTCGCCGAGCAGGGCCGCGTCGAGCCACACCACCTCGGCCGCCTCCGGATCGGCCACGACGGCCAGGCCCCGCAGCGGTGAGCGTCCGGGCACGGCCTCCCAGCTCCCCGCCACGCTCACCGGCGTCGCGGCGCCGACCAGGCGCGCCAGGGCGGCTCCGGCGTCGGCGGCGTTCGCCGCGGCGTGGACCTCGGCCTCGAGCACGGCGTTGCCCGCGGTCGAGCCGGCCGACACCGGCATGCCGAACACCTCCGCCAGGCGCTCGTGCAGGTTCTCGGAGCGGAACTCGAGGAAGGCGAACAGCTCACGCACCTCGTCGAGGTCGACCTCACCCCGAGCCAGGTCGTCGAGCTCGACGTCGAGGGGGACGTCGCGCACCAGCACCATGATCTGCGCGTTGCGGCGCACCTGGGCCTCGTGGTCGGCCAGGTTGGCCCGCAGCTTGGGGGTCTGCTCGTCGAGGTGCTCGAAGATGCCGTCGATGCCGCCGTAGGCGCCCACGAGCTTGGCGGCGGTCTTCTCCCCCACGCCCGGCACGCCGGGCAGGTTGTCCGAGGTGTCGCCCCGCAGCGCGGCGTACTCGACGTAGCGGCCGGGCGGCACCCCGCAGCGCTCCTCGATCCCCGCCTCGTCGTAGAGCACGTAGTCCGACACGCCCCGCTTGTTGTAGAGGACCCGAACGTGGGGGTCCTCGACGAGCTGGTAGCTGTCGCGGTCGCCGGTGACGATCAGGACGTCGTCGCCCCGGTCCCGGGCCCGGGTGGCGAGCGTGGCGATGATGTCGTCGGCCTCGAACCCGGGCGCCTCGAGCACCGGGATGCGGAACGCCTCGACCACCTGGCGCACGAGCCCCATCTGCTGGCGCAGGATGTCCGGCGTCTCCTGGCGGTTGGCCTTGTAGGTCTCGACGGCCTCGTGGCGGAAGGTGGGTTGCGGCAGGTCGAAGGCGACGGCCACGGCGTCGGGCCGGTGATCGCGCAGCAGGTTCACCAGCATCGAGGTGAACCCGTACACCGCGTTGGTGACCTGGCCGCTGGCGGTGGCGATGTCGGTCGGCAGGGCGAAGAAGGCCCGATAGGTGAGCGAGTTGCCGTCGATGAGCAGGAGGTTGGCCATTGCCCGCGACTCTACGGGGCCACTTCGTGGTTCGGCGCGGCCGTCAGGACCCGTCGGCGTCGGGGGCCAGCTCGCCGTCGAGGATGCGCTGCGCGACGACGCGCATCGTGACCCGCTGGCGCATGGCGGTGCGCTGGATGAACGAGAAGGCGTCGGACTCGGTCATGGCCTGGCCGTCCATGAGCTGGCCCTTGGCACGATCCACGACCTTGCGGGTCTCGAGCTGCTCCTCGAGGGTCTGGGCCTGGTCGACGAGGGCCTTCAGCTCGCGGAAGCGCCCGATGGCCACCTCGATGGCGGGGATGAGCTCGCTGCGCTGGAACGGCTTCACCAGGTAGGCCAGGGCGCCGGCGTCGCGGGCCTGCTCCACGAGATCCCGCTGGCTGAAGGCCGTGAGGATGAGCACCGCCGAGAGCCGCTCGGCGGTGATCTCCCGGGCGGCGGAGAGCCCGTCGAGTCCGGGCATCTTGATGTCGAGCAGGGCGATGTCGGGCTGGTGCTCGCGCACCAGGCGAACGGCCTCGTCGCCGCGGCCCGTCTCCCCCACGACCTCGTAGCCCTCCTCCTCGAGGGTCTCCCGCAGATCGAGGCGGATGATGGCCTCGTCCTCGGCGATCACGACTCGAGTGGCCACGCTCCGTCCTTTCCCGTCGCTGTCCCGTGGAGCGCCACAGGTGCTGGCGCGACCGGCGGGCCGCCGCATCGTAGTGGGCGCCGGCCGGGCCGCCGAACCTAGCTGCGGGCCTCGAGCAGTCGGTCGAGCAACTCGTCCTGGGTGCGCTCGAGCTGGCGCAGCTCCCCATCGAGCGCGGCGCGGTGACGTTGCATGGCGTCGGCGTGCTTCTGGGCCTCGCGGTGCTCCTGCTCGGCCAGCGGCGTCTCGCTGACCAGGGCACGGATCCGGGCGTCGTCCGCCTCGTCGGCGAAGTGGGCCAGCTGCTCGTCGGCCAGCGCGAGCTCCTCGCGCAGGTGACGCATGCGTTCGGCCACCTCCGACAGGCGCCGCTCCACGAGCGATCGGGACATGCCCGGAGTGTACGACCGGCGCGGCGCGGCGGCGGCGCATGCCCTGCGCCCTGCTAGCGTTCACAGGCCCGCGGCGGTGCTGGAACCGGCATACAGGGCAGGCTCAAACCCTGCTGCCCTTCGGGGGTTGTGGGTTCTAACCCCACCCGCCGCACGCCCCCGGCCACTATGGGGGCCCCGACCGGAGGCGCCCCCGTACGCCGCGGCAGGCCCCAGGGCGACGTGCGTGGCCAGTGGGGCGTGCTCGGGAGCCGGGTCGTCGGTAGCGTTCGGCCATGGCCGAACCGACCCGCCACCACACCGGCATCATCGTGACGCTGCTGACCGTGGCCGCAGCAGCCGCCGTGCTCGTGTACCGACGGCGCGCCCTGGACCGGGCGACCCGGGGCTTCCGGGAGCGCTACGGCTGACAGGGCGGTGAAACCTCCCGCACCCCGTCCGGGTCCATGAACCTGTCACGGCCCCCGGAGCGCAGCACCCATGATCCCCACCGACGCCCCACCTGCGGGCGGACACCTCCCCGTCGTCGAAGGGTCCGTCGTCGACCGCTCGGCCCGGGTCGCCCGCCCGGCACCGGTCTGGTCGTGGCGGGCGTGACGCGGGGCGGCACGATCATCGGGTGGGGTGCCGCCCTGCCCGACCGGGTCCGTACCAACGCCGACCTCGAGGCACACCTCGCCACGACCGACGCCTGGATCCGTGAACGCACCGGCATCCGGGAACGACGCGTCGGTTCCTCGACGACCGACCTGGCCGTCGACGCCGGCCGGGCGGCGCTGGCGCGCGCCGGGGTCGACCCGGCGTCGGTGGGCATGGTGCTCGTGGCCACGTGCAGCCCCGACCAGGCCCTGCCGGCCACGGCGGCCCACGTGCAGCGGGCGCTGGGCACCGGCGGGGGCGCGCTCGATGTGAACGGCGCCTGCGCCGGGTTCGTGTACGCCCTGGTGTGCGCCTTCGGGCTCGTCGCCACCGGCGTCGAGCGGATCCTGGTCATCGGCGCCGAGACCATGACCCGCCTCGTCGACGACACCGACCGCACCACCGCCATCCTGTTCGGCGACGGCGGCGGCGCCGTCGTGGTCGAGGCGGTCGACGGGCCCGGGGCGCTGCTGGGCACCGACCTGGGCTGCGACGGTTCCGGGGCGCACCTGCTGGCCTGCGAGGTGGGTGGCACCATGGTCATGGACGGTCGCGAGGTGTTCCGTCGGGCGGTGCGGGCCACCGTGCGCTCCGCCGGAGCGGCCCTCGATCGGGCCGGCCTGCGGCCCGACGACGTGGACGTGCTGGTCCCCCACCAGGCCAACGCCCGCATCCTCGACGCCGCCTGCGAGCGTCTCGGGATCGCCTCGGCGCGCGCCGTGAGCACCCTCGAGCACAGCGGCAACACCTCGGCCGCGTCCATCCCCCTGACGCTGTGCCACGCGGCGGCCACCGGGCGACTGCACCCCGGCGACCGGGTCCTGTTCGTGGGCTTCGGTGCGGGCATGAGCTGGGCCAGCGCCGTCGTGCGCTGGGACGCCCCTGCCGCCGCCGCCATGCACGCGGGTGACCCCTGGGCCACGATGTCGGCCGGGATCCCGTCGTCCGACGAGGACCGCACCGGAGGAGACACATGAGCAGGGTCGCGCTGATCACTGGCGGCACCCGCGGGATCGGGCTCGCCACCGCGCAGGCGCTGCGCGACGCGGGCCACCGGGTCGCCGTGACCTACCGCTCGACGCCGCCGCCGGGAGCCGGGGCCGGCGAGGTCGATCCCCTGGCCGACGTGCTCGCCGTGCCCTGCGACGTGACCGACGAGGCGCAGGTCGACACGGCGTTCGCCACGGTGGAAGCCGAGCTGGGCCCGGTCGAGATCCTGGTCTCCAACGCCGGCATCACCGCCGATCGGCTGCTGTTGCGCATGCGCGAGGAGGACTTCGCCTCGGTCGTGGACACGAACCTGACCGGCGGCTACCGCGTGGCGCGACGGGCCGCCCCGCGCATGGTGCGGGCCCGCTGGGGGCGCATCGTGTTCGTCTCGTCGGTGGTGGCGGTGACGGGGCAGGCCGGGCAGGCCAACTACGCGGCCTCGAAGGCGGGGCTGATCGGCTTCGCCCGCTCCCTGGCCCGCGAGCTGGCCTCGCGCCACGTGACGGTCAACGTGGTGACCCCCGGAGCCATCGCCACCGACATGCTGGCCGCGATCGGCGAGGACCGCCAGGCCCAGATCGCCGCCGTCACCCCGGTGGGCCGGCTCGGCAGCCCCGAGGAGGTGGCGGCCGCCATCGCCTTCCTGGTCTCCGACGCCGCGGCCTACACGACCGGCGCCGTCGTCCCCGTGGACGGTGGACTGGGCATGGGACCGTGGTGAACCGCCGGTCCGGCCCGAGGGTACGGCCCGGTGCCGCCGGCGCCTTCTATGGTAAAGACCGCTCGACCCCCGAAACGGAGAAGACCTGACGTGAGTGACGACGTGTTCGCCCGGTTCCAGCGCTGCGCCGTGGAGATCCTCGGCGTGGATGCCGACAAGATCACCCCGGATGCACGCTTCGGCGACGACCTCGATGCCGACAGCCTGGATCTCGTCGAGCTGGTGATGGCCCTGGAGGAGGAGTTCGACGTCAGCGTCGACGAATCCGAGCTGGACGGCATCGAGACCGTGCAGCAGGCGATCACCCTGGTCACCTCCAAGCTCTGATGGCTCGACGGGTCGCCGTCACCGGCGTCGGCGTGGTGTCGTGCTGCGGTGTCGGACAGGAGGCGTTCTGGTCGGGACTGCTGTCGGCGCCACCCGCCGGTGAGCACCGCGTCCACGACTTCGATCCGACCCCCTACTTCGACAACCCCAAGGAGGTCCGGCGCGCCGACCGGTTCCAGCACTTCGCCACCGCCGCAGCGGTGGAGGCGCTGACGCAGTCGGGGCGCCCCACGGGTGAGCCGCTTCGCCAGGGCGTGATCATCGGCACCGGCATCGGCGGGCTGACCACCATCGAGGACCAGGTGATGACCTACCACACCAAAGGTCCCCGACGGGTCTCGCCGTTCATGATCCCCATGGTCATGGGCAACGCCCCGGCCGCCGCCGTGTCCATGCGCTTCGGGTTCGAGGGCCCGTGCGAGACCGTGGTGACCGCCTGCGCGGCGGGCACGCACGCCATCGCCAACGCAGCCCGCCTCATCACGAGCGGACGCTGCGACGCCGTCGTGGCGGGCAGCACCGAGGCGGCCATGACCCCCGTGGGCGTGCAGGGCTTCACCAACATGACGGCGCTGTCCTCCTCGGGGGTGTCCCGGCCCTTCGATGCGCGGCGTGACGGCTTCGTCATGGCCGAGGGCGCCGCGGTGCTGGTGCTCGAGGAGTGGGACGCCGCTCTGGCCCGGGGGGCGACCGTCCTGGCCGAGGTGCTGGGCGGGTCCTCCTCCGCCGACGCCCACCACATCACCGCCCCCTCCCCCGGCGGTGCCGGCGCAATGGCCTGCATGCGCCTGGCCCTCGACGAGGCGGGGCTGGCCCCGGCCGACATCGTCCACGTGAACGCCCACGGCACGTCGACGCCGCTCAACGACCGCGCCGAGGCGGAGGCCATCGCCGCCCTCTTCGGCTCACCCGGGCCGGCGGTGACCTCCATCAAGGGCGTGACCGGCCACGCCCTGGGCGCCGCCGGTGCCATCGAGGCGGTCGCGGTCGTGCTGTCCATGCAGCACCGCCTGCTGCCCCCCACCGCCGGCTTCGAGCAGCAGGACCCCGAGCTGCCCGAGATCGACCTCGTCCACGGCGCCGCCCGACCCTGGGAACCCGGGCCCACCCTGTCGAACAGCTTCGGCTTCGGTGGCCACAACGGCTGCCTGGCGCTCGCGCCGCCATCCTGAGCAGCGTCGGCGTCGGGGCAGCACCGGCTCAGCGCGCCGGGATCGCCCCCTCGAAGCCCAGCAGCCAGCGCTTGGTGTCCGCGCCCCCGCGGCCGCTGTAGTTGCCCAACGACCCGCCGGCGCGCAGGACGCGGTGGCAGGGCACCACGATGGGCAGCGGGTTGGTGGCCATGGCCGACCCGACCGCCCGCGACGCCCGCGGGTTGCCCACCCGCCGGGCCAGCTCGCCGTAGGTGGCCGTGGCCCCGTAGGGCACCTCGGCCGACAGCACCTGGAGCACCTCGCGGCGGAACCCGGCCACGAGCGTCCAGTCGACCGGCACCTCGAAGCGCCGCCGTCGACCGGCGAAGTACTCGTCGAGCTGGCGGCGCACGCCGTCGAGACGGGCCGGCGCTTCGAGGACCCGGGGCGAGACCCGCCGGGCCAGCTCGTCCAGGGCGTCGTCGAGCTCCCAGGACACACACACCAGGCCCTGCGGCGTGGCGGCCACGACGAGCGCCCCGACGGGCGAGTCCACGCTGGCCCAGGCCACGTCGAGCAGTCCCTCGGACTGCGCGGCGCGCCGGAAGCGCTCGAGGGCGTGCTCGAGGCCGGCACCCGGTTCGGCCGGCGGTCCGGCGCGCAGGACGTCGACGGGGGTGGGTGGGGTCGGGGTCATGCGTCGTCCTCCACGAGGGTGGGATCGAGGCGCAGCCGGGCCAGGCCGGCTCGCACGTTCTGGCGGGCGGCCGCCTCCGAGCAGCCCAGGGCGGCGCCGATGTCCCGGAAGGGCAGGTCGAGCAGGTAGCGCTGCAGCACGGCGGCACGCTGCATCGGCGGCAGCCGCCGCACCGCGTGCCACAGCTCGGCGTCGTCGACCGGTGCGGCGTCGGTCGGTGTCGACGTGTCGGGCACCTCCGCCACCGGCGCGGCCCGACGCGCCCGGCCGCGGTGCACGTCGACGATGCGGCTCGCGGCGATGGTGAACAGCCAACCCCGCAGGTTCCGGTCGTCACGCAGCGTCGGGTACCCGCGCAGCGCGGTGATCATCACGTCCTGGAAGCAGTCGTCGGCGTCGGCGCCCAGGGCGGCCACGAGGAAGCGGTGCAGGTCACCGGCGTGCGCGTCGACGAGCGCCTGGAACGGGGGCAGCTGCACCGGCGCAGCGGGAACGGTCACATCCACTACAACGCCGCAGCGGCCCGGTTCGTGAGATCCGGGTGCCCGGGCACCGCGGTGCAGGGTCGGCCGCGCCGCGCCCTGCGCTCGGCCACGGGGCCCTCAGGACGTCGCGGCCTGGTCGGCGTCGACGAGCACGAAGAGCAGGTCCGCCTCGCAGGCCAGTCGACCGTCGACCGCGGCCCGCCCGTGACCGCGGCCCGCCCGCGCCGAGAGTCGGCCCAGCTCCACGTGCAGGTCGAGCACCTCACCGGGCACCACCTGGCGCCGGAAGCGCACGCCGTCCACCCCGCCGAACAGCGGCAGCTTGTCGGCGAAGCGCTCGTCGCAGCGCAGGGCGGCCGCACCGAGCTGGGCGATGGCCTCCACCATGAGCACCCCCGGCAACGTGGGCCGCCCGGGGAAGTGACCGGCGAAGAAGTCCTCGTCGCCCGTGAGGTGCCACCGCCCCGAGGCCGACC
>JALOLF010000033.1 GCA_025456085.1 Acidimicrobiales bacterium
AGGGCGTGTCTAACTGCCACGCCGGTCGGTCGCCGCCCGGTGCGGTGACGGTGATGCGGATCCGCGAGCCGGCTCGGAAGGCGTGGGTGACCGGCAGCAGGGGGATGCGCAGCGAGGTGACCTCGCCGGGCGTGAGCGGGGCGCGGTCCTCCGCGGTGTAGGTGGGTACGGGGTGCAGCGGGGTGGAGCGCTGCGCGTCGAGGGCCCGGGCGCTGGCGCGCAGGAACCCGGACTGCACGTACACCTCCTGGCCGTCGGGGCGCACCTCGGTCAGCGTCACCTGCAGGTCGGTGTCGGTGGCGCTGGAGGCCAGCGACAGGTCGACGCTGCCTGGCCCGACGACCACGGTGTCCGTGGCGAGCGTCGGGCTGAGGAACCCGAGGCCGTCCTCGCCGGTGACGGGCGCCCACTCGTACGGGGGCAGGGCCGCCCAGGGGTCACCGGCGGGCAGGCTGGTGCGGGGTCGGGCCGCGGGGTCGGGTGCGAACGACACGGTGGACTCGGCCGGGACGTCGCTCGTCAGCGTGCCGTCGGGGCCGAGGTACCACGTCGTCGCCGTGGCGGTGGCGGCCGGCCAGTCCTCGGCGGTGACCTCCCAGCGCGGGCCCAGCGAGCCCGGGCTGGCCGGGTCGCCGCCGTTGTCCATGAGGACGCGGATGCGGGGGTCGGCCCGGAACGCCTCCCGGGCCGAGTCCAGGTCGGTCGCGTCGGTGAAGCGGATGGCCGGGACGGGCGCCGCCGCGGCGCCCGCCACCTGCAGGTACAGCAGCCCCCCGAAGCCCGTCACCGCCGGGCGGTCCTGGGGGACCTGGTCGGCCACGAACAGGTCCAGGAACTCCACCCAGCGCGAGATGGTGGCCGGGCCGAGGGGATCCACGTGGGCGCCGTTGATGACCGTCACCCACACGTCGGGGTTGTCTGCCAGCTCGGGCACGAGCGCCATCCACTGGCCGCCGGTCTGCTCGTCCTGGGCGGCGCCGACCAGGAAGACGGGCACGTCGATCTGTGAGGCCCAGGCGCTGGTGGATCGGTCGTCGTACAGGGCGGGCGAGCGGGTGGGTTCGTCGCGCAGGAGCTGGTCGATGTCCTGGGTCTGCAGGCGCAGCGTCTGGTTCTCGAGGCACTGCTCGTCGCCCTGGTCGATCATGGCCTTCACCCACGGCTGGCCACCGTCGGGGCCGGGCTGGGCGTCGCTGACCCGCTCCGACAGCCAGTTGGCGGCGAAGCCGTTGTTGTAGATGCCCCCCGGGAACCCGATGGAGTAGAGGTCGTCGGTGACCGACAGCGGTGCCACCGCGGCCAGGTGCGGTGGCCGTGAGCCGGCTACGAAGAGCTGGGAGATGCCGGAGAACGAGATGCCCACCATGCCCACCTTGCCGCCCCGCACCCAGGGCTCGGCCGCCACGATCTCCACCGCGTCGTAGCCGTCGGCGGTGGTGGGCAGGTCGAACAGGCCCATGGCGCCGCCCGAGCACCCCGAGCCGCGCATCTGCAGGCTCACGGTGGCGTAGCCGAGCAGCGGCGCCACGACGCTGCCCACCGCCGTGGAGGACGCGGGCGCAAGTGGGTCGCCGGTGGGATTGGTCATCGCGGCCAGCGCGTCGCCGGGTGGCGCCACGGCGTAGCCGGAGTACTCGATGACGGTGGGGAAGGGACCGTCGGCCAGCGTCTTGTCCTGGGGCAGTCGCACGGTGGCGGCGATGGAGGTGCCGTCGCGCATCGTGAGGTAGTTGAGGCCCGCCTCCAGGTCCTGCTGGTCGTAGAAGTCCTGGGGTGGGGTGTCCTCGAGGGCGAGCACGGGGAACGGCTCGCTGCCGGCGACGTTGTCGCCGTCGACCGCCCGGAACGTGTAGCCCTCGCCCGGTGCCAGGTCGCGCACGACGAGGCTGCCGTAGTCGTCGGCCGTGCCGGCGGCGACCTGGCGGCCGTCGGCGTCGGCCAGGATGAGCTGCTGGCCGGGTTGCGCATCGGTCACGTAGGCCTGTTCGACCGAGCCCCTGGCGGTGAACGTCGCGGCGGCGGTCGCCTCGGGGGCCTGCGAGGCCTGCGTCGAGTCGGCGCCGGCCGTGGGTTCGGGGTCCGACGTGCAGGCGGTGAGCAGCAGGGTCAGCGCCACCACGAGCGCGAGCGGACGGACGGCGCGGGACATGGCGGTACCCCCGGGAGATCGCATCGCCGGCATGTTACAGATCCTGCTCGTGTGTAACAAGGATGTGCTGTACCGCCGCCGGGTGCCCTCAGCCCACCGGCCGTGGCAGCAGGATCGTGTCGAGGAGGCGTTCCTCGTGCACGATGCGGCGACGTTCGTCGAACACCGCCCGCAGCGCGGGCGCCCAAGGGGTCGGTCCCGCCGGCGACGGATCGACGGGCAGCTCCACCCCGGCGTCCTCGGCCTGGGACAGCGCCTCGAGGTAGGCCTGCTCGGTCATGCGCCACGGCGAGACCCCCAGGCCGTGGAGGCGGGCGCAGATGGCGAGGCCGGCGGCGTCGAAGTCGCCGTGGTAGCGCAGGCTCGCACCTGCCTCGAGGAGCTGCGCGATCAGCAGGCGCACGGTGGTCGAGGGATTGCCGTTGCCGCACACGACGCCGAGCGCCACCCGGTCCTGGACCGCCCGCTCCAGCACCCGGGGGTTCTCCACCACGAGCACGTCGGCCCCGGCGGGTGCACGCAGCGGGTAGGCGCGCAGCGCGAGCTGGGTCACCACGAAGGGCAGACCCAGGTCGGTGGCGGCGTGGGCCTGTGGCGCCAGGGCGTGGTCCGCAGCGAGGGGGAGGTTCCAGGTGAGCGCAGCACCCGACAGCAGGTCCGTGTGCGCGCCGGCGCGCGCCCACAGGTCGTCGTCCCGTTCGGCACCGGCGTCGACCAGGCGGCGGCTCAGGGCCCGGGTGGCGGCCCGCTCGAGGCGCGTGCCCCGGTCGAGGGCATGGGCCGAACCCAGGTGGCGGGCCGCCAGCTCCACCCGGCTGCGCGTCCCCGGGCCCGCGCCCGTGCCCGCCGCCCCCGTTGCGTCGGGCTCCTCGGATGCCCCGGGCGACTCGAGCGCGTCGAGCACGACGCGGACCTCGTCCACCAGGCGCAGCGCGTCGCGCTCCTCGAGCCCCGCCAGCAGGCCGGCGGCGATCACCTCGTCGATCCACGCCGGTGCCCACGGTTCGGGCCAGCCTGCGGCGCGGTCACGGGCCGCGGACCGGGCCCGGGACGCGTCCCGACGTTCGGCCCGGCGGCGGGTGCGCTCCGCGGAGACGGGATGGCCGAGCCGGGTGAGGGCCTCGAGGAGGTCGCCCCCCGCGCCGGCTCGCACCAGACCCTGCTCCAGGTCGACGAGCGACACCGTTCGGGGGGACCGTCGGCCCGTGAGGGTCTCGAGGGTGACGCGGGCCGGGCGGGGGAGCTCGGGTACGGCCACGCGCCCCCGCCAGTCGGGGCCGTTGCGTTCGAGTCGCTCGCGCACCTGGGCCAGGAGGGGCGCGAGGCCGTCGTCGAGCAGCGACGCCGGCAGGTTCACCACAGCGCGCTCTGGGCCGGCTCGTCGAGGGTGAAGCGGGCCGCGGCGGGCAGGAGCCGCACCGTCCACCCGCCGGGGGCGTCGCGGCGCTCCGCCAGTCGCAGCTCGCACAGCAGCTCCACGGCCCGGGCCCCGAGCCGTGCCGGGTCCTCGACCAGCTCGCCCGACCATCGCCTGCGGTTGGGGACGGCCAGCTCGGCCATGAGGGCCGCCACCTCCTGATCGGTGTGGATGCCGGGAGCCCCGCCGGTGTCGGTGCCCCCGCCGGCGTGGCGGCGGAGCCGGTCGACGAGCAGCAGCGCCGCGTGGGAGACGGTGCCGCTGGTGGGGAAGCGGATGTCCGACAGCCTGCCGCCGGGGTCGATGGCGGCGACGCCCTCGCTGCGGGCCTCGAGCAGGAGCCCGAACATCTCGTGCAACAGGGTCGCCTCCTGACCGAGCCGTCGACGCAGCTCGGTCCACTCCTCCTCGGTCAGGTCGTCGCGGTAGACGACGGGGTCGTTGGCCAGCCGGCACCGCAGCCAGGGCCGGGTGGCGCTGCGACGCTCGGCGCGCTCGAGCAGCTCGTCGGGGGTGGCGGCGCCGACGACGGCGGGAAGTGGCAGCAACGCCATGCGGTCTGGGCGCAGCCGGAGCACCGCATCGGCGTCCGCGTCGTCGGCGTAGCGGTCGACGTGGTCGTGCAGCTCGGCCGCGAGGCCCCGGTCGAGCATCCACTTCAGCGCCGCGACCAGGGCTCGACGTCCCGTCGTGTCATCGGGCAACGTGATGTCGGCGTCGGCCGAGGCGGAGCGCACCGCGGACACGAGGTCCCGCAGGCTGATGACGGACGGACCCGAAGCCGTGGCGGCCAGGACGAGGGCCAGCGTCGTGTACTCGAGTCGGTTCAGCGCCCGGTCGGATCGGGTCCGCAACGGCCGGCCGGCGGGCACGTAGGTCGTCTTGTAGAGGCGGGCGGTGTCGGCGTCGACGTGCAACCGGTAGCCGAGGCGTTGGGTGAACCACCGGTCGAGCGTCGTCTCGTGGCGGCGCACGAGCCGGAACAGCTCGGGGTCCTGCTCGGCGCAGGTCAGCGGGTGCTGCAGCAGGTGACGGGCCACCTCCCGCCGCTCGGAGGCGGCCTGGGGGTTGGCCTCCGGGTCGGTCACGGCCTGCCCCCGCTCGGTACCGGGCCGTCGGCGCCGTGGTCGGTGATGGTCACCGCCACGTCGAACAGGGTGAGTACCCCGGTGGGGCACGACACCGACACCGCGCCGCCGCGATCGGCTCGGATGGTGCAGGCCAGTCGACCCTCGACGAGCCGCCGTCGGCCGTGTGCGTCGACGGGCCGGTAGCGGGCCCGGGCGACCAGCTCTTCGAGGCGGGCCAGGCCGGCGGTGGAGACCTCGGCGCCGTCGAGGTCACCGAGGCCGGCGAGCTCGTCGTCGACAGCGGCGCGGGCGGCCTGCTCGTCCCGGCGCCGGAGACGCAGCAGCTCCTGCTCGGCGCGACGGTCGGGCAGTGGCGAGGCACGCCCCCGGTTGGTGGTGTCGCCCCGCTCCCGCAGCGACACCGCCACCGGCGCGGTCGGCGCATCCCACCACGACGTCGACGTCGGGACCGGATCGTCGGCGTCCTCGCCCGGCACACCCAGGTGCACGGCCGGGAACAGCCCGAACGCCGCGCCGGCCAGCCGGTGGCAGGTGTCGCGGTCCGGTGCCCGGTCGAAGAACGTGGCCAGGCGCAGGAAGTCCGAGCGCCGTGACGACGCCCCGACACCCACTCGTGACAAGCGGGTCAGGTTCTGGGTCAGCGTCCGGATGGCGGCCACCGCGTCGCGGCCCAGCCGGTCGATGCGCGACGGCTGGCCCGGTCGGGAGCGGAACCACTCGGCGAGGTGCTGCCAGTCGCCGGGGTCGGTGCCGGGATGGCGGGTGACGAGCACGGTGTCGGCCAGGCCGGCCTGCTCGACCCGCTCGGCCAGGCCGCCCGCCATGCGGGCGGCGATGGTGTCGGCGCGGGGTGCGAGCTCCTCGAGTTGGCGCCCGATGGGCCGGGCCATGCGCTCGATCTCCTCGAGGCGGTCGCCGACGTAGCTCACCAGCACCTCGGCGAAGAAGCGGAACTCGTCGGGGTCGAGGTCGTAGCGGGACTGCCAGTGGTTGATGGCGGCGAAGAACTGGGTGATCTCGGCGGTGAAGCCCTCGTGCAGGTCGAACACCGTCCGCACCGCGTCGCCCAGCCGGCGCGGGTCGGCGGTGTCGGCGTCGAGGGCGGCCAACGCATCCAGCGCGGCGCGCAGGGAGCGGAGTCGACCGGCGGACACGTCACGGACGGCGTCGACCCGCGACAGCACCCCCTCCACCAGCGCGTGGACCTCCTGACCGGCGCGGGTGATGAGGTAGCGGTTCCGGCGCTTGTAGTAGTCGGCGATGCTGGCGGGGTTGCCCACCGACGACGACACCGTCAGGTTGCCCCAGGCCCGGAGCTGCTCCAGTCGGTTGGCCACCACTTCGGTGTCGAGCTCCACGCCGGCGGTGCGCAGGTGCAGTGCCACGTCGTCGGGGGTGAACTCGGCGAAGAACGTGTCGGCGAAGGTCGACACGATGGCCCGGTAGTCGCGCCACTCGTCGCTGGTCACGTACCGGAACAGCCGCCGTGCCTCGTCCGGTTCGGCCGCTCCCAGCAGCCGGCGCTCCCGGGACGGTGCGCCCGGCGTCGGCTCGCCGGCGCCACCGGTCACGGCCGGACCACCGTCGCGCCGTCCCATCGGGCGTGCTCCAGCACGATCACCCCGGCGTCGGCGTCGCGCACCACCTCGGTGATGGCCAGCTCGGGCACGGTGGCGTGGGTGCCCCAGAGCCGCTCGCTGGTGGCGATGAAGTCCAGGTCCAGCTCCACCAGCAGGCCGAACAGCTTGGCGTGGTTGTCCTCGGACACCTTGGCGAAGGCGTCGTCGAGCAGCACGAAGCGTGGGGTGCCGGGTGCGCCCTCGGCCAGCGCGTCGTAGGAGGCGGCCACTGCGGCGAACAGGGGCAGGTACGAGACCATCTTCTTCTCGCCCTCGGACAGCGCCGTGCGCCGCGACAGCCGCTCGGGGGTGCGGCCCGGTCGGTGCAGCAGCACGCTCATCAGGTGCCAGCGTCGGTAGTCGAGCACCTCCCCGATGAGCTGGCGGTACGGGGCCTCGGGCGCTGCCCGGCGGGCCTCGTCGATGCGGGTGGACAGATCCGCGGCCAGCACGGCGTCGTCCTCTTCGCTGCGCAGGTCGGGTTGGCGGCCCAGCAGCTCGACGGTGCGGGCCAGGTCGTCATCGAGGTCGTCACGGCGTCGCCAGCGCAGCGACACGCCGATGCCGTGCGTCGTCGACACGGTGCGCAGCCGATCGTTCATGAGCGACACGAGCTCGCGGGCGGCGTGGAGCTTGGTGGCCACCTCCCGGGCGATGAGACCCTGGAGCAGGTTGCGCAGCGCCTGGTCCTGCTTGGCGGTGAGCAGCCCGGCCTGGTGGCGCAGGCGGACCCGGACCACGTCCGCGGCCTCGGCCAGCGGGAGCCGACCCTCGGGGCCGTTGACCTCGACCAGCAGGGGGAGGTGCTCGTGCGGCTGGCGGTCCTCGGCGTCCCAGCCGGCGCCGAGCGTGTCGCGGCGACTGCGCAGCGACTGCCGCACGCTGTCGGCCGCGGTCGCCGTGTCGGGCGGGGGGATGATCGAGCGGAGGTGCTCGGCCAGCACCCGCAACCCGGCGCTGGACGACTCGACGGTGGGCGGCGGTGCGACCTGCGCTGTCCCGTCGCCGAGCGAGGTCGCACCGGTCGACTCGGTCGCGCCCGCCTGCTCGTCGGCGGGGTCCGCTGGAGCCGCCGCCACCGCCACGGCGGCGGCCCACAGACCCGGGACAGCCGCCGCGGCGTGCAGGTCGGGCAGCAACCCGACGCAACGGCGCTCGGCCTCCTCTGCGTGGTCGGCCGCGGTCGTGACCGCCGCCGCGGCGCGGGCCTCGGCGTGCACCGCCGGTTCGACGGCCGCACGGGCGGTGCCCAGCGCCGCGCCGACCGCCGTGCGCTCGCGGTCCAACCCGTCGATCTCGGCCAGGATGCGCTCGTAGTCCTCGCCCAGGGTCTGCTCGAGCGCGGCCAGCTTGGTGGCCTGCGGCTCGAGCTCGTCGGCGTGGCGACGGCACTCGGTGCGGGCGCGGGCCACGTCCGCGTCGCACAGCCGGCAACGCGTCGCGGCGTCCGTCCAGGCCGAGGTGGTCCGGCGCAGCGCTTCGAGGGAGGCCGCGGCCGCCAGGCCGCTGCGGTTCGCCTCCTGCAGGTCGTGCTCGACGTCGGCCAGCCCAGCGGCGAGCGCGGGCAGTCGGCGGGTGGTGGCCAGGCGCCGGGCGTCGTCGTCGGCCTCGGCGTGCGCCCGCTCGAGCTGTTCCACCTCGCGTGCCGCGTCCTCGACGCGTCGGCGTCTGGCGTCGGCGTCGTCCTCGGCGACGTCGAGGGCGGCGACGGCCCGATCGACGGGATCGGTGGCGGGGAGGGCGTCGACGAGCGCCGCCAGGTCCTGCAGGTGGTTGCCGAGCGCAACCACGTCCTGCTCGCTCTGGGCCAACGCCGACCGGGCGTCGTCGAGGGTCCGACGGACCTCGGCCCGGTGACGCTCGAGGGCGGCGGCGCGGGCCCCGGAGCCGACGTGCTCCACCACCTCGCGCTGGTGGCGGCCGTGCAGGGTGCCGGCCCGGAACCGGCCGTCGGCGCTCACCACCACCGTGGCGTCGCCGTCGGGGTCGGTCGAGATGGCGTTCAGTACGGCGTCGACCTGCGCCGCGGTGACCACGGCGTCCAGCTCGTCGGGCACGTCGGCCCGGAGCAGCTCGCCAAGCGGTGTCGGCACCGGCGCGGCCGGGACCACCACGAGATCGCCCGACCGCAGGTGCAGGCCGTCGTCGGCCACCTCCGCGCCGAGGAGGCCCGCTGCCTCCAACGCCGCCTCCAGGCCCCGTCGAGCGGAGTCGTCGACGTGGTCGCGGAAGTCCACGAGCTCGGCCAGCGTCGGTCGTCCGGTCGGTTCCTGCCACGGCGCCCGGGGCGGTTCGGGGAGGCTCCGGGCCAGCAGCTCCGCCAGCTCGACCTCCAGGTCGGCCACCGCCTGCTGCTCGCCGCGACGGCGTACCTCCGCGGCGGCGCGGCGGGCGACGACACCCTCCTCGGCTCGTCGAACCGCGCCGAGCAGCACGCGCCGCACCGTGGTCCGCTCCGCCAGCAGATCCTGGGGGAGGTCGGGGAGCACCACGGGTGCCTCGGCCTGGTCGAGGGTCGCCGCGGCCCGGGCGGTCCAGGCTCGCAGGCCGGCCTCGAGCTCGGCGAGGCGGTGGTGCAGCTCCTCGGTGCGCGCCACCACGACCGCCTCGGCTCGAACCTGGTCCTCCCGGGTGCGCTCGGCGCGCTGCTCGGCGTCGCGCAGGGTCCGCTCGGCGCGCTCGACGCGCGCCAGCGCGCCGCGTACCTCCTCGACGTCGCCGCGCCGGGCGCGCACACCGGCGTTGACGGCGTCGAGGCTGCTGGTCGTGACGGTCGGGTCGAGCGGCGCCGCAGGGCCCTTGACGCCGTCGACCTCCACGACCGTGATCGCGGGCAGGTCGGGTGGGGTCGCCGGGACCCCAGCGGTGGCGACGACGACGGCGAGGTCGCGCAGGTGCTCGGCCAGTGCGCCCGCGTCGGCGTCGAACAGCGCGGCGGCGTGGTCCAGCGCCACCCGGGCCTCGCCGGCTCGCTCCACGCCATCGCGCAGGCGGTCGTCGGCGACGGCCAGGGCCCGCTCGAGCGAGCGCACCAGGCGACGCAGGTCCTCGAGCTGCTGGCCCTCCCGGTACTGGGGTAGCTCCCGTCGGGCCTCGATCTCGCTGCTGAGCCGGCTGTCTTCCGCCTCCAGGCGGCGGACCTCGGCTCGTGCCGTCTCGAGGGCGCGGGTGGCCTCGCGCCAGGTGCGTCGGGCCCGGAGCTCCTCCCGCCGTCGGCGCTCCACCTCGGCCACGGCTTCCCGCGCGTGCTGGGCGCGGGTGTGCAGCTCGGTGCGGGCGTAGGAGCGGTAGACGGCGACCAGGGCGTCGAGGGCCTGCGCCGTCTGGGTGAGGGCGGCGACGTTGCGGCGGTGCTCCTCGAGATCCTCGAGGGGCTGGGCGGCGTCCTCGATGGCGGCGTCGGAGAGCTGGGGGAGCGCGTCGTCGAGGTAGGCGGGCAGGTCGGCGTCGATGCGGTCGCCGACCCGTGGGCTGCGCACCACGTGCAGCAGCGAGATGTGCTGGTCGAGGTCGGCGCCGCCGAAGAGCCGGGCCCGCACCTCGGCCCGGTAGGCCTGGCGCTGCTCCCGGGTGAACACGATGCCCTCGTCGAGCACGGCTCGCAGTCCGTCGACGCCCAGCGGCACGCGCCCCTCGACGAGGTGGAAGTCGATGCCGGGTCGACGGGGCGTGACGAACCACCACACGTTCACGGTGTCGGTGGACCGGTTGGCGCGGATGCCGCAGCCGCACACCAGGTGCTCGTCGCCCCGTGCGAGCTCGATCCAGAGGTACCCCACCGGCTGCTGCTCGGCTCGACCGCTCAGCATCCAGGAGCGCAGCACGCCGGTCTGCTCGCCGGCGGCGTCGATCCGACGGGTGTCGGCGTCGATCAGGAAGGGCAGCAGCATGTTCATGGCCGTCGACTTGCCCGATCCGTTCACGCCGCGCAGCAGCAGGCGTCCCCCCGCGAAGTGCAGGGTCTCGTCGCCGTACTGGTAGACGTTGAGGATCCCGGCGCGGCTAAGCGTCCAGCGCGCCACGGCCTCAGCGGGTGCGGGCATGGCTGTCAGCGTACGGGGTCGTGACCTGCGGCCCGGTGCACCGGCGGACCGACGGCGACGGCCCGCCGGACCGGCTGGCGCTACGCGCCGGACGGGGCCGCGCTCGTCCGGTCGGTCCACCCGCGCCCGTCCCACCAGCGCAGCAGTCCGCTCCCCGCGGGGTCGGGGTACCAGCCCGGTGGGTCGTGGAGGGCGGCGGCTGGTGGACCGGGCGGTGCCGTGTGGGGCGACCACCCCAACCCGTCCCACCAGCGCAGCAGTCCGGAGCCGCCGGGGTCGGGGTACCAGCCGGGCGGGTCGTCGTGGGCGACGCCGGGGGTCGCCAGGTGCGGGGTCCAGGCGTGGCCGTCCCACCAGCGCAGCAGCCCGGAGCCGCCGGGGTCGGGGTGCCAGCCGGGCGGCTCGCGCCCGGTCGCCCCGGTCGTCGCGGTCGCCACCGCAGCAGCCGGCGTCTCGGCGGTCGGATCGGCTGCTGCGACGGGGGAGCCGGTGGCACCAGGTGCCGCGCTGGTCGCCGTCGTGCGAGTCGCCGTCGGGCGAGTCGACGTCGTGGGCACCCGCCTCCGGGCGGGCTGCCAGCCGGGGCGGGAGCGCTCCAGGGGCGTGGGTGTCCGGTCGATCCGGACGGCACGCTGCAGGGTCGCGCCCGATGCCTCGACGGTCGGGAAGGTGTGCGTCGGGGTCGTCCAGGAGAGCGGCTCGTCACCCCAGGCCAGCAGGAGCGGCGCCATCAGCGCGGTGGCGTAGGCGTCGGCGAGGGCGGCGTGGGGATCGCGGATGGGGATGCCGAGGTACCTGGCGCACGCGCCGAGGGTGTGGCTGCGCGTCGGCAGGACGCGTCGGGCGAGCTGCCAGGTGCACAGGCCCGGCACGGTGAACGGCTCCAGGCCCAGCGGGCCGAGCTCGGCGGCGAGCAGACGGTCCTCGTGGCCGATGTCGTGGGCCACGAGGATGGCGTCGCTGAGCCGCTGGTAGACGTCGCCGGCCACGTCGGCGAACGTGGGCGCGCCGCGCAGCTGCGCGGTGGTGAGGCGGTGCACCCGCGCCGCGCTCGAGTCCACGGCCCGGCCCGGGTCGAGCAGCGTGGACCACTCGTCGACGACGTGGCCCGTCGGGTCCACCCGGACGATGGCGATCTCGGCCACGCGGTCGGGTCCCGAGATGGAGCCCGTGGACTCCACGTCGATCACCGCCAGGTCGCGGTCGCGCAGGTCGAGGCCCGAGTCGTCGAAGGTGGGGAGCGAGACGATCCTGGTGTGCATGGCCGATCCGCCGGTGACCGTAGTCTCCGCTCACGGCGTTGCCGCGTTCGGGGTCAGCCGTCGGCACCGCCGCCGACCGGGGCGTGCCTCCGTCGCTACCCGCAGTCCGGGTCCTCGAAGAAGCGGTCGCTGTTGCAGGAGCCGTCGGACGGCTCGCAGTTGATGCCCGTGCAGCCGTAGCCCTCGCTGCTGCCGACGCCGCAGTCGGGGTCCTGGTAGTAGCGGTCCTCGTTGCAGTAGCCGTTGGCCGGTTCGCAGTTGTACCCGTCGCAGGAGTAGTCGACGTCGTACTCGGCGTTCGACCCGAGCCAGATCACCCACGCGAAGAAGCCGACGCCGATCACGCCCAGGACCGTTCCCATCCAGCCCAGCACCAGGCCGGCCACGGCCATGCCGTCGCCGCTCTGCATGCCGCCCGACGCCCGGATCTGCTTGCGGGCACTGCTGCCCGTGATGATGGCCGGGATGCCCGTGAGGAAGCCGAGGCACAGCACGATGCTGAGCAGTCCCAACACGAGGGAGGCGATGGCGGAGCCGTTGCTCGGTGACGGCCTCGCGAAGGGGGCCGCGTATCCGTAGGGACCCGTGGTGCCCGGCGGTCCGACCGGTGGCATCGGGTACCCCGGCTGTTCCTCGGGCGGGTACCACCAGCCGTCGCTGGCCTGCCACCAGCCCTCGCCCTGGGGTGTGTAGCTCATGACGGTGGTCTCCCGGTCGGTTCCGCCGACCCATCGGGCGCCGACAACGATCGCCGCTGATGCGGTAGCGCCACTGTAGGGCGTGCCGACCGAGCGGTCCGCGTCCGCTGTGGCCCCGGCACGTCGCCCGACGCGACCGAGCGGCGGGACCCGCATGGTCCCGCGCTCCGCGCTCCGCGCTCCGGATCAGGCGATCGGCTCGGCGTAGCCGTGCGGGTTGGCGGACTGCCAGCGCCACGCGTCGGCGCACATGTCGGCCAGGGTCCGGGTGGCTCTCCAGCCGAACAGCTCGGCAGCCAGCGACGGGTCGGCATAGGTGGCGGGCGCATCGCCTTCACGACGGGGCCCGACCCGGTGCGGGATGGCGCGGCCCACCGCCCGTGACGCCTCGGTGACCACCTCGAGCACCGAGCTGCCGTTGCCCGTGCCCAGGTTCACGGCCCGGCACCCGCCGAGACGGTCGAGGTGCTCGAGCGCCGCCCGGTGGCCCTCGGCGAGATCCACCACGTGGATGTAGTCCCGGATGCAGGTGCCGTCGGGGGTGGGGTAGTCGTCGCCGAACACCACCAGCTCGGGGTGGCGTCCCACCGCCACCTGCATCACGAAGGGCATCAGGTTGTTGGGGATGCCCCGGGGGTCCTCGCCGATGCGCCCAGAGGGGTGGGCGCCCACGGGGTTGAAGTAGCGGAGCAGCGCCACGTGCCACGACGGGTCGGCCGCGGCCACGTCGCGCAGGAGGTCCTCGATGACGAGCTTGGTGCGTCCGTAGGGGTTCGTCGTCGAGAGGCGGGCATCCTCGCGCACCGGCACCGACGCCGGGTCGCCGTACACCGTGGCCGACGACGAGAACACCAAGCGGCGCACCCCGTGGCGTTGCAGGACGCGCAGCAGCGAGATCGTGGCGCCGATGTTCACCTCGTAGTAGCGCAGCGGCTCGGCCACCGACTCGCCCACCGCCTTCAGCCCTGCGAAGTGCACCACGGCGTCGATCCCCGATGCGGCGACGACCGCGTCGAGGGCCTGCTCGTCGCGCAGGTCGAGGCGGTGGAAGACCAGCTCACCGGGCGCGAGCTGGCGGACCCGGTCGAGGGCCACCTCGCTCGAGTTGGACAGGTCGTCCACCACCACCAGTCGGTAGCCGGCTTCCAGGAGGGTCACGGCGGTGTGGCTGCCGATGTAGCCGGCGCCGCCGGTGAGCAGCACGGTGGGAGCGGGGTGCGTGGACATCTCCCTGTCGTAGCTGGTGGGGGACGGCCGACGCCACACCTGGAGCCGCCCGGCTCCGCCGCCCGTGCCGGTGCCCGTCGGCGCGTCAGCGTCGCGGCAGCGGCCGAGTGGTGGCCGCGTCGGTCACCGTCAGCTCCTCGCCGGCGTGGTCGATGACCAGCGACGCGCCCTCCAGCAGCCGGTAGCTGACCGAGCTGCGCTCGACGTCCACGAGCAGCAGGGCCTCACCGACGCGCACCCGGAACGACAGCCCGCTCAGCCGTTCGGGCAGGCGAGGTCGGAACGACAGGCGGTCCCCGTAGTGGCGCATGCCGCCGAAGCCGTTGACCAGCGCCATCCACGTGCCACCGGCCGAGGCCACGTGCACCCCGTCGCGCACGTTGCCGGCCGAGTCGGTGAGGTCGATGGTGGCGGCGTCGATGAGGTACTCCTCGGCGGCGCGCAGGTCGTCGCCGATCTCGGCCGCCATGATGGCCTGGATGCACTCCGACAGCGACGAGTCCCCGGTGGTGAGCGGGTCGTAGTACTCGAAGATGCGCCGCTTCTCCTGGTCGGTGAACTCGTTGCCGAGCAGGAACGTGGCCAGCACCACGTCGGTCTGCTTGATGACCTGGTGGCGGTAGAGCACGAGCGGGTGGTAGTGCAGCAGCAGCGGGTAGTGGTCGACCGGCGTGCCCTCGAAGTCCCAACGCTCGCGGTCCAGGAAGGCGTCGTCCTGGCGGTGGACCTGCTCGCGCTCGTCGTAGGGCAGGTACATCTGCTCCGCGGCCCGTTGCCACTGGGCCGGTTCGTCGGGCGCCAGCTCGGTCTGCGTGCGCAGCCGGGCGAAGTCGGCCGGTCGCTCCCGGCGCAGCCAGTCGATGGTGGTGGCGGCCAGGCGCAGGTTGTGGCGCGCCATGAGGTTCGTGAACGTGTTGTTGTCCACCACCGCCGAGTACTCGTCGGGGCCGGTGACCCCGTTGATCACGAAGCGCCCGCCCCGCCGCTCGGAGAAGAAGCCCAGGTCGGCCCACAGCCGGGCCGTCTCCACCAGGATCTCGGCGCCTTCGCGGGCCAGGAAGGCGAGGTCACCCGTGGCCCGCACGTACTGGTCCAGCGCGTAGGCCACGTCGGCGTCGATGTGGTACTGCGCGGTGCCGGCGGCGTAGAAGGCCGAGGCCTCCTCGCCCATGATGGTGCGCCACGGGAACAGCGCACCGGCGTGGCCCAGCTCGCGGGCGCGCAGGCGGGCGGCGTCGAGCATGGCGTAGCGGTTGCGCAGCAGCCCCCTGGCCAGCCGGGGTGAGGTGTAGACCAGGAAGGGCATGACGTAGATCTCGGTGTCCCAGAAGTAGTGGCCCTCGTAGCCCAGGCCGGTGAGGCCCTTGGGGGGCACGCCGAAGCCCTCGACACGGGCCGTGGCCTGCAGGAGCTGGAACACGTTGAAGCGCACCGCCTGCTGGAGCAGGGGGGCGCCGTCGGTGATGACGTCGCTGCGGCGCCAGAAGTCGTCGAGCACCTTCTGGTGCTCGCGCTCGAGGACGGCCAACCCGTCGGCCGTGGCCCGGTCGAGGGTCTGCTCGACCCGGAAGGCCAGCTCGTCCACGGTGTCGGCCCCGTGGTGGTAGGCGAGGTACTTGGTGAGGTGAACCGGAACCCCGACCGGTGCATCGCAGCGGAAGTGCACCGCAGCGTGGTCGTCGTCGAGCGCCTCCTCGCTCGGTTCGAGTGGCGGTCCCTCGCCGACCGAGAGGACGTTCTGCATGCCGCAGGCCACCCGCCGACCGCTGTTGCGCGTCTCGAGGCACAGGCTGGCGCGGGCATGGCTTGCGGAGCGGCCGCGCGGCTGCAACGACCCGACCAGTTGCGGGGCCTGGCGGGGATCGTGCTCGTCGAGCACCGGCGGCGGATGCCGGGCGATCTCGGACGCCAGGACGATCTCGGCCGGTCGGTCCAGCGCGACGAGCTCCCAGTCGATGGCCGCCAGGTGCCGGCGCCCGAGGGACACGAGGGTCCGGGTCCGCAGGCTGAACCGGGCGCCGTCGGGTGCCGCCCACACCAGCCGGCGTTCCACCGAACCGGTGGTCATGTCGAGCACCCGTTCGTAGTCGACGATGTCGACGCGCCCCAGGTCGACGCGGGCGTCGTCGACGTAGAGGCGCACGATGGTCCCGTCGGGGACCGGCACCATCGTCTGGCCGGTCTTGGCGAAGCCGTACGCGGCCTCCGGGTACACGATGGGCCACGTCTCGTAGAAGCCGTTGAGGAACACGCCCGGGGCCCAGCTCGGGCGGCCCTCCGGATGGGATCCCCGCAGGCCGAGGTACCCGTTGGACAGGGAGAACACCGTCTCGAGCTGCGGGAGGTAGTCGGGGTCGAAGCGGCGCTCCACGATCCGGAACGGGTCGATGGGGAAGTCGCCCTCGGCCGAGAGCAACCGCTGGGTCGCGGCTTGGATGCGGTGCAGGCGCGGCCCGGCCGGGTGGTGCCGGGCGGTGGCCTCGGGCACCAGCTCGGCCAGATCGGCGACCACCAGGTCCGCCCCCGCAGCGAGCAGGGCGGGCCGGGCGTCGTGGCGGTCGACGCCGATCACGTAGCCGAACCCACCGGCGGCGGCGGCGGCCGCGCCGTCGGGCGAGCTGACGATCGCCACGACGGTGTCCGGGCGCACCTCGAGGCGGCGGGCCGCCTCCACCAGCAGGTCCGGAGCCGGGACCCCCGCCAGGTCGCGCTCGGCGGCGATCGTGCCGTCCACCTGCACGTCGATCAGGTCCCGGATCCCCGCGGCGCGCAGGATCCGGTCGCAGTGGCGGCTCTGGGTCACCACTCCCGTGGCGATCCGGGCCTTGCGCAGCTCGCGCAGCCACGCCACCGAGCCGGGGAAGGCGTCGATGCCGCGGGCGCTCAACCAGTGCCCCACGAGCTGCTGCTTGCGTCGCAGCACCCCCTGCACGGTCCAGTCCGCGGGTCGGTCCTGTCCGGTGCCCTCGGTCAGCTCCACGTCACGGGAGCGCAGGAAGCTGCGCACCGCGGCCGCGGGCGGGCGATCACGGAACCACCGGTCGTAGTCCTCGGGCACGGTGAAGCGCGGCGTGGTCGTTCCCTGGGCGTGGTCCCAGGCGCTCAGCGCCTCGTCGCAGGCCTGCTTCCAGCACGCCGCGTGCACCCGGGCGGTGCTGGTCAGCACGTCGTCGAGGCCGTGGATGACGGCACGGTGCCGGGCAGGGTCGATGACGGGGGACGCTGAATCCATGCTCACCACCTGGTCCATCCACGAGACGCAGGACAGGACCGGTGGTCCGTTCGGTGGCCGGTCGCCGCCGCGCCGGCCCCTCGCACGGCGGCGGCCGCCTCCGTCACCGGGTCCAGCCCACGATGTCGACCACGATGTGGGTCGACCCTGCGTTGTTGGCCACGCTGACCAGCTTCGTCAGATCGTGGACCCGCACGAGGGTCAGGTTCGCCGCGGTCTGCCCGGCACCGGCGTTGACGGTCGAGGCGACGGGCATGGCCCCACCGTAGGTCCACGTCGTGAGGTGCGTCGGCGCGGCCGGTCCCACCAGGGTGACCGACAGCAGCGCTCCCTGCAGGTCGTCGGGCACGCCCGCGCCCGCCGTGGGCAGCACGTTGCGGACGCCACCGGGGCCGACGGGGCCGCCGGTGCGGGTGTCGAGGATGCGCACCGGGGTGATCAGCCCCACCTTCGGGCCGGTACCCTGGCGCATGACGCCGATGAGGTCGACCACCACGTCGGTCTGGCCGCTGTTGTTGCGGATCGAGAACCGTCCCTGGGCGTCGACGCGGGTGAGCACGGTGTTGGGGGTCACCTCGCCGGCTCGGGCGTTGACCGAGGACGTGTCGGGCAGGGCGTCGCCGGCGCGCCACGTGGTGAGGTGCGTCTCGGTGCTGGGCTGCACGGCGGTCGTGTTCACCAGCACCGCGGTGGCGCCCGGCACGTCGGTCGCGGTGACGGTCACGGCCTGGCCCGGACCGAGCCGGGTGGCGCCCTGGCCGAGCCGGGTGTCGACGAGGCGGGTGGGGGGCACGGCCACGAGCTCCTGGGGCTGGTTCGTGGGCCCCACGTAGCCGAACACGTCGATCACCACGTGCACCGTGCCGCTGTTGTTGCGGATGGCGAAGTGGTCGCCGTACACCGACGGGACGGTCTTCACCATCGTGAACGTGGCCCGGGTCTCGCCCGGGCGCAGGTTCACGAACGAGGCGTTGGGAGCCACGGCGCCGTTCTGGAACGGGTACACGGTGAGGTGGGTCGCCTGGGTGGCCCCCACCGCGGTGATGTTCATGGCGTAGCCGTCCGTGCCGGCCGGCCCGGTGCCCACCGACGCCACGGGCACCGAGAACACCCGGGACTCGCCCGGACCGAGGGGGGCGTTCTGCTGGCGGGTGTCGGCCATGCGCATGGGAGCTCGGGGCAGGAACGACTGCGGCGTCGGGGCATCGCCCACCGCCGAGGCCGGCGCCGGCGGCGCGACCAGGTGCACCAGCGTGGCCAACGCGGCCACGGCGAGCAGGACCGCGGCACGGCTGCGTAGGGAGGGCACGGGGACGGGGCGGCGGGACATGCCGGGGGCTCCTGGGGAAGACGACGGTCGTCCAAGACCCCGGAGGGGCGTCGCGGTTACGGGCGGCGGCGCGGGGCCGTGCCCGTGCCGTCGCCTCGGGTCCTCGCGCCGACCGTCCACGACGACGCGCAGGTGATCGAGGCCCCGGCCACCACGAGCTCGACGCGCTGCGGTGGCACCGGGGGATCGAGGGCGGCCTGCTCGTGGGCCAGCACGACCCCACCGGCGGGCAGGGCACGCAGCGCGCCGGGCAGGACGACCCGCAGCGCCGCGCCGGGCAGGAAGGCGAACACGTGGGTCGCTCCCGACAGGTCCCACGAGCGGACGTCGCCGTGCTCGATGCGGACCCGCCCGACCAGCCCGGCCTCGTGGACGCGTCGGCGAGCCGTGTCCACCAGCGCCGCGTCACGTTCCACGCCCACCGCCCGGCAACCGGTCAGGCGGGCGGCCTCGAGCGCGATCCGTCCGTCGCCGCAACCGAGGTCCACCAGCACGTCGTCAGGGCCCACGCCGGCGAGGTCGAGCAGGGGCGCCACCAGCGCCGGCGGAGTACCCAGGAACGGGGCGAACGGTTCGTCCCGCGGCGGGCGCAGCCCGTGTGCGACTCGGCGGACGGGCCGCACGACGTGGTAGAGCGGCCAGGCCGGGCCCGGCAGGTCGACGAAGCCGAGGTCGGCCTCGGTCGGGCGGAGGCGCCGGCCGACGGGTCCGGTGGCCCGCGGCGCGCGGCGGCGCAGGGTGAGGCGCGTGGCCGGCGCGTCGACGCCGTCGGGGCCGCCATCGCGCACGAGGCCCACGGCCGGGGCGCTGTGCAGGTGGGCACGCAGTGCGCCCGGCGAGCGCCGTACCCAGGTGTGGTAGCCGAGCGCCCTCGACGCGTCGACGGCGCGCGGCAGCTGCGTGCCGGGCAGCTCCAGGTCCACCATCGGGATCTGGTGGGCGGCGATGGGTCCGCTCGTCGTGGGCCGGGCGTCGATGCCGGAGACCCCGAGGACCGCCAGCACCTCGGCCTCCGCAGCGGTGGCCACGGCGGCCACCCGTCGACAGGCGGTGTCGACCGTACGGGCCACCCCGCGGGCGTCCGCGGTCAGGCGGTCGTCGGGGAGCGCCAGCAGCGTCGCGGCGACCGCAGCGGCGCGCTGGTGGGCCAGCGCGCCGACGAGCAGGTCGACGACGGGACCCCGCCCGAGGGGGCCGTCGCCGGGAGCGACGAGGCCTGGTTCCACGGCTGCCCCCACCGGGTGGGCGTCCTGCTCGGACGGCACGTGCGTGGCCTGCCGGGTCGCGGTGCGTGTGGGCGTCGGACCAGGCCGTCAGCCGGCCGGTTCCAGCTCCACCGTCCGCCCGGTGGGACCGTCGTCGTCGGGCTCCGGTTCGGAGTCGGCTCGGTGCCGCTCCGGCAGGTGGCGTTGGAACGCCGGACCGGGCAGGAGGTCGTCGTTGCTGCGCAACAGACCCCTCGACGCCTCCCAGCGGTTGTAGATCGCGGCGAACACGCCGGTCAGCACCACGATCCACGCCGCACGGGGCCAGGCCAGCACGGGGTCGACGACCGTGTTGACCCGCTCGGGCAGGTCCAGGGCCCGCTCGCCCGCCCAACCCAGCGCCGCCAGCGCCAGGGCGGCCGACGCGCCGTACAGCACCGCCGGGTACAACCGGGTGCGGCGCAGCAGGAACAGCACCGGGAAGACGAGGAAGATGATCACGAGCTGGCCCAGCTCGATGCCGATGTTGAAGCCCAGCAGGGTCCAGAACCGGTTGTTGTCCCCGAGGCCGAGCTCGTTGAGCACCCCGGCGAACCCGAGGCCGTGGGCCAGGCCGAACAGGAACGCCAGCACCCACTCCTTGTTCACGAACACCGGGTAGAAGTTGTGGACGGCCGCCAGCGCGATCGACAGGGCGATGAACGTCTCGACCGGCCGGGGTGGCAGCTCGAGGATGCCGAGCCCGCCGAGCGACAGGGTCACCGAGTGGGCGAGCGTGAACATGGTGGCGATCTTCGTGACCCGCCACAGGCCGCTGCCGAACGACGGGGTGGGTCGCCAGCCCTCACCGCGGGTGAACACGAGCACCGCCGGCACGACCAGGGCCAGCACGAACAAGATGTGGTCGGTGCCGATCTCGATGTGCTCGGTGCCCAGGGCGATGACCGTGCCGAAGCCCTTGAGGAAGGACGCGTCGCGGTCGACGACCTGCGTGGTGTTGCCCGAGGTGAACCGCAGGAGCTGGTTGGCCTCCTCGTTGAAGACGCCCGCCTCCCAGTCGTTGCCGATCAGCAGCAGCGCGTCGCGCTCCGGGATGGCCTCGATGATGCCGTCCCAGGTCACGGTGAACCGACCGGGGACCGACTCGAAGGCGTGGTCGACCTCGAAGGGCACGACGACGTAGCTGCCTGCGGCCAGGCTGATGATCTCGAAGTCGTCGCCGAACACGACCGGCCAGGTCTCGGTGCCGCTCTCGTCGCCCACGCTGAGGTGATCGGTCGCGTAGGTCCGGATCGTCTCGAGGTCGGCCTCGACGGCGGCGGTCGCGCCCGCTTCGTCCTCGGGGATGTCGAGGCCGGTGGCCTGGTTGAGGTCGCGGATCACGAACTCCACCCGGCCCGCCATGCGACCGTCGTAGATGTCGAAGTACACGTAGCTCTGCTCTCCCGAGTGGGCGGCCGCCGGGCTGGCGAACACGGTGAGCAGGGCGATCACGCCGGCGGCGAGCAGCAAGAGTGGCCGGAGGCGGTCGGACATCGGCGGGAACCTCCCGGGCAGGGGGGACGGAATCGGGACAGCCTAGGTGGTCGGGGCCGAGGAGTCGGACCCGGGGCGTCGTGTCCGTCGCCGTCGGGGTGCGGATCGGGGTCCGGAGACGCCGTCGGGGTCGTACCCGTGGCAGGCTGTCGTTCCCCCCGGTCCACGACGGAGCAGTGAGCAGTGCAGACCAGAGTCCTCGGCGCCAACGATCTCGCCGACATCGTGACGGCCGTCGGGCTCGATCGACTCCTCGACGAGTTGATCGAGGCGTTGGTCCACGCCCTCGACGATCACGACGAGGAGGTGCTGGTCACGCCGGACCGCGACGGCTTCCACTACGAGAAGCCCGATCTGGGCCTGCTGGAGTGGATGCCGTCGATGGAGCTCGGTCGTGCGGTGGCCATCAAGACCGTCGGCTATCACCCCACGAATCCCGTGCAGCGGGGGATCCCCAGCGTGCTGGCGTCGACGGCGCTCTACGACACCGCCACCGGCGAGCTGGTGGTGTTGGCCGAGGCGACGCTGCTCACCGCCCTGCGCACCGGCGTGGCCTCCGCCGTGGCCACCGACATCCTGGCCCGTGACGGCGAGGTGGCCGTCGGGGTGATCGGGGCCGGCGCGCAGGCCGTCACCCAGGTGCACGCCATCTCCCGCGTCCGTCCGCTCAGCCGGGTGCTCGCCGCCGACGCGTCCGCGGCGAACGCCGAGAGCCTCGGCGAACGCCTCGCGTTCCTGGGCGTGCCCGTCGAGGCGGTCGATGCCGAGCGTCTGGTGGGCCAGGTCGACGTGTTGTGCACCTGCACCTCGGTCGACCCCGGTCAGGGGCCCGTCGTACCCGACGTCGAGCACCGGCCGTGGCTGCACGTGAACGCCGTCGGGGCCGACTTCGCGGGCAAGGTCGAGCTGCCGCGGGCGCTGCTCGACCGGGCGCTGGTGTGCCCCGACGTTCGCTCCCAGTGCATCGCCGAAGGCGAGTGCCAGCAGCTCCCCGTCGACGCCATCGGCCCCGATCTCACCCAGCTGGTGAAGCACCGGGCCCGCTACGACGTCCACCGCTCCACCACCACCGTGTTCGACTCGACGGGTTGGTCGCTCGAGGACCTGGTCGCGGTGGAGGTCGTGGCCGCGCACGCCGAGCGCCTGGGCATCGGTGCGCTGATCGACCTGCGACCCGACGGCAGTGATCCCTACGATCCCTACGCCCTCATCCGGCGGCGGGTCGGGTGGTGACGACGCGTCGCCCTGCAACCGGTGTGGGGCCCGACGCACCCCGCTGCCTGGGCGAGCTCCTGGAGCTGGACGCCGGCCCGGGCGCGCTGGCCGTCGCCGACCCCGACCGCCACCTGGACCGGGAGGGTCTGCGTCGGCGTGCCGGCCAGGTCGCGGCGGTGCTCGTCGAGCACGGGGTCCGGCCCGGCGACCGCGTCGGCATCCATCTGGAGAGCTCGGTGGAGACGATGGTCGCGGTGCACGGTGTGCTGCGGGCCGGGGGCGTGGTGGTGCCGCTCGACCCGCGCGGCCCGATCGTGCAGGTGGGCGCGCAGCTGCGCGACTGCGACGTGCGCGTGCTCATCGGCGGCGGGTCCGCGCGTCGCCTCGCCGCCGTGGTCGACGCCTCGCCGGTCACCGTGGCGCTGGGACCCGACGAGGGCCCACCCGGTGCGGCGGCCGTCCCGTGGTCGGACCTGTGGGGAGCGTCGCCGGTGCCGCCGAGGGTCAGCCGCCCCGACGAACCCGCCTACGTCATCTACACCTCCGGTTCCACCGGCCGCCCCAAGGGCATCGTGCACACCCATGCCAGCGCCATGGCCTATGCCCGCCTGTCGGCGGAGACCTACGGGCTCGTGCGGACCGACGTCGTGGCCACGCTGTCCCCGCTGCACTTCGACCAGTCGACCTTCTCGCTCTACGCAGCGCCCCTCGTCGGCGCGGCAGCGCTGTTCGTGCCCGACGCCCTTCTGCGCTTCCCGGCCAGCCTCACCCAGGTGGTGGCCGACCGCGGCACCACCGTGTGGTACTCCGTGCCGACCCTGCTCGTGCACGCCCTGCGACGCGGCGCGCTGGACCAGCGGGACCTGTCGGCGCTGCGCTGGATCCTCTACGGGGGCGAGGCCTTCGCCCCGAACCTGCTCGCCGAGCTGATGGCGCGCCTGCCGGGAGCCCGCGTCAGCAACGTGTACGGCCCCGCGGAGGTCAACCAGTGCACCTACCACCACCTCGACGGTCCACCGTCGGGCGACGAACCGGTGCCCATCGGGCGTGCGTGGCCGGAGACGCAGATCGAGCTCGTCGCACCCGACGGTCAGCCGGTGCCGTCGGGCGAGGTGGGCGAGCTCCTCGTGCACACGGTGACGGCCATGGCCGGCTACTGGAACCAACCCGAGGTGACGCGGGCCGCGTTCCGGCGCCGGCCGGGCGCGGACGGTCGGGTGGTGCCGTGGTACGCCACGGGAGATCTCGCCGTCGAGCGCGCCGACGGCGAGCTGGTCTTCGTGGGTCGGGTCGACAACCAGCGCAAGGTGCGGGGCCACCGGGTCGAGCTCGAGTCCGTCGACGCCGAGCTGGTCCGTCTGGCGGGTGTGGAGCAGGCGATCGCCGTGGTCGTCGGCGGAGCGGAGGAGGATGCCCGGATCGTGGGGCTGGTGATCGCCTCGGCGGCGTTCGACCCGACCGCGGCGCGGCGCACGCTGGCCGGGGTGCTGCCCGGCTACGCCGTCCCGAGTGAGCTGATCCGCGTGGCCGACCTGCCGACCACCGCGACGGGCAAGGTCGATCGACGCGGCGCCGCGCTCCTCGTGCCCGACACGGACGCTCCTACACTGCCGCTTCGATGAGCGACGATCTGGACTCCCTCGAGCTCGACCTGCTCGCCTTCGTCGGGGACCTCGTCCTCACCGACGACGAGCCCTTCGACGCCGACACCGACCTCCTGCTCGACGGGCTCGTCGACTCCATGGGGGTCGTGCAGCTCGTGCACTGGCTCGAAGCCCGCCTCGGCACCGAGATCGAGCCCGCCGACGTCGTGATCGACAACTTCCGGTCGGTGCGGGCCATGGTCGCCTTCGCCCGGCGTCGGGCCTCCACCGGGTCGTGACGTCCGCAGGTCCCGGGGACACGATGGACGCCACACCCGTCACCCTCGGCGTGACCCGTTCCCCCAGCCCCATGCAGGCTCGGCTGTGGGCCAGCCAGCGTCGAGACGTCGCCGCGCCCATCTCCAACATGGCGACCCGGATCGCCATCGACGGCCCGCTCGACCCCGACCGGTTCGTGGCCGCGTTCGACGCCGTGGTGCTGGCCGCCGAGGCGCTGCGCACGGTGGCCGCCGGCGACGGCGGCACGCTCGCCTGCCGGGTGCTGCCGGCGCCGCCCGGGTCGACCGAGGTGCGGGATCTGCCCGCCTCGCAGCTCGAGGACTGGTGCGCTCGTCGCGTGGCCAGACCGCTCGACGTCACGGTGTGCGCCTACGACTCGGTGCTGCTCCGCCACGACGACACCTCGTGGACGTGGTGGCTCGACATCCACCACCTGGTGACCGACGCCGTGAGCTCGGCCCTCGTGTTCGAGGCGACCGCGGCCGCCTACGCCGGCGAGCCCGTCGAGCTGGACGGCTTCGAGCAGCTCCGTCGCCGCCAGCTCGACGGCCGGTCGACCGAGGCCTGGCAGCGTGCCCGGGCCCACTGGTCGGCGCTGGCACCCGGCCCACCTCGGCCTGCGCCCTACGGCCCGCCGGGGTCCCGTACCCCGTGGGCGGAGCGGCTCGACCTGGGCCTCGACCCCGGGCAGCTGGCCGCCCTCGACGCCGCGATGGCGGGACCGTACCGCTCGATCAGCCGAGAGCTCACCCTGTTGGCGGTCCTGGTCACCGCGGCGGCCGAGCTCGTGCACCGCACGGACGGGGCGAGCGACGTGCGCGTCGGCGTGCCGGTCCACCACCGTTCGGCACGGCACGCCCGCCGGGTCATCGGTCCGCTGCTGGAGCTGTTCCCCCTCGACGTGTCGATCGACCCGGCCGACACCCACCTCACGCTGCACCGGCGCGTGCTGCGCGGCCTCGTGGACCTGCTCGGTCGGGCCGCGCCGGACACCAGCCCCGAGCCGGACTTCGCGGTGGTGGTCAACGTCCTCACCGCCCGGTACGGGTCCTTCGCGGGCTACCCGACCCGGGCCGAGTGGGTGCCCTCCGGCGCGGCCGAGCCGAGTCAGCTCCTGCGGATCCAGGCTCACGACTACCAGGGCGACGACCTGTGCCTCGAGCTCGACGTCAACGAGGCGGTCGGTGATCCGACCACGCGGTCCCGCTCGGCCACCCATCTGCGTCGCATCCTGCTCGACGTGGTGGCCGACCCCGACGGCCCCATCGGCGACGTCGTGCTGCCCGGACCCGACGAGCGGGCGGAGATCGCCCTGCTGAACGCCACCGGACCCCAGGCCGAGCCGACGGTCCCCGTGGACCTGCTGGTGCGGCACAGCCTCGTGGAGCACCGGCTCGCACCGGTGGTGCAGGACGGGGCGACCGTGCTCACCGGCGCCGAGCTCGACGCCCGGGCCGACGCCGTCGCGGCCCGGCTCGTCGCCGGCGGCGTCCGGGTGGGGGACCGCGTGGGGCTGCGCCTGGCCCGCAGCGCCGAGGTCGTCGTGGCCATCCAGGCCGTGCTGCGTGCCGGCGCGGCCTTCGTGCTGCTCGACCCCGAGGACCCGCCCCAGCGCCACGAGCACATCCTGCGCGACGCCGGCTGCCGGGTGGTGCTCGACGCACTGCCCGAACCCGTCGACGGCGACGAGGCCGTGGTCCTGCCAGGGGCGGCGGAGCGCTCGATCGACGACCTGGCCTACGTGCTGTACACCTCGGGCTCGACCGGCGAACCCAAGGGCGTGCCCATCCTGCACCGGGGGCTGGCCGGCTACCTGCGCTTCGCCTGCGACACCTACGTCGAACCCGGGCGGCCCCCGACGATGGCGCTGCACTCCTCGCTGGCGTTCGACCTCACGATCACGAGCCTGTTCCTGCCGCTGCTGGTGGGGGGTCGCATCGTGGTGTTCCGCGGCTCCCCGCAGGACGCGCTGCCGGCCGTGGCCGCCGATCCCCGCATCGACCTGTTGAAGGCGACGCCCTCGCAGCTGGCGCTGGTGCTGCAACTCGGTGGGGAGCTGCGCAGCGTCCGCACCCTCATCGTCGGTGGTGAGGCCTTCCGGCGGCCGCTGGCACTGGCCCTGCACGCCGTCGGGCATCCGGAGCTGGCGATCTACAACGAGTACGGCCCCACCGAGGCCGTCGTGGGGTGCATGATCCACCGCTTCGACCCGTTGGCCGACGAGGGGCCCGACGTCCCGATCGGCACGGCCTGTCCCGACTGCGAGATCCACCTGCTCGACGCCTACGGCCAGCCCGTGCCGGTCGGCTCGTGGGGCGAGCTCCACGTGCGGCGTCCGGGTATGGCGACCGGCTACCTGCACCGGCCCTCACCCGATCGGTTCGGTCCGCTGCGCCGACGAGGCGACGAGATCTTCTACCGCACCGGTGACCGGGTCCGTCTCGAACGCCCCGGCGTGGCCGTGTACGGGGGACGATCCGACGACCAGCTCGGTCTGGGCGGCATCCGGTTCGAGCCGGGCGAGATCGAGTCGGCCCTCGTCGATCACCCCGCGGTGGTCGATGCGGTCGTCCGGGTGTGGCGCCCGTCGACCCGGGGCCGCGACGTCGCCCGGTGCGTGCGCTGCGGGCTGGGAACCGACGTGCCCGGCGTCCGGCTCGACGACGCCGGCGTGTGCTCGACGTGTCTCGCCTTCGACCAGGTGCGCCCCCAGGCCGAGCGCTGGTTCCGCACCCCGACCGACCTGCTGGCCGAGCGGGACGCGGCGCGGGCGCGACGGCGCGGCGCGTTCGACTGCCTCCACCTGCTCTCCGGGGGCAAGGACTCGACCTACGCCCTCTACCAGCTCGTCGAGCAGGGCTGGGAGGTGCACGCGCTCACCCTGGACAACGGGTTCATCGCCGAGGGGGCCAAGGAGAACATCCGGCGCACCGTGGCCGACCTCGGGGTCAGCCACGAGTTCGTCACCACCGAGGCGATGGCAGAGATCTTCCGGGACAGCCTGGAGCGCTACTCCAACGTCTGCAACGGCTGCTACAAGACCATCTACACGCTGGCCGTCAACCGGGCCCACGAGCTCGGCATCCCGGTCGTCGTCACCGGGCTCTCCCGCGGCCAGTTCTTCGAGACCCGCCTGGTGCCCCACCAGTTCGAGGCCGGCCACTTCATCCCCGAGGTCGTCGACGCCGCGGTGCTCGAGGCCCGCAAGGTGTACCACCGCACCCCGGACGCGGTGTCGCGACTGCTCGACACCTCGCTGTTCGACGACGATGCCATCTTCGACGAGATCCGCTTCGTCGACTTCTACCGCTACGTCGACGTCGAGATGGCCGAGCTCTACCGGTTCCTCGCCGAGCGGGCGCCGTGGGTCCGGCCGGCCGACACCGGGAGGTCCACGAACTGCCTGATCAACGTGGCCGGCATCGCCGTGCACCGTCTCGAACGGGGCTTCCACAACTACGCCCTGCCCTACAGCTGGGACGTGAAGCTGGGCCACAAGACCCGCGAGGAGGCGCTGGACGAGCTCGACGACGAGATCGACCCGGACGAGGTCCGGCGGCTGCTCGACGACATCGGCTACGAACCGCGGCCCCGGGAGGTGCTGACCGCCTGGTACCAGGCCGAACGGGAGATCGACCCCGACGAGCTCCGTCGCCACCTGCGCGAACGGGTCCCCGCCCATGCCGTGCCCGCGGCCTTCGTGCGGCTGGAGGAGCTTCCCCTGGCGGCGAGCGCCAAGGTGGACGTGGGTGCCCTGCCCGCACCCACCCGCATCCACCGGACCGGAGCCGGCTACACACCTCCGACGAGTCCGCTCGAGGAGCGACTGTGCGAGCTGTGGGGCGAGATCCTGGGCCTCGAGCGCATCGGCGTCGACGACGACTTCTTCGAGCTGGGTGGCGACTCGCTCGGCGCCCTGGCCATGATCACCCAGGCCTCGGCCACGCTCGGCGTCGATCTGCCCGATCCCCTCGCCTTCGAGTGCCGAACGGTGCGCGAGCTGGCCACCGCCGTCACGGAGCAGCGCGGCGCCGGACCGGTCGGGGCCGCGCCGTCGGGTCCGTCCGTGGTGGGGCGCTCCGTGCACACCGGGGTCGCACGCGACATCCCCCCGGCCGAAGGTGCTCCGCTGTCGGTCGGTCAGGAGGCGCTGCTGTACGAGGTGCTCGCCGACCCCGGATCGCCCCGCTTCGTGGGCACCCGACGTTACGAGCTGCACGGAGCGGTGGACCCCGGGCGCCTGCACGACGCGCTGGTGGAGGTGGTGGCGCGCCACGAGCCGCTGCATCGTGTGGTGACGGGGGACCGCCGGGTGCTGCGTGCCGACGACGCCCTGGCCTGGGAGGTGGTGCCGGCCGGCACCGACGCGCCGGCGCTCGCCGCGCGCCTGGCGGCGCAGCCCTTCGACCCTGCCCGTGGCCCGCTGGTACGGGCGAGCTTCGTGGAGGGCGTCGTCCCGCAGCTGATCCTGTCGCTGCACCACCTGTGGTGCTCGGCCGACTCGGTCGAGCTGCTGTGGGCGGACCTGGCCCGGGCCTATGCCGGAGAACGGCTCCTGGCGCCCCCGGTGCGCTACTCGGACTACGCGGCGTGGGAGCGGCGACAGGATCGCAGCGCCGCGCATGCCTACTGGCGCCGCGCCCTGCCCGACGAGCTGCGTGCCACGCAGCTGGGCCTGGCCAGGCCGGTGCCCACCCGGGCCGACGGGGAGCTGCGGGTGCCGGTGGAGGTCGACGCCCGCGGCCAGCGCCTGTTCGCCGACTTCCTCGCCGCGCTGGACGTGGTGCTGTCGACCTACACCGACGACCCGGTGGTGGTCGGCGTACCGGTCGGGGTCCGCGAGCACCCGGCCGTCGAATCGCTGGTGGGGCCGTTCATGAACCAGGTGACGCTCGTGCTCCCCGCCCCCGGTGCCGCCACGTTCGGTGAGCTGGCGTCGCAGACCCGGGATCTGCTGGCCGGCGCGCTGCGCCACCGCGACCTGCCCTATGCCGAGGTGGTCGCCGATCGGCGCCATCGAGGCCTCGAGGTCGTCGATCCGGTGCGGATCCTCGCCGTGCACCACGCGGCGTCTCGCGCCACGCTGCCCGAGGTCGTCGTGCAGGCCCACCACGTGCTGAGCGGTGCAGCCGTCGCCGACCTGTCCCTGTTCCTCATCGAGGGCCAGGCCGGCGCCGAGGTGGCCGCCGAGTGGTCGGGGGCGCGCTTCGACGCCGACGACGTGGACCGACTCACCCGCGCCGTGGCTCGCGTGCTGGCCGAGGGGCGGGAACGGCCCGACCGTCCCGTCGCGGACCTGGTGGCACCGGACCGGCCCCGGGACCTGCGCGGCGAGGCCCCCACCGAGCCCCCGGTGCCGGTGACCGAGGCCATCTGGGCCCGCCGCGAGCTCCTCGAACCCGCCGTCTCCCAGGGTGCCGTGACCCTCGACTACGCCGCGCTGGTGCAGCGCGCCGAACGGATGGCGGCGGGGCTCGTGGCCCGGGGGGTGCAGCCCGGTGACCGGGTGGCCCTGGTGCTGTCCCGATCCCCCGACCAGGTGGCGGCGATCCTGGGCGTGCTGCGAGCACGCGCCGCCTACGTGCCGATCGATCCGGCCTACCCGCCGGCGCGGGCCGCCCAGATCCTGACCAGCTCCGCCCCGGTGCTCGTGGTCACCGATGGCACCGAGGTGGTGGGGGACCACCCGGCCATCCGCCTCGTCGATCTGGCGGTCGACGACGTCGACGGGCTCCCGGCGTCGCCCGGACCCGACGACCCCGCGTACGTGATCTTCACCTCCGGCTCGACCGGACGGCCCCGAGGTGTGCCCGTCGCCCACGAGCAGCTCACGCTCAGCACCCACGCCCGCGACCTGGTCTACGGCGAGGCGCCGGGCCGGTTCCTGTGGTCGTCGAGCTACGGCTTCGACTCCTCGGTCGCCGGTCTGTTCTGGACGCTCGTCAACGGCGGGGAGCTCGTGCTGCCCGACGACGCCGCCGCCACCGACGTCGATCACCTGCTGGAGCGGGCACGGTCGGCCGGGATCACCCATCTGCTGGCCGTGCCGCCGCTGTGGCGGGCCATGCTGGAGCGTGGCGCCTCGGAGCTCGACGCCCTCCGGTGGGTGGTGGTGGCCGGCGAGGCCTGTCCGACGGAGCTGGTCGATCGCCACCTCGACGTGCTGCCCGAGGTGGCCCTGTTCAACGAGTACGGCCCCACCGAGGCCACGGTGTGGGCCACCGTGCACCGCTGTCGCGGTGGTGAGGATCCCGTGCCCATCGGCGCTGCCGTGCCGGGTGTTCTGCTGCGTGTCGCCGGCGACGACCTGCAACCTCGGCCGGTGGGGGCGACCGGTGAGCTGCTGATCGGCGGCGCCACCCTCACCGGCGGCTACCTCGACGATCCGGTCGCGACCTCGGCTCGCTTCGTCGTCGACGGCGCCGGCACTCGCTTCTACCGCACCGGTGACGTCGTGCGCCGCCGCCACGACGACGTCCTCGAGTTCCACGGGCGCGTCGACGAGCAGCTCAGCATCCGTGGTCTGCGGATCGAGCCCGACGAGATCGAGCGCCTGTTGGACGGCATCCCGGGCGTGCGGGCCTCGGTGGTGCGTGCCGAGCCGCGACGGCCCCACGACGTGCTCGATGAACTGGCGGCGCTCGACCCGGCGGAGGCCCGGCAGCTGTTGCGCGCCGCGTCCGACGCCGAGCGTCCTGCGGTGGCTCTCGTGGAGCAGCTCGCCGTCCGACAGCGCAGCGCGCCGGTGCTGGTGGCGCACGTGGAGGCCGACGTCTTCGACGAACCGGCGGCGCGGGCACTGCTGCGGGCCCACCTCCCCGAGGCCTTCGTCCCCGCTCGGTTCGTGGCCCACGGCGTGTTGCCGCGCAACGTGCACGGCAAGGTCGACCGGTCGGCGATCCCTCTCGCTCCCGCCGCGTTCCGGGAGGCCGGCCGGGTCGTGGCGGCGGGCGCCGACTCCTTGGCTGAGCGCATCGCTGCGCTGTGGCGCGATGTGCTCGAGCTGCCCGGGCTCGGCGTCGACACCGACCTGTTCGATGCCGGGGCCGATTCGCTGCACGCCCTGGCGGTGGTCGACGCCATGGGCACGGTGCTCGGTGTGGACGTCGGGGTCACGGACCTGCTCCGGGAGCGAACCCCTCTCGCCCTGGCGCGCTCGCTCTCGGCCACGGGCCGCACCACGCCG
>JALOLF010000249.1 GCA_025456085.1 Acidimicrobiales bacterium
CGGGGGCGCGGGTGGACGTCGCCATCGCAGCGCGCTGGCCCGTGTCGTTGGCGGCGCTCGTCCAGCTCGTGCGCGATCGCGTCGCGGCGCGCGTCCACGAGCTGACCGGCCTGCCGGTGGCAGCGGTGGACGTGACAGTCGCCCGCATCACCCTCGCCGAACAAGACCGGAGGGTCGAGTGAGCACACAGCTGGAGATGGCGGACAACACCAGGGTGCTGCCCGCCGCCCCGCCGCGCCTGGCCGCGGGTAGGAGTGGCGTGCTCGCGGTGGTGCTGGCGATCCTCACCGCCCTCACCGGTGCGGTGCTGATCCGGGAGGCGCTCGTGGCGGCAGGCGTCATCGGGGGCACCTCGGTCATCACACAGCTGACGTCGTTCGTGGACGGGCAGCGCCCGTCGCTGACCGCCGGGCTGACCGGCCTTCTGATGCTGCTCGTGGGGCTCGTGCTGCTCTGGCTCGCACTCAGCCCCCGCCGTGGAGTCGGCCTCGCTCTGCGGGCGCCCACCGGTGCCTACCTCGACCCCCGGTCGCTGGACCCCCTGGTGCAGGCACGAGCCCTGTCAGTGCCCGGCGTGATCGCTGCCTCGACCCAGGGCAACGCCAAGCGCCTGCGGCTCGAGGTGTCGTCGACGGCCGGGAACGTGAGCGACGCAGTACGTGAGGCGGTGCTGAGCGACTTCGACGCCCTGGCGCGACCCCCATCGCTGCGAGTGGACGTGCGGCCCGCGGAAGGGTCGGTGCCTGCGGACCAGCCAGCCCCGGCGGAGGCGCAGAGATGAGGACCGGTCCACTGGTCGTCGGTCGGATCGTGGCCGCGCTGCTCGGGGTCGTCCTCGTGCTGGCCGGGTTGGCTGCGGTGGTGTGGGCACTCGGCCGGCTGGACGACGTGGGTCTGGTCCCACCCGCTCGGCTCGACACCGGCGCCGTCGACCAGGTAACCGGTCAGGCGTGGTGGCCGTGGGCTCTCGGTGCGTTCGGCCTGCTGCTGGCGCTGCTCGCGATCTGGTGGCTGACGGACCTCGTCCCGCGCAGGCCGATTCGCCGGCTCGACCTTCCGGGATCGGGGGCGCTCGGACGGCTCTCAGTCGCAGCCGCGGAGGTGGCCGATGCCGTCGCCGACTCCCTCCGGCAGCGTGTGGACGGCCAGGGCGCACAAGGGCAGGTCGTCAACGAGCGCGGGCGGCTGGTACTCGAGAACCACGTGCGCATGTCGCCGTCCACACCCCTGGGGGACGCCGCTGCCGCCGCGACCGCCACAGCCGGCCTCGCCCGCCGAACGCTGGGACGAAGCGACCTCTTCTACCGCGCCATGATCGAGGTCCCGCGCAGGGGAGGCGGACGGCACGACCGGGTCGGGTGAGCCTCGTCAGGGCGCCCGGCGTCCTGCCATACCAGAGGTCTTGCACGTCCACCCGGCCCTCTCAACCGGACCCAATGCGTCGTTGACGGCCGTCCACCCCTCATCTGGCCGGGGACTCAAGGCTCGCGCGAGCGACGGTCGACGCCCGCGGCGCCGGCGGCAGCACCGGGGCAGCAGGCACCCTGACACCTACCCCGATGGGGCGTCGATACAGGGGGCGCCCCAAGACCTCCACCGACCCCCAACCCTGCGGCGCCACCGGGGCCACCCTCGACTGCCAGCATCGCCGTCGCGCCCGCCGCGACCCGCAGGTCAGGTGGCCGTGAGGAAGGCGAGAACCGCCGGTACCCGTAGGTGCGTCAGACCATCGTCCAGCAGGTTCAGCTTCTGGAACACCGAGCGCATGTGACTCTCCGCTGTGCGTTCGGCACAGCGACCTCAACGAGTGGCGAGCGGTGTCCGCCCCGCACCACGAGGGTGGAGCCCGGGGCGAGGTCCCCCGTCGTCATCCGCCGCTTCTCGTGCGCTACTCGTCCCACACGGGCTTGCTGGTGCACGGCGCGCTGTCGAACCCGCCGACGAAGTGGCCCTGCAGGCGCCAGCCGTCCGACGGGGGCACCACCACGCGGAAGCGGCCGCCGGCCACGGTGGCGTCGAACGTCTGCTCCTTCTCGGGAGCCCCCTCGGGGGTGAGCGTCACCAGCAGAGCACCGTTGACCCCCGACCCGTCGTCCTTGGTGACGACCTCCCCCCACACCAGCTCGCCCTCGCGCCCGAACTCGACGAACTCGGTGGCCCGCGCCGAGCGCACCATCACGTGCGCACCTCCGGTGACGAACCCGTGGCAGAGCCCGGCGGTGTCGGCCACGCCGGTGAGCCGCACGCTGTTGGGCGTCTTGTAGACGGCCTCGCGCCTCTCGCCGATCGCCGGGTGGGTCGTCGGGTCGCCGAGCACCGACTCGGTCATGAAGAGCACGTCCCTCGCCTCGCCCGGGTCGAGGCGCACCCACGACTTCTCGACGTAGGTGCGGTAGTAGGCACTGGTCTGCCGCACCACCACTCGGCAGACGGCAGGCTCGTCGAGCGGGTTGGTGACCTTGACGACGCCCATCTCCCGGCTCGACGGTGACGCGCTCACGGAGATCAGCTGAGTGTGGTTCGACTGTGCCTCGTTGTTCTCCGGCGTGGTCTCGCGGATCGCGGGATTGACTGGGTCGCGGTACTCCACGATGCGTGCCACGACGCAGTAGTGCGGCTGGATGTGCACGAAGGGGATGGCCGACAGGGGCGGCGGAACCCAGGCGACCGACGAGGTGAACTGCACGGGGGCGTTGCCGGTGGGCACGTCGTGCACGTCGAAGCCGAGCGGCTGCTCGGCGCCGCTGCCCAGCGTGAAGTCCTTGACGAAGAACTCGACGCGCACGCTTCGGGCCGTGATCTGCCCCGGGTTGCGCACCGTCGCGACGATGCGGTTGTCGTGGCCCTCCCAGGGCACGTCCCGCCAGGCGCTGTTCGTGGCGTTGCGTGCGTTGGTCACCTGCAGGTCGGGGCTCTTCCAGTTGGTGCTCGGGGCCCACGGACGGATCTGTGGGTCGGGCTTCGCGTCGCCGTAGGTGATCCGCACCCGGGCGAACCGGTTGGCGGTCTGCAGCACCTGCATACGGAAGTCCTCGGGGTACGACGGGTTCGACGTGTCCCGCTCCTCGTAGTCGTCGTTGAGCTGGAACTCGCCACGGTCGTTGTCGGTGTCGTTGGCGATGCGCAGCACGTTTCTGCGGTCCGTGGGCTCCTTGCCCGACCGCACGTCGACGCCGACTACCGTCCGGTCGGTCGGGACGTCTTGGTCGAAGAACGCGGTCGGACGCTCCCGGCGGTACTCGAAGTAGTAGTTGCTCCCGTCACCGATGCGCACCTCGATGGCCGAGAACCGCCCGGCCGGAGGGGTGCCGAGGTCGGACGCGTGCAGGGTCACGGTCTCGTCGACCGGGCCGACGGTCTGAAAGTTGTACAG
>JALOLF010000250.1 GCA_025456085.1 Acidimicrobiales bacterium
CGTACTGCGTCGGCTCGATGACCTGCTCGTACTTGTACACGTCCAGGTCGAGGATCTTGTCGGTGCCCTTGTACTCCATCGGCAGGGCCTTGCCCAGGGTGCCGTCGAAGTACAGGTAGGTCTTCTTCTCGGCACCGAACCCGAACTTGTAGGGCGCGATGCCCGAGAAGTCGGTGATGGGGGTGCCATCGAGGTTGGCGTCGCAACAGTCGAGCATCTTGGAGCTGTGCCCGTCGAACGCGATGCGCTCGGTGCTGGCGTCGACCAGCTTCTTGTCACCGTCGACGACCTCCTGGGCCGACTCGTAGACGGTGCGGTTGTTGGCGCCCTCACTGGCATTGACGTCAGGCTTGACGCGTCGGGTCGCGGTGAGCTCGACGTTGGTGCGCGTCGACAGCGTCCCCGGGTCGAACAGCTGTGAGGCGGTGCCGGTGGAAGGCGAGATGCTCACGCCGTCGTCGCACAGGACCTCGCCCTCGCACCCCAGGGGGGCGACGGCCAGCTGCGGGGCGACGTACCACTTCGCCAGCGGTGCCAGCACCAGCAGGAACGCGCCCAGACCCACCAGCAGGTACCCGAACCCTCGCCGCATCGCGGTCTCCTCAAACGGCTGTCCGATCTTGGGCGCACGCTATCGCACCGGCAGGGGGCTAGCGGGGGATTCCCGCAGGACGCGCGACAGTGAGCAGCCAGTCGACGGCAGCGGGCAGGTCCGCCACCGTGACGTCGGCGTGCGGGTCGGTCACGGCCCGGGCGGACAGGCGAACGCGCATGAGACCGAGCGCGGTGCCCGCGGCGGTGTCCCGCGGACTGTCGCCGACTATCGCGCACCGCGAGGGGCGCAGGGCCGGATGCTCCTCGAACGCCCGGCGCAGCAACCCGTCCCCAGGCTTGCGGCATGCGCACCCGCCCTCGTCGTGCGGGCACGCGTAGATCCCGTCGAGCCGGGCGCCGCCGTCGGCGAGCAGGTCGGCCAGCCGACGGTTAACGGCGTCCAGCCCGTCGAGGGTGAGCAGCCCCAGCGCCACCGCACGCTGGTTGGTGACGACGATGACGTCGCTGCCGGCTCGGTTGAGCCGGGCGATGGCGGCCGCGACCCCGGGCAGCAGCACGACCGACTCCGGGTGGACGACGTACTCCCCCGGCGGCGCCCCGACGTTGACCGTGCCGTCCCGGTCGAGGAAGACGGCGTCCCAGCGCGGGCTCACCCGAACAGCGCCGCCTCGACCGCCTCGACCCAGATGTGGCACCACGTCTGGTGCACCTCCTGGATCCGCGCGGTGTCCGCTGAAGGTGCGACGAGCAGGTGGTCGACGAGCCCCGGGAACCCGCCCCCGTCCCCGCCGGTGAGCCCGACGGTGGCCAGGCCCAGGGCCCGGGCCTCGGCCAGGCCGCGCAGGACGTTCGGCGACCGACCGCTCGTCGAGAGCGCGACGACGACGTCACCCTGGCGCGCGTGCGCTCGCAGCTGGCGGGCGAAGACCTCCTCATAGCCGTAGTCGTTGCCCACCGCCGTGACCGTGGCCAGCCCCTCGGTGAGAGCCAGCGCGGGCAGCGGCGGCCGGTCACGGGTGCACCGGCCGACGAACTCGGCGGCCACGTGGGCGGCGTCGGCGGCGCTGCCCCCGTTGCCGAACAGCACGACACGGCCGACGTCCCGGTAGCAGCCGACGAACACCTCGGCCACCCGGGCGGTCGCCGCGAGCAGGTCCGGCTCGGCCAGTCGCCCCGCAACCGCGCGGACGTCGTCCAGCCGCGCCGCCACGAGCTCCTCGACGGGCACCGGCACGGACGCCGAGTGCCCCACGGGGTCAGCCACCGAGCCGCCAGGTCTTCAGGCCGTCGGCCTCGAAGGTCACCTCGGCGACGGTGAACCCCAGCTTGATCAGCTCCTCGGCGACGAGGTGGCGCCGGTCGAACCGGCAGTAGAAGATCATGTAGCCGCCACCGCCCGCGCCGGTGACCTTCCCGCCGAGGGCGCCGTGCTGGACGGCCACGTCGTACGCCTCGTCGATCTCGGGGGTGGCGATCTTGGGGCTGAGCCGCCGCTTGGCCAGCCAGGCCTGACCCAGCAGGTGGCCGAACTCCTCGTGCCGGCGGCGCAGCAGCGCGTCCTTCATCTCCTTGGCCAGCGCCCGCTGCTGGCGCAGACCCTCCAGGGAGTCGGTCTCACCCGAGGCGTACCGGCCCATCTGGTCGTCGATGATGTGGTCCGACAGCCGGGTCCGCCCGGTGTAGACGAGCAGCAGGTTGTGCTCGAGCTCGTTGATGGTGTCCGGGTGGATCCGCAGCGGGTTCACGACCACGCGGTCACCGGTGAACTCGATGTAGTTGAACCCGCCGAAGGTGGCCGCGTAGAAGTCCTGCAGGCCGCCCTTGATGCGCAGGTCCTCGCGCTCGATCTGGTAGGCGATCTCGGCGATCTCGTAGTCGGTCAGCGCGAGCCGGTAGCGCTCCTGCAGCAGCCCGACCAGCGTGACGACGACGGCCGACGACGACCCCAGCCCGGAGCCGGGCGGGGCGTTGGTGTGCAGGAAGAGGTCGAAGCCGTCGTACTGCCGGTCCAGCAGCCGGTGCACCGCCGCCTTCGCGAGGTCGAGGCTGCCGTCGAACGCCAGCGGGTCGTCGATGCCGAACTTCACCGACAGTCCGTAGTCCAGGGACTCCACGGTGACCTGCCGGTCGGAGCGCGGCCGCAGCGTGGCGAACGCGTACCGGTTGATCGTGGCGGAGAGGACGGCCCCGCCCTCCACCTCGGGGAACGGCGCGACGTCCGTTCCGCCTCCGGCGAAGCTGATCCGCAGCGGGGCGCGCGCTCTGATGAGCACGTTGCTGTCCGTCGCGAGCACCTCCTCGAGCGTGCGCCCCCGGCAACCCTGGGTGACCCTACGACAGCGTGGGCGGGATCGGGCGCAATCGGCCCATCCTGACCCCCGTGTGGAACAGTGACGCCATGCGTGACGCCGCCCCCACGGGTGCCCACACGCTGCCCGTCCTCGACGGGCTGCGCGGGATCGCGGCCTTCATGGTCCTCACCACCCACGTCGCCTTCCACACCGGTGAGGTCTTCCGAGGGGTTCCGGGGGCCCTGCTGTCCCGGCTGGACTTCGGGGTGGCGCTGTTCTTCACCCTGTCCGGGTTCCTGCTCACCCGGCCGTGGCTGGCGCACCGCCTGGCCGGCACGTCGGAGCCCTCGACCCGGCGCTATCTCGTGCGGCGCGCCGCGCGCATCCTGCCCGCGTACTGGGCCGCGCTCGCCGTGGTGCTGCTCACCACCGCCCGGGGCACGTCGCCCGGCGCTGCCGTCTCGAACGTGCTGCTCACCCAGACCTACACCGACGACGTGCTCAGCGGGTTCACCCAGACCTGGA
>JALOLF010000145.1 GCA_025456085.1 Acidimicrobiales bacterium
ACGCTGCTGGTGCTGGCCGCGGCGATGTCCGTGCTCGCCGCGGGCTGCTGGGTGGTGCTGCTGCGCGGCGGCCGGGCCGAGGAGGCGAGCACCGACGAGGCCGTCGAGCGCTTCGAGTCCGGTTCGACCACGACCGTGGGTGCTCCCGGCGGGGAGGCGACGGCCGGCGTCTTCGCCCTGCCGGAGGAGGGCGTGTACCAGTACTTCGGGTCCGGCACCGAGAAGGTGAGCGTCCTGCCCATCGACCAGCCCGTCGGCCCCTCGATGCCCACGACCGTGGCCGACGAGGGCAGCGGCTGCTTCAGCTGGCAGCTCGAGCTCAACACCCACCACCACCAGAGCTTCGTGTACTGCGTGCGCGACGGCGCCCTCGTGGAGAGCGGCGGCATCAGCTTCCAGCGGTGGGATCTCGGCTTCGCCACCTACGACGTCACCTCCTGGTTCGTCGCCGACCCGCCCATGGTGCTGCTCCCCGCGGATCGCGAACCCGGTGACACGTGGCCGATCCGCACCGAAGGCACCCACTCCACGTTGGAGGGCACGGTGGTCATGGAGGGGACCGGCACCTACCTCGGACGTGAGGTCATCTCCGTCCAGGGCACCAACGTGGAGGTCGAGCACATCATCCTGGATCGCACGATCTCGGGCGCCCAGACCGGCACCGAGGTGAGCGAGCGCTGGCTGGCCGCCGACACCGGCCTGCCCGTCAAGGGCACCCGCACGGTCGAGGCGACCTCGGACACCCCGGTCGGGGCGGTGACCTTCACCGAGGACAGCGTGTTCGTGCTCGACGCCCTGCGACCGATCTCCTGATCAGCCACGGCGGGCGCCCCGCGACGGGGCTGGCAGGATGACGAGCCGTGAACGCCCATCACGGACCCCCGGTGCTGCGCGGCCAGCTCGAGCCCGACGAGCAGGCGAAGGTCGGCTGGTTGGAGCTGTTCTTCGACCTGGTCTACGTCGCCGCCATCATCCAGGCCGGCAACGTGCTGGCCGACGACCCGGACGTCGACGGCTTCGTCCGCTTCGCCGCCCTGTTCCTGCTGCTGTGGTGGACCTGGTTGAGCAGCTCCGAGGCCAACAACCGCATCGCCGTCGACGACGCCGCCCACCGCGTGCTGGTGCTCGTCCAGATGTACTCCATCACCCTGCTCGCCATCTCGGTCGGCGACATCGGCGACGACACGGACCTCGTGGGCGCCGCCCTGGCCCTCAACCAGGCCGCGCTGCTGGCCATGTACCTGCGGGCCCGAGCCCGCCTCCCCGACCACCGATCACTGCTCGATCGCCAGTGCCTGTTCCTCGCGGTCGGGGTGGCTGCCTTCACCGTCTCGGAGCTCCTCCCCACGGCCTGGGTCCTGGTCGCCTGGGCCGTCGCCTTCGCCAGCGAGGTCGCGGCGTCCGCAGCCTGGAACACGGCGGAGGCCGAGCAGGACGGGGCCCGGACCCCGGGCCGACTCGCTCACCTGCGCGAGCGCTTCGGTCTGCTCACCCTCATCGTGCTCGGTGAGACCTTCGTGAAGCTGGTGTTGAGCGTCGCCGGCGAGGACCCGCCGGAGCAGCTGGTGGTGCTGGCCCCCATCGGGTTCGTGACCGTGACCGCGCTGTGGTGGCTGTACTTCGACGAGGTCTCCGAGGCCGACATCCGCGACGAGCCCGGCGCGCTGCAGCGGTGGCGCTACGGCCACCTGCCCCTGCACCTGGGGATCACGGCGCTGGGTGTCGGCATCGGCAAGCTCACCGGACACGGTCTCGACGATCCCGAGGCGGCCACGGACCTGCGCCTGATGAGCGTCGGGCTGTTCATCGCCCTGCTGGCGCTGGCCCTGATCGTGTCGGCCACCGTCGATCAGCGTGGCCTGCGCCGACCGGCGGTGTTCACCGACGTCCTCACCGCCGTCGTGGTGCTGGTGTGCGGGGTGGTGCTCGCCCTGCTCTCGGAGTTCGGCCGCTTCCTGGCCCTGGCCACGGTCGTGGCGGCCACCGTCGTACCGGTGGTGCTGGAGGTGCGCCGGAGCCGCAGGGCCCTGTTCGAAGCCGACGCCGCGGGCTGACGGGGGGACCTCAGAACCAGGTCGAGCAGAAGGGCGCGACCGGCCAGCCCACCAGGGCATCGAGGCGCAGCGCCGCCCCCGGGCGCTGCTCGTCCAGCCGTCCCGCCGCGGCCAGGGCCACCGGGCTGGCCCCGCCCAGCAGCAGCCGACCCAGGTCGGCCACGGAGAGGCGCACGTCCGCGGATCGGGTCGTGCGGGCACAACGACAGCCGTCGGGGCCGCCCTCGAGCAGGTACCGACCAGCGGCCGGTCCGTCGGGATCGACGACGTCGACCACGGCGTCGCCCTCGACCCGCAGCACCCGGCCCGACCAGGCCCCGACGGGGTCGAGCACCCGCACCCACAGGAACTCCGAGCGGTCGGACTGGCGCACGGCGCGGGCATCGTCGAGGAACCAGACCAGCGGGTCGGCGACGCTGCGGTCCGCCGCGTGCACCGTGCGCACCAGGTCGACCTCGCAGCAGTACCGCCACAGGCGGGCCTCCACGGCGGGCGTGGCACCGACCAGGTCGTCGACGACGAGCCGGTGTCGGGGCAGCCGCTGCTCCCAGACCTCCTCGACGTGGTACGACACGTAGCCGACCGGCTCGCCGGCGGCGTCGTGGGCCACCACGTGACGGTTGGCGGTCGGTTCGAAGCCCGGCGACGCGACGATGCCCAGCGACAGGTCCCACCACCAGTCGGGACGTTCGATCTCGCCCGGCTGCCGGGATCGGCGAGCCTCGAAGACCCCCGGGCCGATCGCCCGCAAGCGCTCGTCGCCCACCAGGGCCAGCGACACGTCGGCGTCGCCCACGAAGCGCGCCGTGTCCGCGTCGATCGTCGCCGTGACGTGCTCGGTGGCGTCGCCGAACCCGTAGCGACCGTAGATCGGGTACTCGGCAGCGATCAGGATGGCCAGCACCTCGCACCGCTCCTGTGCGGCCCGCAGGTCCCGACCCATCATCTCGCGCAGCAGGCCCCGCCGGCGGTGGGTCGGCGCCACCGCGACCTGGGTGACGGCCGAGGCCGTGGCGCGACCTCCTCCCGGCAGGGCCACGTCCGAACCGAAGCTGCGGAACGTGCCCACCACGTCGTCGCCGTCGAAGGCGGCCTGGGTCCGGTCGAGATCCATGCGCCGGCGGCGAGCGGCCGCCTCGCCGTCGGCAGGGCGTCCGACGTGCAGGCCGAGGCGGAACGCGGTGGTGAACGCCTCTACCTCGTCCTCGGTGACGGTGCGGACCTCGACGGACACGGCCTCACGATAGGACCCAAGCCCCTGCCCCGACACCGAGCTTTGCGCGAGGCTTCGACCGATCACGCCACGTCGGCCGTCGAGGGGTGGCTGGACGCCGACGCCAGACCGGGGAGGCCTGTCGTGTCGCGAGACCGCGAGGAGCATCGATCCGCCGTCCACCGCCCGCGGCCGCCGCTGCGACGCCGCCTGCTCGGCGCGGTGGCCGCCCTGACGGCGATCGGCCTGTTGGCCGCGGCCTGCACCGGCGACGACGAAGGCGCCTCGCCCGACGACACGACCGACGAGGCCGGCGCCGTCGCCACCTCGCTCGACGTGTCGGTCACCGACGCCGCCTCCCTCGACGTGACCGAGGGTGGCGGCCCCGTGCTCGCCTCGGCCACCGGCGACGGCGACGACGCCCCGTTCGCCTGGCGGACGGTGGACTACACGGTGGAGGCCAAGGGCGGGGTGTACCTGGGCCACGAGCTGCTCTCGGTGCCGAGCGACGAGGAGGTGCCGTGGACCGCGGCCGCCGCCGCAGAGCCCGCCACCGGCGACGACGGTGCGCTGTCCACCGTGGTGCGCTCGGCCGACAGCGGCACCGTGGAGGAGGCGACGCTGGCGGTGGAGCCCGCCGGCGACCGCACCGTGAAGGTCACCCTCACCGCGCCCGACACCGCCACCGAGATCTCCGCCAGCTTCGCCTGCACCCCCGACGAGCGCTTCTACGGCTTCGGCGCCCAGACCTGGGCCACCCAGCACCGCGGCGAGACCATCCCCATGTGGGTGGTGGAGCAGGGTCTGGGCAAGGTCACCCCCGAGACGCCCGAGCCGGTGCCGTCGCTGCTGGGCGAGCCCTACGACAGCTACCTGCCCACCCCCTGGTTCTGGTCCTCCGAGGGCTACGGCGTCTCCCTCGACGGCTTCGCCTACTCCACCTTCGAGCTGTGCACCGAGGAGCACCCCGACGCCTGGCGCATCACGAGCTGGGACAACGAGCTCTCCTGGTACGTGTTCACCGGCGACGACCCCCTCGACCTCATCGAGCGCTACACGGGCATCACCGGCCGTCCCCTGCGGGAGCCCCCCGACTGGTTCTACGCCCCCATGAACGACGCCGTGCGAGGCGAGGGCAACGTCGAACGGGTGGCCCAGCTCATCCGGGACAACGACATCGCCTCCTCGGTGATCTGGACCGAGGACTGGATCGGCCTGGGCTCGGTGGCCACCGGGTTCCGTCTCAGCCACGACTGGGACGTGTCTCCCCAGGACTACCCGGACCTGACGGCGCTCACCGACGACCTGCACGCCGACGGGTTCCGCTTCCTCGTCTACTTCTCGCCCTTCGCGCCCGACGCGCAGGCCACGCCCGGCGGTGAGGCCACCCTGCCCTCGGGCGAGACCATCGCCCTGTTCCCGCAGAACGACCGCAAGTGGCCCGAGGCCACCGAGGGCGGCTACCTGTTCGAGACGCCCGAGGGCGAGACCTACCTGATGCTCACCCCGCCCTTCGTGGCACCGGGCGGTGGCGGCCTCGACCTCACCGACCCCGAGGCCGTGGACTGGTTCCAGACCTGGCTGGCGGCCGCCGAGGAGTCGGGCGTCGACGGCTCCATGACCGACTTCGCCGAGTGGGTGCCCTTCGACGCCGTCTTCGGCGACGGCCGTACCGGTGCCGAGGTGCACAACGAGTACCCGCTGCTGTGGCAGCAGGCGCACCGCGAGTTCTGGGAGCAGGTACGCCCCGACGGCGACTACCTGTTCTACGTGCGCTCGGGCTACACGGGCACGCAGCGCTGGGCGCCGGCGGTGTGGGGCGGCGACCAGAACACCACCTTCGACCGCCTCGACGGGCTGGGCAGCGTCGTGACCATGGGCGTGAACGTCGGCATGTCCGGCATCGCCTTCTGGGGTCACGACATCGCGGGCTACTCGGCCTTCGCCCTCCCCGGCATCGCCAACACCCCCACCACCAAGGAGCTGTTCCTGCGCTGGGCGGCCATCGGGGCCTACACGCCGATGATGCGCACCCACCACGGCAGCCGCTACGGCGAGAACTGGTCCTTCGAGGGGGCACCCAACCCCGCGAATCCCGCCGACCCCCTCGACGACCCCGAGACGCTGTCGATCTGGAAGGAACTGGCCGGCGAGCACATCTCTCTGTTCCCCTACCTGCAGGCCTACGGCGTGGAGGCCGTGGAGAAGGGGCTGCCCATCATGCGGCTGCCGATCCTGCTGTACCCCGACGACCCGGTCTTCCAGGGCGAGCTGCCCGACGACCCGGCCCTGCAGGCCTTCACGTCGTCGGCACGGCCCTACGGCGAGCTGTTCGAGTACTTCCTCGGCAACGACCTGCTGGTGGCCCCCATCGTCGACGAGGGCGTCACCGAGCGGCCCGTGTACCTGCCTTCGGGGGACTGGGTGTCGCAGGCCACCGGTGAGCGGTTCACCGGACCCACCGTCGTGACGGCCACGGCGGCGCCGGGTGAGATCCCGGTGTACCTGCGGGCCGGGGCCGTGGTCCCGAAGCTGCCCGCGGGCGTGGAGACCCTCGCCCCCAGCGACGACCCGGAGATCGTCGACGTCGACGACGTGGCCGACGAGCTCGTGATCGACGTGGTGCTCGGCGCCGACGGCCGCTTCACGCTGACCGACGGCACCTCGATCGAGCTCACGAGCGACGGCGCCATCGGCGGGGCCGACGAGGTCACCGTGACCGCCGACGGGGAGGAGCTCACCCCTGACCCGGCCGAGTGCCCTGCCGGGAGCGAGGACGACTCGCCGTGTGACCCCCGCTTCACCGAGGTCACCACGCCGGCCGGCGGCGACACCGACGTCACCGTCACCGGCCCCGACGGGGCCACGGCGACGCTGCGCATCTCGGGCGCCCCGATGGAACGGGCGTACACCATCCGCTTCTGGGGCTGAACGGCGCCGGATGCGGATCCAGCCGCGGGTGGAGCAGATCTGGGATCCGCCGGTGGCGGCGGCGCGGGCGTGGGTGGCCGACCGGGTGTTCCCGGCGGACCGGCCGCTGCTCGACCTGGGCCAGGCCGCGCCCGGCTATCCGCCCGCCGCCGAGCTGCGGGCGCACGTGGCCGAGGTGATCCGCAGGGACGACAGCGCCGGCTACACACCGGCGGCGGGCCTGCCCCACGTGCGGGCCGCGGTGGCCGACCACCTGGGCGGCGTGTACGGCGCCGCGCTCGACCCGGCGCAGGTGCTCGTGAGCGCGGGCTGCAACGAGGCGTTCTGCCTGGCCATCGACGCTCTGGCCGGGCCCGGCGACGAGGTGGTGCTGCCCGTCCCCTTCTACTTCAACCACGACATGTGGCTGCGGGCCCGGGGTGTCACCCCGGTGTACCTGCCCTGCGAGCCCGCCGACGGCCTGATCCCCGACCCGACCCGGCTCGACGGCCTGCTCACGACCCGCACCCGGGCCGTCGTGCTGGTGACGCCGAACAACCCCACCGGCGTCGACTACCCGGCCCACGTGGTCGAGGCCTTCCGCGACCGGTGCGCGGCGCGGGGCGTCGCGCTGCTCGTCGACGAGACCTACCGGGCCTTCCGAGCCGACGACGACCCGCCGCACGGGTTGCTGGCCGACCCCGGTTGGGACGACACCGTCGTGGTGCTGACCAGCTTCTCGAAGTCCCTGGCCCTGGCCGGCTACCGGGCCGGCGCCCTGGTCGGCCACCCCGACCTGGTGCGCGTCGCGGTGCGCCTCGCCGACTGCGTCACCATCTGCGCGCCGCGGCCGGCCCAGGAGGCCGTCGCCTTCGGCCTCGGCCAGCTCGACGGCTGGATGACCGAGCGTCGCGTCGATCTGCTCGACCGCGTGGAGCGGTTCCGTTCCGCGCTGGCGGGATCCGACGCCGGCTACGAGCTGTTGGCCAGCGGCGCCTTCTTCGCCTACGTGCGCCATCCCTTCCACGGCGAGACGGCCGAACGGGTCGCCTGTCGCCTCGCCGTCGAGCAGGGCGTGCTCACCATCCCGGGCGAGCGGTTCGGCCCCGGGCAGGATCGGTGCCTGCGCCTCGCCTTCGGCAACCTGGCGGGCGCCCAGATCGACGCCGCCGTGGAGCGGCTCGACCCACGCTGAGGAGCGCCCCGTGCACCCCGACCCCGAGACCCCCGCCGCTGCGGCACCGCCGTCACCCAACGCACCCCAGCGCGCCTTCTGGGCCAGCCGCGGCCACGTGTGGGTCGAGCTCGAGGCCTCCTACGACGCCCAGCTCGCGCCGTACAGCACCCGCGTCCTCGACGCGCTCGACCCCCGACCCGGCGAGCGGGTGCTCGACGTGGGATGCGGGACCGGGCCGTGCACCGTAGCCCTGGCCGAGCGGGTGGGGCCCACCGGGCGGGTGGTGGGCCTCGACCTCTCCCCCGCCATGGTCGACCGTGCCCGGCAGCGATCCGCGGACCACCCCAACGTGGCCCTCGTCGAGGGCGACGCGCAGCACCTCCCGCTGGCCGACGGCGCCTTCGACGCCGCGTACTCCCGGTTCGGGGTGATGTTCTTCGCCGATCCGCAGGAGGCGTTCACCCGGGTGGCGGGGGCGCTGCGACCCGGTGGGCGCTTCGCCTTCGCCTGCTGGCAGGCCCAGGAGCGCAACGACTGGGCCCTGGTCCCGGCCCGGGCGGCCGCGGCGGCGGGCCTGGACGTCCCCGCCACCGACCCCGACGCGCCCGGCCCGTTCGCGCTCCACGACGTGGTGCGGCTGGAGGCGATGCTGCGCGGCGCCGGGTTCGCCGAGGTGCACGTCGAGCCGGTCGCGCTGGAGCTCCTGGCGGGTGGCGGGCTGGCCCTCGACGACGCCGTCGACTTCCTGCTCGCCTCCGGGCAGCTCCGCGCCCTGCTCGACGAGGCCGACGAGGCGACCCGCACCCGGGTCGAGGACGCGGTCCGGGCCGAGCTGACCCCCGCGGTCACCGCCGCCGGCGTCGCGCTGCGCACGGCCATCTGGCTCGTCGCCGCCCGCCGACCGGGCTGAGGTCGGGGCCGGGCCCTATCCTTCGGCCATGGCCGAGACACATGCCACGTTCTGTCGCATCTGCGAGTCGCTGTGCGGCCTCGAGGTGACCGTGGAGGAGGGCCGGGTCACGAAGATCCGACCCGACGACGACCACGTCGCCACCGGTGGATTCGGCTGCATCAAGGGCATCACCCAGCACGAGCTGTACGACTCCCCCGACCGGCTCACGCACCCCATGAAGCGCACCGGCGACGAGTGGTCACCGGTGGCCTGGGACCGGGCCAACGCCGAGATCGGCGCCACCGTGCGCCGCATCGTGGCCGAGCACGGCCCGGACAGCGTGGCCATGTACGTCGGCACCGCGGCCGGGTTCAGCGTGCTGCACCCCGTGTTCGCCCAGGGGTTCATGGACGGCCTCGGCTCCACCTCCATGTACGCCAGCGCCACCCAGGACTGCGCCAACAAGTTCGCCGCGGCCCGCGAGATCTACGGCTTCCCCTTCACCCAGCCCTTCCCCGACGTCGACCGCACCGAGTGCCTGATCATCGTGGGCGCCAACCCCGTGGTGTCCAAGTGGAGCTTCCTGCAGGTCGCCGACCCCAAGAAGCGCCTGCGGGAGATCGCCGGTCGGGGCGGTCAGGTGATCGTGGTGGACCCGCGCCGCACGGAGACGGCGAAGGCCGCCACCGAGCACGTGTTCATCCGACCCGACACCGACGTGTTCTTCTACCTGGCGTTCCTGCGCGAGCTGGTGGCCCAGGGGGGCGTGCAGCGCGCCGTGGTGGCCCGCCACACGACCGGCTTCGACGACGTCGTGGCGCTGGCCGAGCCGTGGACCCCCGAACGGGTCGAGGACGTCACCCGCATCCCGGCCGACACCCTGCGCCGCCTGGTGCGCACCTACCGGGAGGCGAACGGCGCCGCCCTGTACAGCTCGACGGGCGTCAACATGGGCACCAACGGGGTGCTGTGCTACTGGCTCCAGGAGGTCATCAACGCCGTCTCCGGCAACCTCGACCGCCCCGGCGGCACGCTCGTGGGCCAGGGGGTCATGGACTTCGCCAGGTTCGGGGTGCGCACCGGCACCCTCCTGAGCGACGACACCAGTCGCATCGGTGGCTTCCGCAAGGTGAACGACGCCTACCCCGGCGGCGTGCTGGCCGACGAGATCCTCACGCCGGGCGACCGCCAGGTGCGGGCCCTGTTCGTCACCGGCGGCAACCCGCTCATCACCATGCCCAACGCCGAGCGGCTGCGCGACGCCCTCGGCTCCCTCGAGCTGCTGGTGACGGTGGACATCTACCGCAACGAGACCGGCTCCCTGGCCCACTACACGTTGCCGGCAACCGATCCCTTCCAACGGGCCGACCTGCCCTTCATCTTCCCCCTCATGCTGGGGTTGCAGAGCCGTCCCTACCTCCAGGCCACCCGCCGGGTGGTCGAGCCCCGGGGCGAGCAGCGCGACGAGGCCACGATCTACCTCGACCTGGCCCGCGCCTGCGGCGTGGGGCTGTTCGGCTCCAAGGCGGCCCAGACCGTGCTCGAGAAGGCGACCGAGCGCCACAGCCGGAAGGTGGGCCGGCGCGAGGTGCCGCAGGAGGGGCTGCTCGACCTCCTGTTGCGCCTGACCCGCCAGCCGTCGTTCGCCAGGCTCCTCGACCAGCCGCACGGCCTGCCCCGCACCCAGCACCGGGCTCGCAGCTTCCTGGGCGTGCGGGTGGTGACCGACGACGGCAAGGTGCACCTGGCCCCGCAGCGGCTGCTGGCCCGCGCCGATCGACTGGAGGCGGACTTCACCCGGGAGGAGCGCCACGCCGACCGGCTGAAGCTCATCACCAAGCGCCACGTGAAGACCCACAACTCCTGGACCCACAACACCGCCACCCTCGTGCGGGGCTTCGAGGGCACGAACCACCTCTACCTGCACCCCGACGACGCCGAGCGGCTGGGCATCGTCGAGGGGGACCTGGCCGACGTGGCCTCCGACACGGCGGTGGTGCGCGTGCCGGCGCGCCTGCTCGACGACCTGCAGCCGGGCACCTGCG
>JALOLF010000034.1 GCA_025456085.1 Acidimicrobiales bacterium
CACCGAGGCCCCGTGAGCCCCTCGTCGGTGGCCGCGATCACACTTGACCGCCCGGTCAACCCGAGCGACTAGGGTTCCGAGGCCGGCAAACCGCCACCATGCTGGTCGGCCCATCGGGGGGACCGGTCACAGACAAGGAGCACGCACGTGGGCGACAAGTACGACTTCCTCAGCGACGACTGGATGGAGGCCGCCAAGGCCATCCGTGACGAGCTGGGCCCGCCGTCCAGCCCCCCGGCACACCAGGTCAAGATGAACCTGGTCGTGACCGACGCCCCGTTCAACGACGGCGCCTCCATCGACACCCACATGGACAGCTCCGAGGGGGAGCTCAAGATGGACCGGGGCCACGTCGAGAACCCCGACCTCACCGTGACCGTCGACTGGGAGACGGCCAAGGCCATCTTCGTGGAGCAGAACCCGCAGGCCGGCATGCAGGCCTTCATGGCCGGCAAGGTCAAGGTCACGGGGGACATGACCAAGCTGATGGCGATGCAGGCCGGCGGCGCGGGCCCCGACGAGCACGCCAAGCAGCTCGCCCAGCGCATCAAGGACATCACCGCCTGATCGACCGCTGAGCTCCGCGCCGACCCGCGCGGAGCTCAGACGTCGGCCAGCGCCGGCTCCACGACGGGCTCCTCCACCGGTACGTGCGCGGTGCTGCGCACGAAGAACGCCACCGCCACCGCGGCCAGGGCGGCCACGCCGCCGGCCGTGTAGGCGAAGGCGTACGAGGCGTCGAGACCGAGGGCGGGCTCACGGGCCTGCTGCACCGTGACCAGCAGCTGCATGCCCGCCACCACGCCCACCTGGGACACCATCTGCTGCGACGCGCCCGCCACACCGAGGTCACGTCGGTCCACGGCGTTGGCCACCGCCGCGGCCATGGCGGGCGACAGCGTGCCCATCCCCACGCCCGACAGCATGAGCGCGGCCACGATGACCAGATCCGACGTGTCGGTGGTGACCTGGGCGAAGACGAACATGGAGGCAGCCAGGAACGCGGCGCCGGCGATGCCGTTGGTCCGCTCGCCGATGCGCACCGTCACCCAGCCCGCGATGGGTCCGGCGATGGCGAAGGTGAGCGGTCGGGCGATGGAGATGAGCCCGGCCCGGGTCTGGGAGTAGTCGAAGACCTCCTCGAGCAGCCGCGCCGTCAGGTAGAAACCACCCATGTAGGCGAAGTTGGCGAAGAACTGGTTGGTGATGGGCAGGGCGAAGTTGCGCTCCCCGAAGTAGCCGAGAGGGATGAGCGGGTGCGACACCCGCCGCTCGACGAGCACGAAGGACGCGAGCAGCAGCGGCGCGGCGACCAGGCACACCACCACGACGGGGTCGTCCCATCCCCACACCGGTGCCCGGTTGAGGCCGAAGAGGATGGCGAACACCGACAACCCCAGCGAGAGCGCGCCGAGTGTGTCGAAGCGCACGTCGCGGACCCGGTCGGTGTCGGGGAACGTGGCGGCACAGACCACCAGGGTCAACAGCACGAGCGGCACCTGGGGCCAGAAGATCCAGCGCCAACCGAAGGCCTCGACCACGGGTCCGCCGATCACCACGCCCAGCACCGGGCCCCCGGCGGCCACCAGCGACCAGTAGCCCAGGGCCTGCGCCCGCCGCTCGGCGGGGAAGAGCCGGTTGATGATGGCGAACGACGCCGGGCCGGTGGCCGATCCCAGGCCGGCGCCGAGCGTGCGGAACGCCACCAGCGACAGCCCGCTCCAGGCCAGGGCCGACAGCACCGAGAACACCGCCACGCCGGCCATGGCCAGCAGGTAGACGCGCCGGGCACCGAAGAGGTCGGCGAGCTTGCCGGCCGTGGGGACCACCATGGCCGACAGCAGCAGCGGCCCCGTCATGACCCAGATGAGGGTCGAGTCGCTCGAGTCCAGGTCCTCCGCGATGGTGGAGATGGACAGGCTCAGCACCGTGATGCTGAACCCCACCGCGAACAGGCCGAAGAGCGCAGCGGCGAGCACGATCCACGGGTAGCGCTCGCTGCGGGTGGCCCGCGCGTGGAGGCGCTGACGCCACAGCATCGGCCAGGGCAGGACCGCGATCTCCTCGGTGCCGGGCGACTCGATGACCAGGTCGGCGGGGCCGCACGGTCGGGCATCGCCGCCGCAGGGTGCGTCGAGTGCTTCCGCCGAGCCGGCTGGTGCACCGGCGCGACGATCGAGACCCATACCGGGCAGGCTACCCGGCTCCTTGGTCAGGCCAACCAGTTCGCGGCCGGTGCGCTCAGCCGGTGAACAGGGTGACGCTGGTGCCGGGCTTCACCCCGGCGCCGGCTGCCGGCATGGTGAACGACACGTTGCTGGTGGGCGAGCCCTGCGTACCGCTCACCCGCAGCCCGACCGCCTCGAGCTGGCGGGCCGCCTCCACCACCGACAGCGTGGACACGTCGGGGACGGTGACGAGCTCGGGACCGAGCGAGACCACGACCGTGACCGGGGTGTCGCGGGGTACCTCGGTGCCGGCGCGGGGCTCCACCCAGGTGACGTCGCCGGCGGGGAGCTCGTCGCTGTAGTCGTAGCTCACGACGGGCTGCAGGCCCAGCGCCTCGAGGTCGGCGACGACGCCGTCCTCGCTGCGCCCGATCAGCCCGTCGGGGATCACGCGTGGCGCCGGCCCGTCGGACACCACGAGGCCGATGGTGGAGCCCTTGGGCAGCTGCGGGGGGTACTCGCCGTCGAGCGAGATGACCACGTCGGCCGGCACGTCCTCGCTGAAGCGCCGCTCGACCTCACGGCCGACCAGGCCCGCGCCGTCGAGGGCGGCCCCGGCGTCGACCGCCGCAGCGCCGACCAGCGTCGGGGGCACGTCGACGAGGGTCGGGCCGAGCGACACGACGACCTGCACGGCCTCGCCCTCGGCCAGGTCGGTGCCGGCGGCGGGGGTCTGGTCGATGATCTCGCCGGGCAGGGTGCCGTCGCGGCGGTCCTCGCTGCGCTGCAGGACCCACTCGCCGTCGGCGAGCGCCGCATCCACCTGGCCCACGTCGAGGCCGACGAGCACGGGCACCTCGTGGGTGGGGACGCGGACCTCGGTGTACCACCAGCCGTAGGCCCCCGCTGCGACGGCGGCGAGGACCACGAGCAGGGCGAGCACCTTCGGCCAACGCCGCCGCCGGCGTATCCCGAGTTCGGTACCGTTACCGGCATCGGCCTCGGCATCCGCGCCGAGCAGCAGCGCGCCGGGTTCCAGCACGGTGCCCGGCTCGAGGGGTGGCGCCTCCCCGGTGAGGTCGAGCGGGATGACCTCGGCCGTTCCCCCGTCGAGCACGATCAGACCGCCGGCACCGGTGTCGCCGACGAGCGACACACCGCCGGCGCTGTCGGCGACGGCGGCGACGGCGGCGCCGCCGGACGCGGCCGGTGCGGCGACGAAGGAGGGGATCTCCAGATCGCCCGTGTCGTCGGAGGTTCCGGGCGGTGCCCCCCGGGTCGCGGCCACCGCGGCCGCCGCGGTCTCCGCGGCCCGACGGGCACGGCGGCGCTCCCGCCGGCTCGGCGTGCGCTGCGATCGGGCCCCGTCGCCGGCCTCGGCCCCGCCGTCCGGCGGGGCGTCCCCCGACGTCGTCTCGGGCGTGACCGCCTCCGGCGGCGCCGAGGCGTTGGCGACGATGGCGAGGTCCTCGGCGATCACGATGCGGTCGGGCCCGTCGGCCGGGCGACCGACCGGTTCGCCGGCCGGCCCGAGGACCGGTTCGGGACCCAGGGTGATCACGGGGACGGCACCCTCGGCCGACAGACCCATCTGGGCCGTGCGGTCCAGCGGATCCGGGGCCAGGTCCGCCGACGTGGCCCCCACCAGGGGCAGCGGCGCCGGGCGCTCGTAGGCGCTGGCCGCCCGCATGAGCCGGATGCCGAGCTCGGCGGCATCGAGGCGCTGTGCGGGGTCGGGCTCGCCCGCCGCGGCGATCGCCTCGCCGAGCGCCCCCAGTCGGGCGGGCACCGGCAGGGGCTGGTCGACACGGGCCATGAGCGTGCCGATGGTGGTGTCGGCCGAGAACGGCACCCGCCCCGTCACCGCCTCCACCAGCACCAGGGCCAGGGAGTAGACGTCGCTGCGGCCGTCGAGGTTCTCACCCCGGGCCTGCTCGGGGGAGGCGTAGCGGGCGGTGCCCAGCACGGCCCCCATGGGCTCGGTCCAGGCCGCTTCGGCCAGGGCCCGGGCGAGGCCGAAGTCGGCGATGCGCAGCCGGCCGTCCTCGTCGAACAGGAGGTTCGCCGGCTTGATGTCGCGGTGCACGAACCCCCGGCGGTGGGCGTACTCGAGGCCCCGGGTGGCCTCGAGGCCCACGAGCAGCGCCTGGGCCGGGCTCAGGAGCCGGCCGGCGTCGAGCATCGAGCGCACGCTGCCGCCACCGAGGTACTCCGTGACGAGGTACGGCACGCCCGCTTCCCGACCCCAGTCGTAGACGGCCACCACGTGCGGGTGGTTGAGCGAGGCCGCGGCCTGGGCCTCGGCCCGGAAGCGGCGCAGGAAGGCCTCGTCGTCGGCCAGGGCGGGGTGCAGCACCTTGACCGCCACCCTGCGGCGCAGGACGACGTCGTCGGCGAGGTACACCGACGCCGATGCGCCGGTGCCGACGGGTGCCATGAGCCGGTACCGGTCGCCCAGGACCTGACCGACGCGATCGAGCACGCGCAGCGTCGCCATCGGATCACAGCGTAGTAGTTACGACGCTGTGATCCGCGGTCCCCCGGACGCATCCCACCGCCGTGTTGCCCCGCCGATGTCGCGAACGGCCTCCTACCGGGGCACACTGTCGCGGCCATGTCCAAGCCCGTGCGCTACACGATCTACGCGGTCATCGGTCTGGTGGTGCTCGCCGCCGCCGTCGCCGCCCTGCGACTGGAGGACTCCCCCAGCCAGGCCAGCGACCAGATCATCGAGGCCGTCATCCCCGGTCAGGACGAGAAGACGCTCCTGCAGGGCAAGGTCGGCGTCGACCTCATCGCCGGGTGGGACGCGGAGCTCGCCATCAACGGCACGCCCATCCCCGCCGACCAGCTCAACAAGGCCAACGGCCTCGGCCAGGTCCTGTTCCAGCCGGGGGTGGGCAAGGAGCTCGAGCAGCTCCAGCCGGGCCCGAACTGCGCGACCGCCACCTACTGGCAGTTGGCGGCACCCGACCAGCGCTTCACCCGGACCTGGTGCTTCACCGCAGCCTGAGGTGATCCCATGACGTACTGCCTGGCCATGCGCCTCTCCGAAGGCCTGGTGTTCCTGTCCGACACCCGCACCAATGCCGGGGTCGACAACGTCGGCACCTACCGCAAGCTCTTCGTGTTCCACCCCGCCCCGGACCGCACGATCGTGCTGCAGTCGGCCGGCAACCTGGCCACGACCCAGGAGGTGCTCGACCGCATCCGACGGGACCTCGCCGATCCCGGCGCCGCCGAGTCGCTGGGGACCGCGCAGCACCTGTTCGAGGCGGCCCTGTACGTCGGGCGCCTGAGCGTCGAGGTGACCGCGGCCCACCGTCCGGCGCTGTCGGCGGTGGGCGCCGACGGGACCTCGACGTTCCTGCTCGGCGGCCAGATCGGCGACGCGCCCCCCGACATCCTGCTCGTCTACCCCGAGGGCAACTACATCCGGGCGTCCGACGACCGGCCCTTCCTGCAGATCGGTGAGGCCAAGTACGGCAAGTTCCTGCTGGAGCTGGCCACCCGCAACGAGCTCGGGATCGACGACGCCGCCAAGGTGGCGCTGGCCTCGATGGTGAGCACGGCGCAGGCCAACCTGTCGGTGGGGCCGCCCTACGACCTCGGGACCTACCGACCGGGGGAGCACCTGGTGCGACACGCCCGCATGGTGCCGGGCTCGGACCACCTCGAGCGGGTGGAGGCCATCTGGGCGCGCCACCTGCACGCCGCGGTCCGCGAGCTGCCCCTGGTGGAGCGCTCCGAGACCAGCCTGTGGTGAGCGGACCGGCCCGCGGCTAGTCCTGCGGTTCGAACACGGGCAGGTCGAGCAGATCGAGGACCCGGGCGATGGCCGACGCCGGGTCCGACTCCACCAGCACGCCGGTCATGCCCACCGCCTCGGCGGCGACCACGTTGCCCTCGTAGTCGTCGAGGAAGATGGCGTGCTCGGCCAGCACGCCCAGCAGCCCCACGGTGTGGCGGTAGATCCGGGGGTCGGGCTTTCGCATCCCCACCTCGCTCGAGTCCACGACGGCGTCGAACAGCTCGTCGAGGGGCAGCATGGGGCGCCAGAAGTCCCGGGCCTCGGCGATGTTGTTGGTGAGCAGCGCCGTGCGCAGGCCGGCGTCACGACACACCCGGGTGAGCGAGATCATCTGGTCGCGCAGCGTGCCGTCACCGCCCATGTGGCCCAGCAGGTCGAACAGGTCGATCTCCATGCCCCGCTCCAGGCCCAGCTCCCGGATGTGGGCCCGGGCCGTCTCGAGGTCGAGCTCACCCCGTTCGGCGCGGTGCCACGGGTGGTCGGTGTCCTCGTGGTAGGGGCCGAACACGACGTGGAGGGTGTCGGTCAGGTCGGTGCCCCGCTCCTCGCTCAGGCGGGCGATGGCCTCGAAGGGCGACGACATGAAGACGCCGCCGAAGTCGAACACCACGGCCTCGTAGCTGTGCATGCGGGCGAGGCTAGCCACCCCTCACGGCTCGGTCGCCACGGGTACCACCTCACCGGTGGCCAGCAGGTGCTCGAACCCGGCCTCGTCGAGCACGGGCACGCCGAGCTCGACGGCCCTCGTGAGCTTCGACGCCCCCGGGTCGGCGCCCACCACGACGGCGGTGGTCTTCTTCGAGACGCTGCCCGGTGAGCGCCCGCCGTGGGCCTTGATGGTCGTTTCGATCTCCTCGCGGTTGAAGCGTTCCAGCGTGCCCGTGACCACCACGCTCATGCCGACCAGCGTCTGGGGCACCTGAGCCGCGGCGGGGCCCTCCAGGTTGATTCCGGCGGCGCGCAGCCGCTCCACGAGCGCCCGGTTCCCGTCGTCGGCGAACCAGTCGTGCACGCTGGCGGCGATGACCGGGCCCACCCCCTCGACGTCGGCGAGCTCCTCCGGCGACGCGGCCATGATCCGGTCGAGATGGCCGAAGTGGGCGGCCAGCGCCTCGCTGCCCGCGCCGCCCAGGTGGCGGATGTTCAGCCCGACCAGCAGGCGGGACAGGGGCCGCTGCGTGGAGGCCTCGATCGCCGCCACGAGGTTGGCGACCGAGGTGTCGCCGAACCCCTCGAGGGCCCGCACCCGGTCGAGGTCCAGCGAGTACAGGTCCGCGATGTCGTGCAGCATGCCCAGCGACTGGAACAGCTGCACCCGTTGCTCGCCGAAGCCCTCGATGTCCATGGCGCCCCGGGAGGCGAAGTGCTCGATGGCACCGGCCACCCGCGCCGGACACGCCTCGTTCGGGCAGCGGTGGTCGGCCTCGCCGTCGGGACGCACCAGGACCGTGCCGCACACCGGGCACACCGAGGGGAACGTCCACGCCTCGAGGCCCTCGGGACGTTCGGACAGCACCGGCCCCACCACCTCGGGGATGACGTCGCCGGCCTTGCGCACGATCACCGTGTCGCCGGGACGCACGTCCTTCGCCGCGACCTGGTCCTGGTTGTGCAGGGTGGCCATGCCCACGGTGGAGCCGCCCACGAAGACCGGCTCCAGGACGGCGAAGGGCGTGGCCCGGCCCGTGCGTCCGATCGAGACCTGGATGTCGAGCAGCTTCGTCGTGCGCTCCTCGGGCGGGAACTTGTAGGCGATGGCCCATCGCGGCGCCTTGCTGGTCACGCCGAGCTGGTCGCGCAGGACGAGGTCGTCGACCTTGACCACCACGCCGTCGATCTCGTAGGCGAGGTCGTGGCGGTGCTCCTGCCAGTCCCGGCAGTAGGCGTAGACCTCGTCGATGGAGGGCAGCACCCGGGTCTCGGGGTTCACGGGGAAGCCGAGGGCGGCCAGGAACTCCAGGGTCTCGTGGTGGCCGCCGAAGCGGGGCCCGCCCGCCACCTCACCGAGCTGGTAGCTCCAGAAGGCGAGCCGGCGGGTGGCGGTGACGGCGGGGTCCTTCTGACGCAGCGACCCCGCCGCGGTGTTGCGGGGGTTCACGTAGAGCCGCAGCCCGGCCTCGAGCTGGGCCCGGTTGATCTCCTCGAACACGGTGACGGGCAGGTACACCTCGCCGCGCACCTCGAGCACCTCGGGTGCGTCCGGGCCGAGGCGGTCGGGGATGCCCTCGATGGTGCGGAGGTTGGCGGTGACGTCCTCGCCGACGCGGCCGTCGCCCCGGGTGGCGCCCTGCACGAACACGCCCTGCTCGTAGCGCAGGGACACGGCCAGGCCGTCGATCTTGAGCTCGCACACGTAGCCGGGGTGGGTGGCGGCGCCCCCCAGCTCGGCCAGCCGGCGGGCCGTGCGATCACCCCACGCCCGGAGCTCCTCGGCGCTCATGGCGTTGTCGAGCGACATCATCGCCACGGCGTGCTCGACGGGGGCGAACACGGTCACGACCGCGGCGCCGCTCACCTTCTGGGTGGGCGAGTCCGGCGTGAGCAGGTCGGGGTGGTCCGCCTCGATCGACGTCAGCTCCCGCACCAGCGCGTCGTAGTCGGCGTCGGGGACCTCGGGCGCGTCGAGCTCGTAGTACAGGCGGTCGTGGTGGCGGATGAGCTCGCGCAGCTCCTCGGCACGCTGGGCGGGGCTGAGGGTCACCGGGCGAGCCTACCGACGAGCGCCGTGGCGCACCGACGGTCGGCGCCGCTACGCGCCGATCTGCAGGCGCACCCCGACCGCCTGGTCGTGGAGCCGTTCGGCCAGGCGGCGGGTGTGGATCATCACCTGCTCGGCCTGGGGCACCCCGTGGCGGTACAGGCCACACGCCGGCGTGATCATCGACTGGGTCCGCAGCAGCACCGGGTCGCAGCCGCCTTCGGTGACGAGCGTGCACCACAGCACCGTCAGCATGCGCCACAGGCGCTCCACGGTCGTGCCGATGGGTCGGTCGGTCGGCACCGCCCCCCAGGCCACCCAGCCACCCCGGTCGAGGAACGAGGCCAGGGCCCCGGCCGAGGACTCCACGCCGGCATCGGTGGGCATCGACAGCACCTGCGGCCCGGCCTGCAGCAACAGTCGCCAGTCCGCCGTGCCGCAGCAGTGCAGACCGGTGACGGCGCCGCGCTCCAGCGCGGCGAGCGCCCCCGAGACGAGGTCCACGGCTGCGAGCGGCGCCAGGGGGAAGTCGGGGAACATGGCGCTGCCCAGGGCGGGTTCGTCGACGAACACGACGAGCTGCGCCTGGGGCACCCGCCGACCGACGTGGTCGAGCAGGGCCGCCGCCCGTTGACGCACCGCGGCACCGGCCACCCGGAAGGCGAGCTCGGGCGCGACCCCGAGCAGGTGCAGCGCCACACCGAGGGTCACGGGCCCGGTGAGCGACAGCTTGATGGGGCCGCGCCGCTCGCTCACCGCGTTCAGGAAGGCCCGCAGGCCCACGTAGGAGTCGCCCCCGAAGCCCGGGTCCGTCAGCGGGGCCTCGGGGTCCAGCGCGGACTCCACGACGTGGAGGGAGCCGTCGTCGTGCACGGCGATGCCCGCCACGCCCTGGGCGGCCTGGGCGATCATCCCCTCGCGCCGGGACCGGGCGGGCAGCGAAGGCGCCGCGGGCAGCTTCGGATGGGTGCGCAGCACGAAGTCGACCGCGTCGGACGGATCGACGTGCGGCAGGCTCCCGATCGTGGACGCCACGCCCACGGGCAGCAGCGGCATCCGTCGCTCGTCCCCCACTCGTCCCCCGTCAGCTCGCGGCCACGACAGGCTGTCCCGGCCGATTGGTTCCCCGTCATGGAATAGCCACGAGGGGCCCTCATGGGCAAATCTCAGGACCTCCATGCCCGACACCACGACGCTCCTGGGACGTTGGATCCCCCTGCTGTGCTGGGCCGTCCTGCCCTTCGCCGCAGGTCCGGCGCTCGCCGACGGCTTCTCCGAGGCGTCGCGCCCGGTCCAACTCGTCGCCGCCACGGGTCTGTGGTCGGGCTGGGCGGGAACGCTGGTGGCGCTGCTGGTGCCCTGCTCGGTGAGCCTCACCGCGGCGCGCCTCACCGTGCCTGCGGGCCTGGCGGCCGCCCTGTGGGCCTTCGCCGCGGTCGGACCGGGGCTCGGCACCTCGGTCGCCGTGGCCGCCGCCGCAGCCGCGGTGGTGGCGGTGCTGAACCGCTTCGCCGTGGACGTGTTCGTCGACGGGTCCTCCTACGGCGAGGAGCGCCGGTACGCGCTTCGCACCCCTGCCGCCCTGCTGGCGGGCCCGGTCGAGCTGACCTGGGCCGCGGTGGCGGCGGGAGCGGTGAGCGGTCCCCTCCTCCTGGCCGCCGGGCAGTGGGTCGCGGGCCTGGCGGCGCTGGCCGTCGGGGTACCGGCCGTGGCGTTCGGCACCCGACGACTGCACGGGCTCTCGCGCCGCTGGCTGGTGTTCGTCCCCGCCGGCGTCGTGATCCACGACCTGCTCGAGCTGAGCGACGCGCTGCTGGTCACCCGTCGCTACGTGGCCGCCATCGGACCTGCGCCGGTCGACACCGACGCCCTCGACGCCTCCGGGGCCGCGCTGGGGCTGGCGCTGCAGATAGACCTCGCCGAACCGCTGGCGGTGGCACGGTCGCCTCGGCGCCACCTGCGCGGCGCCGAAGCCATCGAGTCCGAGGACGTCACTGCGGTGCTCGTCACCCCGGGCCGGCCGGGCGCGGTGCTGGAGGAGGCGACCCGACGCCGACTGCCGGTCGCCTGACACGGCCACCGCCGCCTCGGCGACCTCAGCGGGCGACGCCCCCGCCCACCACCTCGTCGCCGTCGTAGAGCACGATGCTCTGCCCGGGAGCGACCCGCCGCTGCGGCTCCGTCCACCGCACCCGCACGGAGCCGTCGCCACCGCCGTCCGGGCCGCGCACCGCCGCCACCCGACACGGCAGGGGCGTGCCGTGGGCGCTGCACTGGGCCAGCAGCCGACCCGAGGCCGGCTCGTGGGCCCACACCAGCTCGCCCACCACGGTCTCCTCGACGAGCAGGGCGGCGAGGCCGCCCACCGTGACCACACCCGCCTCGGCGTCGACGGCCAGCGCGTAGCGGGGTGCTCCGTTGCCCGGGCCGAGGCCACGACGCTGCCCCACGGTGACCAGGTGCACGTCGGACACCTCCCCCACCGCCACCCCACCGGTGTCGACCAGCACGCCGCGACGCCGCGGGATGCGCCGACCGAGGAAGGCGTCGCGCCCACCGCCCGCCCGGGTGATGAAGCACACGTCCTGGCTGTCGGGCTTGGCCGCCGTGCGCAGGCCCAGCTCCTCGGCGCGGGCCCGCACCTCCTGCTTGTCCAGCGCACCGACGGGGAGCAGGGTGCGGGCGAGCTGGTCCTGGCCCAACATGTGCAGGACGTAGGACTGGTCCTTGCGCACGTCGGCACCCCGGGCCACCCGACGGGTGCCGTCGCAGCGCGTGACGACGCGGGCGTGGTGGCCCGTGGCCACGGCGTCGAAGCCGAGGGCCTCGGCCCGTCGCAGGAGCCGGTCGAACTTGAGGTGCCGGTTGCACTCGATGCACGGGTTCGGCGTGCAGCCCGCGGCGTGCGCGGCGACGTAGGGGTCGACGACGTGGCGGGTGAAGTCGTCACCGAAGTTGAAGACGTGGTGGTCGATGCCGAGCTGCTGCGCCACCCTGCGGGCGTCGTCGACGTCGGACACCGAGCAGCAGCCGCTGTCGCTCTCACCACCCCACAGCTTCATGGTGACCCCGACCACGTCGTGTCCCTCCTCGAGGAGCAGCGCGGCCGCGATCGAGGAGTCGACGCCGCCGGACAGGGCGACCAGCACCCGCCGGGCCGTGCTCACCCGAAGCTCCGGAGGCGCTCGACGGCCGGTGGCACCGCGGCCAGGGCGGCGTCGACGTCGGCCGCGGTCGAGGCGAACCCGAGCGACAGTCGCAGCGAGCCGAAGGCCAGTGCCCGCTCGACGCCCATCGCGGCCAGGACGTGGGACGGCTCCATGGCGCCGCTGGCGCACGAGGACGCGGCCGAGGCGTACACCTCGACCTCCTCGAGCAGGAACAGCAGGGCCTCGCTCTCGATCCCGTCGATGCACACGTGGGCGATGCCCGCCACCTTGTCGCTGCGATCGACGGGCGCGCCGGCCCCACCGGGGCCTGCGACGCCGGTCTCGTGCACGCCCTCGAGCGCCGCCGCCAGTCCGTCGAGCAGGCGATCGCGCCACACCCGGGTCCGCGCCACCACCTCGTCGCGGGTGGCGGCGGTGCAGCGGGCCGCCTCCGCCATGGCCACGATGCCGGCCACGTTCTGGGTCCCGCTGCGCCGGTTGCGCTCCTGGCCGCCACCGAGCAGCCGCGGGGCGAGCTCGACGCCGTCGCGTACGACCAGCAGGCCGACACCCTTGGGGCCGCCGAACTTGTGGGCGGCGAGCGAGACGAGATCCGCGACCGCGGTGTGTCGGGTCACGTCGAGCCATTGGAAGCCCTGCACGGCGTCGGTGTGCAGCACGGCGCCCGGCGCGTGGCGCCGCACCACGGCCGCCACCTCCTCGAGGGGCTGGACCACACCGGTCTCGTTGTTGACCAGCATCACCGACACGAGCGCCACCGACTCGTCGAGGGCGGCCGCCAGCGCGTCGAGGTCGATGACCCCCCGGCCGTCGACGGGCACCACCCGGCCGCCCCGGGACTCGACCGGTTCGAGCACGGCGTGGTGCTCGACCGCCGAGCACACGACGGTGCCACCCCGGGCGTCGTGCACGCCGAGCACGGCCAGGTTGTCGGCCTCGGTCCCGCCCGCGGTGAACACGATCTCACCCGGTCGGGCGCCGATCAGCTCCGCCAGCAGCTCGCGGGCGTCGTCGAGCGCACGCCGGGCGTCGCGGGCCCAGGCGTGGGCCCCCGAGGGGTTGGCGAAGCGCTCCCGCAGGAAGGGCAGCATGGCCTCCACCGCCTCGGGACGCATGGGGGTCGTGGCGGCATGGTCCAGGTACGCAGGCACGTCGCTCAAGGGTACGGTCGATGCGCAGCGGGCGCACCCCACGCCGGCGGCGGCGCGGCGCCCCAGGACCCCGGCGGCGGGGGCGCACCCCAGGCCGGCGGCCGCGGCGCGGCGCCCCAGGACCCCGGCGGCGGGGGCGCACCCCAGGCCGGCGACGGCGGTGGGCCGACGCTGTGACGCCGCTGGTAGGCGGTCGCCACGCACACCAGGAACACCTCGGGGTGCATCCCGGCCGGCGGGGTGTGACGGAGCGCGGCCGCGACGGTTCCGGCCAGTCGGTTGGCCAGGGACCAGCGGGCCTCGAGGTCCAGCTCGAACACGCGGGTCAGGAAGGACCGCACCAGGCCGTAGTCCGCCACGCTCAACGTGGACACGTCGAGCGTGCGCACGTACTGCTCCAGACCGGGGGGAGCCGGGAAGGTCACCGCCACCGCCCGTCGACCACCGTGCCGGGCCCGCAGGACCACCGTGCCGGCGGCGAGGTCGCCCAGCCGGCGGCTGTCGCGGGTGGCGAGCATCGCCACGTAGGCGATGGAGCCCACGAACACGAAGAGCTCGACGAAGCCCACGAGCGAGCGGACCATGGCGTGGCGGAAGCGCACCGGCGCACCCTCCTGCGTCACCACCCGCAGCCCGAGGGCTGCCTTGCCCAGGGTCCGACCGTCCCACAGGGCCTCCATGCCGGCGGGGTAGCCGAACAGCACCACGGCCAGCAGCACGGTGACGAAGATGACCAGGAGGTAGTCCTGCTCGCCGAGGACCGGTGCGGCGGCGACGACGACCCCGAGCACGAACAGCACCCCGAACAGCAGCACGAGCATCACGGCGAGGTCGATCAGCTTGGCGATGGTGCGCGACCCGATGCCCGCCGTCTCGAACTCGAGCACGACGGCTTCCGGGGTCACGATGCCGTTGGTGGTGGGTTCCACGCCCTGCCTCCGTGCGGACCCGGTCCGCGGGACCACGCGGCGACGACCACGTCGCCACCGGTACGGTAACGGTCCAGTGGACATCGACGGCTACATCGCGACCAACGAGGCGACCTGGCAGCGACTGGCGGAGCTGACGAACCGGGCCCGCCTCTCGGTGCGCACCCTGGAACCGGAGGATCTCGAGGAGCTGGTGCAGCTCTACCAGCGCACCTCCAGCCACCTCTCCTACGTGCGCACCTACCTGCGCGAGCCCGCCCTGGTCAACCGCCTCACCGGCCTGGTGGCCGGCGCCAACGGCGTGATCTACGGACGCAGACGGGCCACGTGGGACGCTCTGGTGCGGTTTTTCACCCTCACCTACCCCGGCGCGGTCTACCACTACCGCCGCTTCGTGGCGGTGGCCGCACTGCTCTTCTTCGGTCCCGCGCTGGTGATGGGCGTCTGGCTCGTCAACGACCCCGACGCGCTCGACGAGTCGGCGTCCAAGCGGGACCGGATCGTCTACGTCGAGGACCTCTTCGAGAGCTACTACTCGGATCGTCCCTCGGCGCAGTTCTTCACCGAGGTCACGGTCAACAACATCCGGGTGGCGTTCCTCGCCTTCGCGCTCGGCACCGTGACCCTCGGCCTCGGCGCGGTCTGGCTGCTGGTGCTGAACGGGAGCTATCTGGGCGTGGTGGCGTCGTGGATGATCACCGAGGGCGACGCCGGGCGGTTCTTCGCCTTCATCGTCCCCCACGGTGCCCTGGAGTTGACGGCCATCGTGATCGCCGGGGCCACGGGACTGGCGATGGGCTGGTCGGTCATCGCCCCCGGTGACCGCAACCGGGGGGAGGCCTTCGGCGAGGAGGGCCTGCGGGCGGTGACCATCGTGCTCGGCCTCATGACCATGTTCGCGCTGGCGGGCCTGGTCGAGGGCTTCATCACCGGCAGCGGCCTGCCCACCTGGGCCCGGGTGGGCATCGGCGTGCTGCTGTGGATCGTGTACGTGGGCTACCTGGTGTCCCAGGGCCGGATCGCGGCGTCCCGGGGCGTGACGGGCACGATCGGTCGGCGGCGCCGCCGGTGGGAGGACGAGCCCCTGCAGGACCTGCCCGTCGCCACCGTGGTGGCGCCCCGCTGAACCCCGTCGCCGGACCGCGCACCGGCCGGGCCTGCCGGGCAGGCGTTCACAACCGACCGGTGGCCTTCACCTTCAGGTAGGCGTCGGCCAGCATCGGGGCGAGGCGGCCCGGTGGCGCGTCGACCACGGTGGCGCCGAGTCCCCGAAGCCGGGCGATGATGCGCCGGCGCTCCTGGAGGGCGAGCACCGCGGCGGCCTTGCGGTAGGTGCCCTCCGCGTCGGGGGCCTCCTGCGTCACCCACCCGACCACGTCGGGATCACGCACGCTGGCCACCACCACCAGGTGGTTCCGGCAGATCATCGGCAGCGCCGGGAGGAGCATCTCCCGCACCGCCTGCTCGACCAGATCGGTGTAGAGCACGAGCATGGCCCGCCGGCGGAACCGCGCCATGGTCTGCGCGAACGCGGCCCGGTAGTCGCTCTCCACCAGCCGTGGCTCGAGGGTGTACATGGCCTCGGTGACCCGACCGAGCTGGGTGCGGCTGTGCCCCGGCGGCACGACGGCGCGCACCGTGGAGTCGAACGCCACCAGCCCGGCGCGGTCGCCGAGCCGGGTGGCCACCGTGGTCAGGGCCATGACGGCGTCCATGGCGTGCTCCACGCGGGGCACGTCGTCGACCCGGCCGGCCATGATCCGCCCCATGTCCAGCAGGTTGATGACCGTCTGGTTCCGCTCGGCCCGGTAGGTCCGCACGATGGCCTTGCCGGTGCGGGCGGTCGCCGGCCAGTCCATGCGGCGCAGCTCGTCGTCAGGGCCGTACTCGCGCAGCTGGTCGAACTCGGTCCCCCCGCCACGGCCCTGCGCCGAGCGCAGCCCCACCTCGAGGATCCGAGCCTTGTTGATGCGCAGCTCCGCCTCGTTGCGGGAGCGGAACGGCGGATAGACGCGCAGCACGTGGGACCGCCGCAGCGTGCGCTGCCGGGCGGCGAGGCCGAGGGGGCCCTCGACGCGCACGACGAGGTCGCCGATCTCGAAGCGACCCCGGCGGGCGGGCCGGACGTCGGTGCGGGCCTCCGCGGTGGCCGCTGCCGGCACGCGCACCCGCACCCGGCGGGTGCCCGCCCGCAGCGACGGGGCCAGCTCGTCGGCCACGGCGACGGTCAACGGACGGCCCGTGGGGTTGGTCACCCGCCACGCGAACGTGCCGCGCGCCCCCAGGGCCAGCACCTCGGGGGCCTGGCGGGCCACGGGCACCCGACCCGGTTCGGGGGCGAAGGCCCAGTCGGCCAGCACCACCGCCAACAGCACGCCGTTGACCGCCCACAGCGCCCCCCAGCTCCCCACGGCCGCGACGAGCACGGCCAGCGCCACCACCACCAGGGCCAGGCGACGGGTCGGGACGGGCAGGCGTTCCATGGGGCCGGGGATGACCGTTCGCCGGCTACTTGGGGACGGGGACGGTGGCCAGCAGGCCGTCGAGCACGCCGTCGGTGCTGACGCCCTCCAGCTCCAGCTCGGGCCGCAGCATGATGCGGTGCCGCAGCGCCGGCTTGGCCACCGCCTTGACCTCGTCGGGCGTCACGTAGGTCCGCCCCGCCAGCCAGGCCCAGGCCTTGGCCGCGTGCAGCAGGGCGGCGCCGCCGCGGGGCGACACCCCGAGCGCCAGCGACGGCGAGTCCCGGGTGGCCCGCACCAGGGCCACCATGTAGGCCACGACCGCGGGGTCGACCCGCAGCCGGGCGATCTGGGCCCGCGCCGCCTCCAGGTCCGCGGCGCTGGCCACGGGCCGCACCCCGGCGGCGACGATGTCGTGGGGGTCGAGGCCGGCGTCGTGACGGGCCAGCACCTGCTGCTCCTGCTCGAAGCTCGGGTACCCGACCTGCAGCTTGAACAGGAACCGGTCGAGCTGGGCCTCGGGGAGCGGGTAGGTGCCCTCGTACTCGACCGGGTTCTGGGTGGCGACCACGACGAAGGGGTCGGGGAGGGGCTGGGATCGCCCCTCGATCGTCACCTGCCGCTCCTCCATCGACTCCAGCAGGGCCGCCTGCGTCTTCGGGGGCGTCCGGTTGATCTCGTCGGCCAGCAGCACGTTGGTGAACACGGGGCCCTCCCGGAAGCGGAAGGTGCCGTCGCGCTGTTCGTACATGAGCTGACCGATCACGTCCGACGGCATCAGGTCGGGCGTGAACTGGAGCCGCTTGAACTGCAGGTCGAGGGCCGCGGCCACGGTCTTCACGAGCAGCGTCTTGGCCGTACCCGGCACGCCCTCGAGCAGCACGTGGCCCTTCACGAGCAGTGCCGCCACCAGACCCGACAAGGTGCCCTCCTGCCCGACGATGACCTTGCCCACCTCGTCACGCAGGGCCAGGATCGGGGCCCTCGCGTCGGGTGCGGCGGCGTGGACGGGCTCAGACGTGGGTTCCATGCAGGACCTCCTCACGGACGGCGTCGACCCGGCGGGCCAGGTCGACCAGCTCGGTGTCGCTGGTGACGGGGACATCGGTCACCGCGAAGGCGACGACCTCGGGCGGCAGGGTGGTGCGGGCCGTCACGGTCTCCACGATCACCTGCGGGACGACGTCGGGGGGCAGACCCAGCCGCTCGCACAGCTGGCGACGCAGGTCGGCCCGCAGCAGACGCGCGGCGCGGTCGGGCGACCGGGTCTGGTGCAGCAGGTCGCCCATGGCCACGACCAGCTCCGACCCGGCGATCTGGCTGGGCAGCGGTTCGGCCACGGGGCGCCCGAGGCGCCGACCCCGCCACAGGGCGTAGGCGCCGAACGCGACCAGCAGCTCGACCAGCAGCAGACCCCCGCGCAGCTCCATTGCCCGGTCGAGCAGCGCGCCGGGGTCACCGGTCCCGGAGTCGATCAGCTCCTCGAACGGGGGCGGGCCCAGCACCGCGACGCGCGTGCCGGGTTCGGGGGCCAGCAACGAGACGGCCAGGACGGCGTTGTCCGCCTCACCGAGCTGGCCGTTGGTGAACACGTCGGGTCCACCCACCGCCACGATGCGCCCGTCGCCCGCGGCCTGGACCGTGACGAAAGAGCCGAGGTCGTTCGTGAAGCACGTCGACGCCTCGCCGGACGGGCGGAAGCGGGCCACGGGGTGATCACCCGGGTCGAGCGTGCGCACGTCGTCGAGCGCGTCGAGGTCGCACGCACCCCGCTCCAGCACCTCGTCGAAGCCGGTCCGCAGCTCCAGCTCGGCGAACGGCGTGAGCGTGGAGCTGGGATCGGCCATCACCAACGTGTTGCCGTCCGCCACCCAGCCCCGCAGCCGCCGCTGCTGGGCCTCGTCGCCGTAGGTGTAGTCGAGGAAGGCCACGGCGACGTCGGCGTCCCGAGGTGGATACTCGTCGGTGAGCTCGACGTCCGCGTCGAACCGCTCGAGGAGCTCCACGAACGCCTTCGTACCGCTGGAACCGGTGGAGGTGGGGTCGTAGGGCAGCGAGGTGTCCTCGTCGGTGTCGCCGATCACCGCGGCCGCCACGAGCGCCGCGAGCACCACCACGACCCCGATCACCACGCCCCGGTAGCCGCGGCCACCGCCCGCGCTCACGAGCCGTCACCTCCGGCGCCGGCCGGTGCTGCGACCCCCACCAGCTCGCGACCCTCCGCGACCCGGGCGCCGGCCAGCACCTGCTCGGCGAGCTCCCGGAACCGCCGGTTCTCGGCCTCGCCGGTGGGGACGTCGCCGTACCAGGCCTGTTCGAACAGGTCCGACGCGGCGGTGAACGCGCCGGCCACCGCGGGGGCGGCGGCCGTGACCTCGTGGCGGTACTCCCCCGTGGTGCGACCGGGCACGTCGTCCACCACCCGCCGCTCCAGCAGCTCGCCCACCAGGACCCGGTACCGGGCCCGGAGGGCCTGCTTCCACTCCCCCAGCGCCTCCAACCGCTCGGCCTCGTGCCGCCACTCGTCGGCACTGCGCCGGGGCTCGATGTCGACCTCGATCTCGGCCCCCCGCTGCTTCGGCACGCGGGTGGCCGCAAAGCGTCGGACCAGCACCACGGCCAGCACCGCCAGCACGACGAGCACGACCCACAGCAGGGGCGTGCCCTTGCCGCCACCACCGGTGCCGAACGTCTGGCCGAAGATCTCGTCGAGCACGTCGCCCAGCCAGTCGAAGAACCGCTCCAGCAGGCTCCTGGAGGGGGGCCGGTACTCGGGGCGCGACAGGATCTCGTCGGCGGCCCGGCGGACCTGGTCGGGGTCGGCCGTGGGCGACGGCAGCTGCGGCGAGCCCGCGGGCTGGCCCGCTCCCGCACCCGCCACCCACGCGAGGGCCACGGTCGACGCCGACAGGATCCCGGCGAGGGCGGCACGCGCTCCGACGGGCAACGCTCAGACCGCCCGTCGCGCGGACTCGTGCCGGGCCACCTCGAGCTCGAGGTCCAGGCCCTCGGCACGCACCCGCAGGTCGAGGTAGACGATGACGGCCACGGCCACGACGGCCGGGGCCGCCACGACGCGCGCGACGCTGCCGCCCACCGAGGTGACCAGCCAGTCCCACTCGTCGGGGGTGAGCAGGGCCACGATGTCGCCCAGGAGGCTGAAGGACAGCACCACGGTCTGCTCCACCAGGTAGGCGAGCACGACCACCCACAGCACCGGCCAGAACCGCCGACGCACCAACCGCATCGAGCGCAGGGGTGCGGCGACGGGACCCGCTCCTTCGACCGCGATGATCGGCGCCGTCAACAGCAGGAAGCTCACCGGCACCGCGGCCACCAGGGGCAGCCCGAGGCACACCGCCAGCGCCGCGATCTTCACCGGCGCCGTGAGCATCCACGCCGCGAGCAGGACGTGACCGCGACGGGCCACGGCGCGCACCGTCTCGCCGAAGCCCGGGTCGCCCCCGGCGTACCACGCCGACACGAGACGGGCCAGCGCTGCGCCGAGCAGCATCGTCGCCAGCGAGAGCAGCGAGGCGGCGACGAACGGCACCACGATGTCGTAGCGACCGGAGGTCTCCGACAGCACGGCGCCCCCGGTGTTGGAGAACAGGCTCGTGAGGTCGGCCGCGGCGTCGTAGCCCCGCAGGAGGTACGAGGACAGCACCTGCACCGGCACCATCACCAGCGCCGCGAGCCCCAGCACGGTGCGGGGCCGCGCCTTCACCACCGACCAGGACCCGTCCAGGATGTCGGAGATCGTCAGGGGCTGCAGGGGCACCGGGAGCCGAACCGGGGCGACGGCCACAGGGGCGGTCGGGCCCGCCACCGCCGCCGGCGACGACGGCACCGCGCGGGTGGGCAGGTCGAGGCCGGCCTCCGGCGCGACCCAACCGGACGCGGCGGATCCCGCCGCACCCGCGTCGCGGTTCGGTTGCTCGCCGAGGGGCTCCACGCCGCCGGTCCTCCGCAGGGGTCGGTCCCCCATTGTCTACCCCCTGCGCCCCCGCCGGGTCGGCCGCAGCGCGACGGGACGCGAGACTCGTGGCGATGGACGGCTTCGACCACCGCAGCTACGGCGACGGCTTCGCCGACGTCTACGACGACTGGTACGCCGACCTTCCCGGGACCGCGGCCTGCGTGGCGACCGTGCTGGACCTCGCCGGTGGCGCCGGGACGGTGCTGGAGCTGGGGACCGGGACGGGTCGCCTGGCGCTGCCCCTTCGAGCGGCGGGTCTGGACGTGCGGGGCATCGAGGGTTCCGAGCAGATGGTGGCCCGGCTACGGACCAAGCCGGGCGGCGCGGACGTGCCGGTGACGGTGGGCGACATGGCCGACGTCGAGGTGCCCCGGCTGGCGTCGGACCCCCCGACCGGTCCGGTCGTGGACGTGGCGGTGATCGCCGTCAACACGCTGTGCAACCTCGCCGACGTCGCCGCCCAACGGCGCTGCGTGCAGGGGGTGGGCCGTGTCCTGGGACCCGGCGGACGCCTGGTCGTGGAGCTCTTCGTCCCCGGCGACGGGCTGCAGGAGCCGGGCAGCGACGTGCGGGTGCGCACGCTGGCGGTCGACCGGGTGGTGCTCAGCGTCGAGCGCCACGATCCCGCCGACCAGACGATCACCGGTCAGTTCGTGGACATCAGCGAGGCCGGCATCCGGCTCCGGCCCTACCGCCTGCGCTACCTGCACCCCGCCCAGCTCGACGAGCTGGCCCGCGACGCGGGCCTGGTGCCCGAGCACCGCTGGGCGGACTGGACCGGCACGCCCTTCGACGACGACTCGACGAACCTGGTCGGGGTCTATCGCAGGCCGGTCGGTTGACCCGTCGGCGCCGCCGCCCGGCCCGCCGGGTGGTCGCTAGCTAAGCGGGAGGGAGATCGGAGGAGCCGCCGACCGACCGGTGCAGGGCGGCGATGAACGGCTCGGCGTCCTCGCCCCGCAGCACCTCGACGTCGACGACCGCCGTCGAGCGCAACACCAGGCGCACGATGCGCCCGAACGCGACCTCACCGGCATCGACCTCGGCCACGGCGCGCAACGGCACCTCCCCCACGAACTGCCTGGGCTTGCCGGTGAGACCCAACCCGAAGACCAGCAGTCGTCGGTCGGTCAGGCCGAGCGCCATCTGGGCGACGGCCGGGAACCGCACCGTGGCATCGGGGTCGACGGGCGGCGGGGACTGCTCCGCGTGGAGCAGTCCCGTGAGCCCACCCGAGATGGCTGCCTGGTTGGGTTGGACGGTCCCGTTGTAGTTCACCTTGACGGCGGCGAGGAGGTGCTCCCCGGCGCCGAGGATCGGCTCCACCAGGGGGGTGAGTTGCGCTGCGGTCTTCGACACGCGTCCTCCTGTCGGACCCCGGGGCTGCGGGGCGGTGATCGGACCGGCACCCGGTCACGCGTCGGGCGGGAGACTACCGGGCACCGGGTGGCGCTGCCCGGAGGACGGAACCGGGTCGCCGGTCCGTAGCATGCAGTCGTGGCCCGCATCCGAGTCTCCACCGTCATCGACGCCCCGCCGGAAACGGTGTGGGACCGCATCGAGGACGTCGGCTCCCACGTGCAGTGGATGAACGACGCCGAAGCGATCCGGTTCCTCACCGCCGACCACCAGGGCGTTGGCACGCGCTTCGAGTGCGACACGAAGGTGGGCCCGATCACCCTCACCGACGTCATGGAGCTCACCGAGTGGGAGACCGCCCGGGTCATGGGCGTGCGCCACGTGGGGCTCGTGACCGGCACCGGCCGGTTCACGCTGACGGACGAGCCCGGTGGGCGCACCCTGTTCACCTGGGCCGAGGAGCTCCGCTTCCCCTGGTGGATGGGCGGCCCGGTGGGGGCCGCCGTGGGGGCGGTGGTGCTGCGCCGGATCTGGACCAAGAACCTGCGCAATCTGCGCAACCTGATCGAGCCGTAGGCGGATCAGCGGATCAGAAGAACCCGAGGACCGGGTCGTACCAGCGGTCGGCCGCCCACACCGACGCCAGCACGAACACCACCGAGAATGCGGCGCAAAGGGCCAGGGCGGCGACGTCGCTGCGGGTGACCCGTTCGAGCTGCACCAGGGTCCAACCGGTGAGGGCGCCGCCGATGAGGCCACCCAGGTGGCCGCCGATGGAGATGCCCGGCACGGCGAAGGTGATCAGCACGTTGAGCAGGATCAGCCCGCCCACACCGGAGCGCCAGGGGTTGATACCCCGGGCGTGCTGGAGGGCGAAGGCCGCGCCCATGAGGCCGAACACGGCGCCGGACGCCCCGACCGTGGCGGCCAGCGGATCGGTGAGCATCACGCCCAGGGAGCCGGCGAGCAGCGACGTGACGTACAGCGCCGCGTACCGAACCCGACCGAGCGCCGGCTCGAGCTGGCTGCCCAGGACCCACAGGACCCACATGTTGAAGGCGAGGTGGAGCACGCCGGCGTGCAGGAAACCACCCGTGACCAGCCGGTAGAGCTCCCCGTCGGCGACCCCGCCCACCACGGTGCCGAAACGGGTGACCTCGGCTCCGACCAGCCACCCCTGGGCGACCAGGTCACCCTGGGCCTGGGTGAGCCCGGACTGGCCGCCGGCCAGCGCCGACGCCGAGGTGACCAGGAAGGCGACCACGTTGACCGCGATGAGCGTCATGGTCACGACGGGCCGGGTCGACCCGATCTGGCGGGCCGACACCACCGGCGAGCGCTTCGCCGACTCGTGGACGCACTCCGGGCACTGGAAGCCCACCGGAGCCTGGATCATGCAGCTCGGGCAGATCGGCCGCTCGCACCGCTGGCAGGACACGCCGGCGCGTCGATCGCGGTGTCGGTAGCAGGTGACGACGGGCGCGGCCACGGCGCCACGCTACCGGCGGGCGCCGGCGCTGCCTCAGCGCCCCACGAACGTGGCCTTGCCGGGCCCGTTCTCCAGGAACGACGCCACGCCGATGGCGGCGTCCTCGGTGGTGAAGACCTCCGCGAACAGGTCCTGTTCGAGTCGCAGCCCGGCGTCGAGCGTGCCCTCGAGGCCCTCGTCGACGGCCCGCTTGGCCAGGCCCTGGGCCGCCACCGCGCCGCGGGCCAGCTCCGCCGCCCACGCCAGCGCGGCCTCGAGCATCTCCTCGGCGGGCACCACCCGGTCGGCGAGACCCATGGCCAGGGCCTCCTCGGCGCCCACCTGGCGGCCGGAGAGGATGAGGTCCTTGGCCCGGGCGGGGCCCACGAGGCGGGCCAGTCGTTGGGTGCCGCCGCCGCCGGGGATGATGCCGAGCAGGATCTCGGGCTGGCCGAAGCGGGCCCGCTCGCTCGCCACCCGGAAGTCGCAGGCCAGGGCCAGCTCGCACCCGCCCCCCAGGGCGTAGCCCGACACGGCGGCGATGGTGGCTCGGGGGATGGCGGCGACGCCGTTCAGCGCGGCGAGAAAGGCACCCCCCACGACGCGGGCCTCGTCGGGGCCACCGAACTCGGAGATCTCGGCGCCGGCGGCGAAGATGCGCTCGCCACCAGTGACGACCACGGCGCCGGGGGGGTCCGCCGTCAGCTCGGCCGCCACCACCGCCAGGCGCTCCAGCAGCGCCCTGGACAGCGAGTTGACCTTGCCGTTGTCGAGGCGGACCACGGCCACGCCGTCGTCACGCCGATCGAGGTGCACCAGTTCGTCGGCCATGGCCGGCCACGCTACCGGGGCCTGTGCCGTGGGCACGAACGGGCACCGTCACCTAGGGTCGGTCGCACGGACCACTGACAGGAGGCTGCCCATGCTCAAGGAGTTCAAGGACTTCATCAACCGCGGCAACGTCGTCGACCTCGCAGTGGCCGTGGTGATGGGCACCGCGTTCGCCGCCGTGATCAAGTCGTTCACCGACGACATCCTCATGCAGGTCCTGGCCATCTTCGGCGGCAAGCCCGACTTCAACGAGTACACGATCACCATCAACGACGCCGTGATCCGGTGGGGCACCTTCCTCACGGCCCTCATCAACTTCCTCATCGTGGCCTTCGCCATGTTCCTGGTGGTGAAGGCCATCAACCGGATGCAGGCCGGCTTCCGCAAGCCCGAAGAAGAAGCGGTCGAGCTCGAGGAGACCGAGGTCGAACTGCTCCGCCAGATCCGCGACGCCCTGACGAGCCGCGACGCCTGACCCGTGACGCCGGTGCTCGTCCCCCGCTCAGGCCGGGGACGAGCCCAGCAGGGCGTCGACGGCGGCCCAGGGGTCGAGGCGGCGGGCCACCACGTCGTCCCGCAGGCGTTCGAAGCCCTCGCCCCGGCCGAGCCGGCGGGCCTGCTCGAGCAGGCGGGCGGCCAGGATGCGGTGCAGCTCGGCGGTGATCCGGGCGGCACGGCGGCGCTCCAGCTCACCCGACTCACCCAGCCAGTCGCGATGCGCCCGCACGGCACCCCACAGGTCCCCGACGCCCTCGCCGGTGGTGCCCACCGTCATCAGGATCGGAGGCCGCCAGCCGGTGGGAGCCGACAGCTCGAGCATCTGCTCCAGGTCGCGACGGGTCTGCTCGGCACCGTCGCGGTCGGCCTTGTTGATCACGAAGAGGTCGGCGATCTCCATGAGCCCGGCCTTGTTGGCCTGCACGGCGTCGCCCCAGCCCGGGTTCACCACCACGACGGTGGTGTCGGCCTCGCCGGCGATCTCGACCTCCACCTGACCCACCCCCACGGTCTCGATGAGCACCCAGGGGATGCCCACGGCGTCGAGGAGGCGGACCGCCTCCGGCGTGGCGAGCGACAGGCCACCGAGGTGCCCACGCGTGGCCATGGAGCGGATGAACACACCTGGGTCGAGGACGTGGTCGCCCATGCGGACCCGGTCGCCCAGGATGGCACCGCCGGTGAAGGGCGAGGACGGGTCGACGGCCAGCACGGCCACGGGCTGATCGTGGCGGCGCACCTCGGCGATCACGGCGCTGGTGAGCGTGGACTTGCCCGCGCCGGGCGCACCGGTGAGCCCCACCGTGGTGGCGGCCCCACCCAGCGAGTGGGTCAGGCGTCCGACGACACGTGCCGGCTCGCCACCCCGCTCGAGCAGGGACAGCAGGCGGGCCACCGCGGCGCGGTCACCGGCACGGGCGGCGGCGAGGAGCTCGGGCGGATCGGAGCGCCGGGCGGCAGTGGTCACCGTCAGAGCGTGACCGGGCTCTCGCCGATCTGGTTGGCGGCCTGGCCCACGTCGATGACCTCGGTGACGCCGGGGACGCGGTCCTTCAGGATGCGCTCGATGCCCGCCTTGAGCGTGACGGTGGAGGCCGGGCAGGACACGCAGGCGCCGACGAGCTCCACCGAGACCAGCCCCGAGACCTCGTCGACGGCACGCAGGTAGATGTCGCCGTTGTCGGCCTGGATGGCCGGGCGGATCACCTCGATGACCTCTTCCACCTGTTCGCGCATCTCGCTCCCGGGTCTGCCGATGGGGTCGTGGTTGCGGACCCCGCATTCTCGCGTGCGGCGCGCCGCACACGACAGTCGTGGTCGTCAACGCCCCCCCGGGGCCGTCTGTTCCCGTCAACCCACGCGGCCGGCGTGACCGTCGCGGCACGGCCGTGGGACACTGCGTGCGATGTCCGCGGTGCTCGCCCACGCCGGTCAGTTCACCTGGGACGAGGCCCTCATGGTGCTCGCCCCGGTGGCGCTGATCTTCGGCGTCCTGGCGCTCGCCAACCGGCGTGCCACCCGCTTGCACCGAGAGCGCGCCGCAGCGCGCGGAGCGGCACCGCAGGACGCCGAACGGCCGGCGGGCTGACGGCGTGCTCACCGAGCTGCGGGGGCCTAGGACCGGGTGACGTCGGCGCCGAGGCCTCGCAGCTTCTCGGCGAACCGTTCGTAGCCACGGTCGATGTGGTGCGCGTCGGCGATGCTGGTCTCGCTGTCGGCCTTCAGCGCCGCCACCACCAGGGCCGCGCCGGCCCGGATGTCGTGACACCGCACCGGCGCGCCCGAGAGGTGCTCCACACCCCGAACGACCGCGTGGTGGCCCTCCACCCGGATGTCGGCGCCCATGCGCTCCAGTTCGGCGATGTAGCGGAACCGACCATGGAAGAGGTTCTCGGTGACGATGCCCACCCCGTTCGAGGTGGTCAGCATCGACACCAGCAGCGGCTTGTAGTCGGTGGCCAGACCCGGATAGGGCAGGGTCGACACGTCGGTCGAGCGCAGGCGGCCGGGCGCCATGGCCCACAGGCCCTCGCTGTCGGGTGAGATGCGCATGCCCATCTGCCCCAGCTTCTGCACGAGCATGTCCATGTGGTCCGGCCGGGCCCCCTGCAGGGTGATCTCGCCGCCGGCGACGCCCACCGCGGCCAGGAACGTGGCGGCCTCGACGCGATCGGGGATCACCTCGTGCTCCACGGCGCCCAGCTCGTCGGTGCCCGTGACGGTGATGGTGGAGCTGCCAGCGCCGACCACCGAGGCGCCCATGCGGTTGAGGAAGGCGGCGAGGTCCTGGATCTCGGGCTCACGGGCCGCGTTGTCGATGACGGTCTCCCCCTCGGCCAGCACCGCGGCCATGAGCGCGTTCTCCGTGGCACCGACACTGGGGAACTCGAGCAGCAGCCGTGTGCCCTTGAGGTTGGCGACCCGGGCCTCCACGTAGCCGTGGGCCGAGGTGAAGGAGGCGCCGAGCTCCTCGAGCGCCTTGACGTGCATGTCGATGGGGCGGTGGCCGAAGTCGTCGCCGCCGGGCATCGCCACCCGGGCCTCGCCGTAGCGGGCCAGGAGCGGACCCAGCACCACGATGGAGGCGCGCATGCGCTCCACCAGCTCGTAGGGCGCCTCCGGCACCAGTTCGCCGTCGTGGGACACGGTCAGCTCGCCGGGCGCCGACCACTCGACCACCATGCCCATGGACCGCAGCAGGTCGGCCATGCAGTCGACGTCGGTGATGCGGGGCACGTTGCGCAGCACGTAGCGACCAGGTGCCAGGCAGGTGGCGGCGAGCAGCTTGAGCACCGAGTTCTTGGCTCCGCCGATGGCGACGGTCCCCTCCAGCGGGCCCGCCGGGCGTACGACGATCCGATCCACGGCCCCCAGTATGCTCCCGGGCGGCGTCGGCGCCCGGATCGCCCCGCCCACGTCAGGGAGCACCTCCTGCCCAGCGTCGTCACCACCGCCATCGTCGACGAGGACGGCCTGCGTTCGGCGCTGGTGCCGCGCACGGTGCCGGCCGTCGAGCGCGCCACCGCGGACGGCCGGTTCGAGCTCGCCGACGGTCCGTTCGAGCACTACCGGCGCACGGTGCAGGTCGAGGCACACCCCGACGGGACCAGCACCGTCACCCAGCGGGTGGACTTCACCCTCGCCGTGCCCTTCTGGGGCCGGCTGTTCGTGCCCCTGGTGCGGCGCTCGCTGGCCCGGCCGCACCGCCCGGGGCACGTGCCGTGGTGGCTGCCCCCCGAAGTGCTCGACGCCCGGGCCAGCGCCGCGCTGGCACGCCTCACCCTCTTCTCGGTGCTGGCGGGCTACCTCGGCGTGCTCCTGAGCCAGACCAACACCTACTTCAAGGAGGAGTTCGGCGCCACGAACACCGAGATCAGCTACGTGCTCACCGCGGTGCGCGTCGGTGGGCTCGTGGCGCTGGGCATCTCCGCTCTGGCCGACCGGCGGGGTCGGCGACGCATCCTGCTCCTGTCGAGCTACGCGGGGATCCTGCTCGCCGCCACCGGTGCGCTGGCTCCCGGCCTGGTGTGGTTGGGGCTCAGCCAGACGCTGGCCCGTTCGTTCTCGGCGGCCATCGCCCTGGTGGTGGCCATCATGGCCGCCGAGGAGATGCCCTCGGGGTCCCGGGCCTTCGCGGTGTCCATGCTCACCATGACCGCCGGGCTGGGGGCGGGCGGCGTGGTGCTGTTCCTGCAGGTGGCCGAGGCCGCACCGTGGGCGTGGCGGCTGTTCTACCTCGTGCCGCTGGTGGCCCTGCCCGTCGTGCACCGCCTGGGTCGGCGACTGCCCGAGACCCGCCGGTTCGAGATCCACGAGATCGCCGCCGAGGTGCAGGATCCCACGACGGTCCCCGACGGCGATCGACGCGAGCACCGACGCCGGTTCGTGCTGCTGGGCGTGTCCGGGTTGCTGTTCGCCGTGTTCTTCACCCCCGCCGCGGCCTACCTCAACGAGTACCTGCGCACCGAGCAGGGCTTCGACGGCCTGCGCATCTCCCTGCTGCAGACCCTCACCAACCTCCCGGGGGGCCTGGCCATCGTCGTGGGCGGTCGCCTGGCCGACCAGTACGGCCGCCGCGTGGTGGGCGCGATCGGCATGACGGCCGGTGTCGGCTTCACCGTGGCCATGTACGCCTCGTCCGGCTGGCCCGTCTGGGCCTTCTCCACGCTCGCCACGCTGCTCGGCGCCATCGCGGTTCCCGCGCTGGGGGTGTACGGACCCGAGCTGTTCCCCACCGCCAGCCGGGGTCTGGCCAACGGGGCGCTCAACCTCCTGGCGGTGGCGGGCAGCGTGATCGGCCTGCTGGTCGCGGCAGCGCTGGCCGACCGCTGGGGCAGCTACAGCCCGGCCATGGCCGTGCTGGCCCTCGCGCCGGCGCTCGTGGTGGTGCTGGTGCTGACGCGCTATCCCGAGACGGCCCACCGGGCGCTCGAGGAGCTCAACCCCGAGGACGTGGCGCCACCGCAGGGCGACGCCCGCGAGGAGGCCCTGGCGGCGCTCGACGAGGCCTTCGCCCGTCACGAGCACGACCGGACCGACCGACACCGCACCCCGAAGGGCCACCGGTAGCATCCTGGGTCGTGCTGCGATCCCCGACCTCCCCCGCCCCGTCGCCCGCCCGTCGCCTCGCGCTGGTGCTGCTCGCCGGCCTGCTGGCCGTCGTTGCGGTGGCCTGTGGCGACGACGAGGACGCGCTCACCCCCATCGAGCGGGGCACGGCGTCCACCATCGACCTCGGCGACGGGAGCTCCGACCCCCAGGTCGAGCCCGCGTCGCTCGAGTACCGCTCCTACGTGGCGACCGGCAGGGAGGGCGTCACCACGATCGACGTGTACGACGCCCCGGACGGAGCCGTCGTCAACTCCTTCGACAACCCCCGGTTGATCAACGACGACCCCAACGCTCCGGTGCCGGCGGTCTTCCTGCTCACCGAGGCGGTCGACCTCGACGACCCCCCGGACTGGGTGGAGGTCTACCTGCCCGTGCGGCCCAACGGCAGCAAGGGCTGGCTGCGCAGCGAGGACGTCGAGCTGAGCGGGCACGACTACCACCTCGAGGTCCGCCTGGCGGACTTCAACCTGAAGGCGTTCCGGGGTGACGAGGTCGTCCTCGACGCCCCGATCGCCGTCGCCGCCGACAACACCCCCACCCCCGGCGGGCTCTTCTACACGATCGAGCTGATCGCCCCGCCCGACCCCGACGGGCCCTACGGACCGTTCGCCTACGGCCTGTCCGGCTTCTCGGAGGTGCTCGAGAGCTTCAACGGTGGCAACGGCCAGCTCGGCATCCACGGCACCAACCAGCCCGAGCTCATGGGCCAGAAGGTGAGCCACGGCTGCATCCGGCTCCGCAACGAGGACATCACCCGCCTCGCCGACGAGCTGCCCCTCGGGGTGCCCGTCCAAGTCATCGCGTGAGCCCTCCGAGCGGCACGCGGCTCGCGGCCCGACTGGCCGTCGCGCTCCTGGCAGTGCTCGCCCTGGCCTCGATCCCGGGTTGCAGCGATGACGGCGACGAGGCCACGACAGGCACCGGCGCCACCGGCCAGCCGACCCTGCCCGCCCCCGACGGCTCCGCGCTCCCACCCGACGACGTCGACGCGCTGGGCGAGCTCTACGATCCCGTGCTCGCCGCCCACGGCGTGGTGCTGACCCGGGGGGTGCTCGTCGACACCAGCGGCGGGGGGTACGAGCGCTCCGACGAGGGCACCCACCTGGCGCTGTACGTGCGCCCCGTCGGGCCCCGCACCCCCGACCGGTACGTGGAGGGGATCTACGAGCTGGCGGCGCTGCTCAGCCCCGACGTCTTCGCCCGCTGGCCCGGACTCCAGACCTACGACATCTGCCAGGAGGACGCCGACGCCACCGAACCACTGGGCGCGGAGGTGGGGGCCCTGACGCAGGTGGAGCTCCCCCGCGCCGTGGCCGAGGAGTTCGACTGGGCGACCGGGGACCTCGGGGACCTCGTGGTGCTGAGTCGCACCACCGACGGCGTGCGGGTCTTCGCCCGGGCGCCCGTGGACGAGGACCCGGCCTGGCTCGCCGCGCAGCAGGCGGCCGACGACCTCGTCGGCTCCACGACGGTGCCCCGCATCACGGCCACCACCGTCGGCACGGCCGGCACCCCCGACAGCTGACCCCGGTCGGTCGGGGCCCGGCAGGGCGGCGGGTGGGGAGCCACACCGCGCTCAGCCCAACGTCGACAGCCAGTCCCCGACCGCCTCGGCGATGGCCGCGT
>JALOLF010000146.1 GCA_025456085.1 Acidimicrobiales bacterium
CCACGGGCCTGGCCCACGCCTACGACACGTCGCGCACCTGGTTCCGGGCCGAGGAGGACTTCCCCGGGCCCCGCACCATGACCGTCGCCGCGGACTGGCTGAGCCGGCACGCCGCCCACCACGACCGGTTCCTGCTCGTCGTGGACGAGTTCGACCCCCACGAGCCCTTCGACACGCCGGCGCCGTGGGCCGGCCGCTACGACCCCGACTGGGACGCACCGCCCATCATCTGGCCGCCCTACGCCGTGGACGGTGTGGCCCGGGGCGTGCTCACCGAGCGGGAGGGCCGCCACCTGCGGGCCAACTACGGGTCGAAGCTGTCGATGATCGACCACTGGTTCGGCCGGGTGCTCGACGCCCTGGAGCGCAGCGGACGCCGCGACGACACCGCGGTCATCGTGTGCACGGACCACGGTCACTACCTGGGCGAGCGCGACCTGTGGGGCAAACCGGGCGTGCCCGTCTACGCGCCGATGGGCCACCTGCCGCTGCTCGTCTCGTGGCCGGGCGTGGCGCCGGGACGCTGCGACGCCCTGACCACCACGGTCGACCTGCACGCCACGCTGGCCGACCTGTTCGACGTCACGATCGCCCACCGCACGCACGGACGGTCCCTGATCCCGCTGCTGACGGGCGCCGAGTCGTCGGTGCGCGAGGCCGTGCTGGCGGGCTACTGGGGACGGGAGGTGCTGGTCAGCGACGGCCACCGCACCTACATCCGGGGACCGGCGGGCGACAACGCCCCCCTGTCGATGTGGTCGAACCGGTGGTCGACGATGCCCATCCCGGCGCTGCCCGACCTGCGCCTCCCCCGCCCCGACGACCGGGCGCGGCTCGACCGCATGCCCGGCTCGACGGTGCCCGTGCTGCGCCAACCCTTCGCACCCGGCGACCTGCTGCCCTTCTGGGCCTTCGACACGCCGCCCGGGACCCGCCTGCTCTACGACGTGGACGACGACCCCGGCCAGGAGCACGACCTGTCGGGCACGGCCCTCGAGGTCGAGCTCGTCGAGCTGCTGCGTGCTGCGCTCGACGACGTGGAGGCTCCGGCCGAGCAGCTCGTGCGGTTGGGGGTGGCGTGACCACGATCCGCCGTCGCGTGCTCGTCTCCGGTCGGGTGCAGGGGGTCTGGTACCGCGACAGCTGCCAGCGCGAGGCGCGCGCCCTGGCCGTGGCCGGCTGGGTGCGCAACCTGTACGACGGCCGGGTGGAGGCGGTGTTCGAGGGCCCCGCCGACGACGTGCTCACGCTGGTCAACTGGTGTCGCATCGGCCCACCGAGAGCGGTGGTGACCGAGGTGGAGATCCTCGAGGAGCCCGTCGAGGGCGACGCCGGCTTCCGCATCCGCTGACCCCTTTCACCGAAATCTCGTCACCAGACCTCGGTCTCCGGGGTTGGATGACGAGATTTCGACGGGGAGGCCGGGAGGACGGAAACCGGGATTCGGAATCCCGGGCGCCCCGGCGCGGTTGGTTCCGCCATGGACGTCACTGCTACGCCCCGGCACTCGCGCGCCGCCTCGTTCGCCATCGTGGTGGGCGCCTACGCCGTGGCCCTGGCCGCAGCCGTGGCCGCCGCCGTGGTGGTCGACGCCGACCACCCCTTGGTGACGGTGCTCGTGGCCGACCTCGTCGCCACGCTGGTCATCTTCGGGTCGTCGCGCCTGTTCGACAACTCGAGCATGTACGACGTCTACTGGAGCGTCATCCCACCCGTGATCGCGCTGTACCTGCTGGCGGTGGCCGAGCCCGGCACCGACGGGCTCCGACAGGCGTTGGTGATCCTGCTGGTGTTCGCCTGGGCGATCCGCCTCACCGCCAACTGGGCTCGGGGCTGGCCGGGGCTGCAGCACGAGGACTGGCGCTACGAGCTGGCCCGCGACAACGGGAAGCCCTACTGGCTGCAGAGCTTCTTCGGCTTCCACCTGTTCCCCACCATCCAGGTGTACCTGGGCTGCCTGCCCCTCTACGCGGCCCTGACGGTCGGCACCGACGGGTTCGGTCCGCTCGACGTGCTCGCGACCGTGGTGACCGCTGGCGCCGTCGTGCTCGAGCTCGTCGCCGACGAGCAGCTCCGCCGCTTCAACCGCACCAGGAAGCCAGGCCAGATCTGCGACGTGGGCCTGTGGTCGCGCAGCCGGCATCCCAACTACCTGGGCGAGCTTTCCTTCTGGTGGGGGCTGTGGCTGTTCGGCCTGGCCGCCGATCCCGGCTGGTGGTGGACGGTCGTCGGCGCGCTGGGCATGACGGCCATGTTCCTGTTCGCCAGCATCCCGATGATGGACCGCCGCAGCGCCGAGCGCCGGCCCGGCTGGGACGCCTACGCGGCACGCACGCCGATGCTGCTCCCCCGACTGCGCCGCGCCGGCGCCTGACCGGCGGACGGGCGGTCCCGGCGCCTGCTCATCCGAACCCACCCCCTCGGTGACGCCGGTCGCTTGCGGACACGAGTCGCCAGGACGAACATGTGTTCGTGCTCATCCCGCGTGCACCCCGCGCCGAGGCCACGATCCTGCATGCCGACCTCGACGCCTTCTACGCCTCGGTCGAGCAGCGTGACGACCCCCGACTGCGGGGACGGCCCGTCATCGTGGGCGGTGGCGTGGTGCTGGCCGCCAGCTACGAGGCCAAGGCCCACGGCATTCGCACGGCCATGGGCGGGGCGGAGGCACGGCGTCGCTGCCCCGGGGCGATCGTCGTCCGGCCCCGCATGTCCGCCTACACCGAGGCCAGCCGGGCCGTGTTCCGCGAGTTCGAGGACACGACGCCGCTGGTCGAAGGCCTCTCCATCGACGAGGCCTTCCTCGACGTGGGCGGCCTGCGCCGCCTGGCCGGCACGCCCGAGCAGATCGCCGTCGATCTGCGCCGTCGGGTCGCCGAGCGGGTCGGCCTGCCCATCACGGTCGGCGTGGCCTGCACCAAGTTCCTGGCCAAGGTGGCCTCCGGGGTCGCCAAGCCCGATGGCCTGCTGGTGGTGGCGCCCGGAACCGAGGAGGCCTTCCTGCACCCCCTGCCGGTGGAGCGGCTGTGGGGTGTGGGCCCGGTGACGTCCGAGAAGCTCCGCAACCGCGGCATCGCCACCGTGGGCGAGGTGGCGGGCCTCCACGAGGACGCCCTCGTGGCCATGCTCGGGCCGGCGTCGGGCCGGCACCTGCACGCCCTGGCCCACAACCGCGATCCCCGACCGGTCCGGGTCGGGCGCCGACGCGGCTCGATCGGGGCGCAGCGGGCGCTGGGCGGCGGCGCGTCGCACACCGACGTCGACGAGGCGCTCGTGGCGCTCGTCGACCGCGTGTGCCGTCGCCTGCGCACCGCTCGACGCGTCGGGCGCACGGTGACGCTGCGACTCCGGTTCGGCGACTACGCACGGGCCACCCGGTCCCACACCCTCCCCCACGCCACCGACCGCACCCACACCGTCCTCGACACGGCACGCCGGCTGCTGTCCGGCGCCCGCCCGCTGCTCGCCGAGAAGGGCTGCACGCTCGTGGGGGTGGCGGTGAGCGGTCTGGCCGACGCCGTGCCGGTGCAGCTCGAGCTGGCGCTCGACCGCCACGACCGTGCCCTCGACGTCGCGCTCGACGAGCTGCGCGAGCGCTTCGGCAGCCGTGCCGTGACCCGAGCGGTGCACCTCGGCCGTGACCCCGGCCTCACCGTGCCGCTGCTACCCGACTGAACCCCGGACCCCGGACCCCGACCCCGCCGTTCTTGCGCGATCCGACGTCGGAGACCGACGTCTGCGGACCCGATTTCGGAGGAGAAGGATCGGGCGCGGCGCAGCAGCGAGGCGGCGGGTCAGGCGGGTCAGGCGGGTCAGGCGTTCTTGATGTGGCCCCGCACGTAGGTGCGGTCGTCGTTCAGCCAGCCCTTGGAGCCGGCGTAGTCGAGCATCTTCTGGAACCGCATCGGCCAGTCGTCGCCGACGTTGCCCTCGGCGTGGGCCCGCAACCACACGATGCTGATCCAGGCATCGCCACCCACGAGACGGCCCGCGCCCTGGCTGGCGACCGTCTCGTCGATCAGCTCCAGGTCCGTCGAACCCGGGACCTCGAGGTGGAACTCGTCGGTGTCGTCGGGCTCGACCAGCGCCATGGTCTTCGCCGTGGTGTCCACTCGCAGGTACATCCCGACCGCCTCTCTCCCGCTCTCCTACCCTCCGCCCCCGGTCGGCTCGACCGAGTCGGCGCCGGGGCTCCACCCCGGTGGCGCCAGCTCGAACCCCTCGAAGCGGAACGCCGGTGACACCGTACAGCTCACGAGCGTCCACGCGCCCAGGGTGCGGGCGGACTGCCACGCACCGGACGGCACGTGCCCCTGCGGCCGTTGACCGCCCGGCAGCTCGCAGCCCAGCACCCTCGTCGTGACGACGATGCCGTCCTCCGACACGGACAGCTCGAGCGGGTCGCCGGCATGGAACAGCCACAGCTCGTCGGCATCCACCCGGTGCCAGTGTGATCGCTCGCCGGAGCGGAGCAGGAAGTAGATCGAGGTACCGACGCCCCGTCGGCCGTCGCGGTCGGGGTCGCGCCAGGTCTCCCGGAACCACCCCCCTTCGGGATGCGGCTCGAGGCCCAGCGCCTCGACCACCTCGTCGGCGTCCACGCCCGCCTAGCCCCCGCCCGGCTCGTCGCCGGTGGCCACGGGACGTGCCGGGTCGCCACCCCAGGCCGACCAGGATGCGATGTACAACCGGGCCCGACCGAGACCCGCGACCTCGAGTGCGAGGACGTCGTGGCAGGCCGTGACCCCGGAGCCGCAGTAGCAGACGACCTCCTCGACACCCCCTGCACCGACGCCCAGCGCCCGGAGGCGGTCGCGCAGCGCTACCGGTGCGCGCAGACGACCGTCGGGACCGAGGTTCTCGGGCCAGGGCGCGCTGCGGGCACCGGGAACGTGGCCCAGCCGGGGGTCGATGTCGTTCGGCTCGCCCCGGTAGCGGGCGGCGACCCGGGCGTCGAGCACCACGGCCGACGGATCCCGGCGGAGCCGGTCCACGTCGTCGGCGGAGGCGAGGCGGTCGGGTGGCCATGGACGCGGGGTGAGCTCGGCGGGAACGGCCGCGGCCGGTCGCGTCGAGAGCGGACCCGTCCACGCCGAGATCCCGCCGTCGAGCACCGCGGCCGGGTGGTCGAGCACCCACAGCATCCACCACAGCCGTGCCGCGACCGACCCGCCGGCGTCGTCGTAGGCCACGACGGGCACGCCGTCGCCGATGCCCAGCCGGCTCAGGGACGCTGCGAAGCGCTCCGGGGTCGGGAGCGGGTGTCGCCCACCCGACACCGACGGCGGATCGGCCAGGTCGACGTCGAGGTCCACGAAGACCGCACCCGGCAGGTGCCCGGCGTCGTAGGCGGCACGGCCCGACCGCCCGTCGAGGTACCAGCGCACGTCGGCCACCACGACGTCGTCGAGATGGCCCGAGAGCCAGTCCGCGGAGACGAGCGGCCCGGGAAGCACGCCCACCTCAGAAGGTGGCGACGGGGTGCACCGGCGCCGAGCAGCCGCCGGTGAAGGGCTCGGGATGGGCGGTGAACAGGAACTCGTAGCGGCCCCGTTCGGCACAGGCTGCGGCCAGGGGCTCGAGGTCGAAGTTCTGACCCTGGATCTGGCCCATGTCGCGCAGGTGGATCATGTGCACCACCATCATCGAGGCCCAGTCCTCGGGTGGGAACACCTCGAACACGTACGTGTCGTCGAACACCGCGCCCAGGTCGTGGTCGCGCACCCACTGGATCGTGTGCCGGGAGAGCCCCGGGCAGTCGTGGTTGTAGCCCCACGTGTCGCCCTGGTGGAACAGCTGCATGTGCCCGGTGCGTACCAGGGCCACGTCCCCGGGCTGCAGCTCGAGCCTGCCGTGCTCCACCGCGGCGTCGAGGTCCTCGGCGGTCAGGGGGTAGCCGGGCTCGAGCCGGTCGACGCCCTTGGCTGCGGCCACGTCGAGCAGCACGCCACGGGTCACCACGGGGCGCAGCTTCTCGGCCCCGCACTTGGTGGCACCGCCGGCTGCGGTGACCCGCTCGGCGGGGAAGCCGTTGTACATGAGCCCGCCGTAGGTGACGTGGGCCAGGGCGTCGATGTGGGTGCCGGCCGACATGGCCATCACCACGGTGTCGTCGTTGAAGGCCGCGTCGCCCTCGACGCCGGTGTAGGTCTGGTTGAGCGCCAGCATGGTGCGCAGCGGGGCGATGCGGCCCGGCGCGCCGCCCTGCTGCGGGCTCGTCTGGTCCAGGCGGATGGCCATCGACACCTGCACCCCGTCGCGCACCGTGGCCACCCCCCGACGGGTGGCCTCGGCGTCGATGAGGTTCTGGGTGCCGTACTCGTCGCGCTCGCCCCACCGCCCCCAGTTCGAGACCCGGGCGGCGAGCTCCTGCAGCTCCTCGTCGAAAGGCATGGGACGTCGATCCCGCCGACGCTCAGCCGGCCGAGCCGACGCTCAGCACACCGCGGGCCAGGTCGCCGTGGTGCAGGTCGTCGAGCGTGGCCTGGATGTCCTCGAGCGGGTACGTTCTCGTGACCAGCTCGTCGAGCTTGAGCCGACCGGCCAGGTACAGCTCCACGAACAGACCGATGTCGTGGTGCGGGCGGCCGGCGCCGTAGCGGCACCCCATGATCGTCTTGTCGTTGTAGAGGGTGTTGACCACGAACGACGCCTCGGTGCCGAACCGGGGCACGCCCAGGATCACGCACGTGCCGCCCCAGTCGAGCAGGTCGATCGACTGGCGGATGAGCGCCGGGTGGCCGACGCACTCGAAGGCGTAGTCGACGCCGTTGGGGCAGATCTCCTTGACCGCCTCGGCCGTGTCGACCTCGGCGGCGTTGACGAAGTGCGTGGCACCGAACTGGCGGGCCAGCGCCTCCTTCCTGGGGTTCGTGTCCACGGCGATGATGGGCAGGGCGTCGGACAGGGCGAGGCCCTGGAGCACGTTCAGCCCGATGCCGCCGACGCCCACCACCAGGGCGCTCTCGCCGTGGGACACCCTGGCCCGGTTGAACACCGCGCCCACACCCGTGATGACCCCGCACCCCAGCAGCGACGCCACCTCGAAGGGGACGCGCTGGTCGATCTTGACCGCTTGGCGGGCCCGCACGATCGTCTCGTCGGCGAACACGCCCGTGTTGGCGAACTGGAACGCCTTGCGCCCGCCGACCACGAACGGCGCCGAGAACCGGCCCAGCGTGGTGCGGCAGTGGGTCGGCTTGCCCCGGTCGCAGGCCGAGCAGGCGCCGCAGTTGCCCAGCGTGGACAGCACGACGTGGTCGCCCACCTCGAGGCCGGTCACGCCCGGGCCGAGCTCGGTGACCACGCCCGCACCCTCGTGGCCGAGCACCACCGGCGTCGGGAACGGGATGGTCCCGTCGATGACGCTCACGTCGCTGTGGCACACCCCGGCGGCCATGATGCGCACCTTGACCTCGCCGGCGCGCACCTCGCGCAGCTCGACGTCGGTGGCGACGCGCAGCGCGCCCTCGTCGTAGACGATCCCTCGCATGGACTCCCCTTTGCTCTCGACGTGTCGGGACCGGGCTGCTCAGCCCGGCCAGACGATGCTCTGCAGCTCGCTGTAGGCGTGGAACCCGAAGCGGCCGCCGTCGCGGCCCACGCCGCTCATCTTGAACCCCCCGAAGGGCGCCTCGTGGTTGCGCTGCACCGAGTTGATGCCCACGTTGCCGGTGCGCAGCTGGGTGGCCGTGCGGTACGCCTTGGACGAGTCGGTGGAGAACACGTAGTCGTACAGCCCGAACTCGGTGGAGTTGGCGAGCGGCACGGCCTCCTCCTCGTCGTCGAAGGGCACGACCACGATCACCGGCCCGAAGATCTCCTCCTGCACCACCCGCATGCCCGATCGGCAGTCGGCGATCAGGGTGGGCTGCACGAACCAGCCGCCCAGGTCGGGCCGCTCGCCCCCGGTCACGATGGTGCCGCCCTCGTCACGCCCCGCGGCGACGTAGCTCTCGACGCGCGCGCGGTGGGCCTCGGTGATGACCGGGCCCAGCACGGTGTCGCGCTCGAGGGGGTCGCCCACCTTGAGGAAGCCCGCCGACCCCTTCAGGCCCTCCACGAGCTGGTCGTAGATGCCCCGCTGGGCCAGCACGCGGGTGGGGGCGGTGCAGATCTGGCCGGAGTGGAAGGCCCACACGCTGGTGATGGCGGTGATGGCGGCCTTCAGGTCGGCGTCGTCGAACACGATGCAGGCGCCCTTGCCACCCAGCTCGAGCAGCAGGCGCTTCATGTCGTGGCCGGCGACCGCGCCGATGCGCTGGCCCACCCCGGTCGAGCCGGTGAAGCTCACCATGTCGACGTTGGGCGACGCCACGAGGGCCTCGGCCGGCGTCGGGTTCTCGCTCACGATGACGTTCACGACGCCGGGCGGGAAGCCCGCCTCGGTGAAGACCTCGCCCAGCTTCACGATGGCCAGCGGGTCCTGGGGCGCCGGCTTCACCACGACCGTGTTGCCCATGGCCAACGCCGGGCCCAGCTTGCCGGCCATGTTGGTCATGGGGAAGTTGTAGGAGGTGATGGCCACCACGACGCCGACCGGGGCCCGCCGGGCGACGGCGCCCATGATGCCGCCGGGCCCGAGCGCCGTCGTGGGCATGATGCCCGGTGGCAGCGGGATCTCGAGCTCCTCGGCGATGCCCTGCGCGTAGCGGCGGAAGCGGGCCGCAGCGGCGGGCACCTGCATCTGCTTCGCGACCCGCATCGTGGCGCCGGTCTCGGCCTGCACCAGCGGGACGAACTCCTCGAAGCGGGCCTCGAGCAGCTCGGCCGCCCGGACCAGCAGCGCCGCCCGCTCGGCCGGGCTGGTGCGCGACCACGCCGGGAAGGCCTCGGCGGCAGCCTGGGCCGCGGCCTCGGCGTCGTGGACCGAGGCGTTCGGGGCGTGCCCCACGACCTGCGCGGTGGCCGGGTTCACGATGTCGTACGTGCCGTCGCCGGGCGTGACCCACTCGCCCCCGATCAACAGCTTGTACTCGGTCTGGGGATCAGGCGCGCTCATGGTTCTCCTGCGGGCGTCGGTCCGGCGGCGCACAGCGTACACATCGGACTGAAACAGGTTCTAAGGCGTGGCTAGGGTGACCGCCATGAGCGACGACTCCATCCCCGCCTTCGACGACATCAAGGTCGGCACGGCCCTGTTCACCCTGGTCGAGCCGCACCGGGGGCACGAGGTGGCCTACAACCGGTGGTACGAGCGCGACCACTTCTATGCCGGCTGCATGATCGGCGCCGGCTGGTTCGCCGGTCGCCGCTGGGTGGCGACGAAGGACCTGAAGGCCCTGCGCTATCCCACCGAGACCCCCTTCCTGCCGGACGTCTCGCTGGGCTCCTACCTGGCGACCTACTGGGTGGAGGCGACGCAGAGCGCCGAGGCCATCGCCTGGGGCTCCACCCAGGTGCGGTGGCTGCACGAGCACGGGCGCATGTTCGACGCCCGCGACCACATCCACACCATGATGTACGTGCACCGCTTCGACATCTTCCGTGACGCCGACCCGGTGCCGGCCGCGCTCAGCCTCGACCACCCCTATCAGGGCCTGGTCCTGGTGATGGTGGACCGCGACCCCGAGGCCGACCGCGGCGCGGCCAAGGCGTGGCTCACCCAGCACCTGCAGGCCGCCCTGCAGGGCACACCCGTGGCGGCGGCGCTGGCCTTCACCCCGATCGCGCTCCCGAAGGATGCGCCGGTGTTCCAGCCCCCCAACCCGGGCGAGGAGCACCGCACGATGCTGGCCTTCTTCTGCCAGGACGACCCCCGAGCGGTGTGGCCGGGCTTCTTTGCCGGGCTCGGGGAGCGCCTCGCCGAGAGCGGCTTCCTGCGCGTGTCGTACTGCGCGCCGTTCGTCCCCACCGTCCCCGGCACGGACACCTACACCGACGAGCTCTGGTAGCGGCGCGGCCCCCGGCAGCGATGTCCCGGCCGGGCAGGGCTCTCCGCCCCTGGCCCGCACGACCCTCGGGTGGTCCGATGGTCGCGACAGGGAGCACTGCGCACGGGAGGTGACCGCCATGCGTGACGCAGAGGATCTCCACGCGCTGGTCCACCAGCTCTCGGCCACCGTCGAGCACCTGGAGCGCCGGGTCGCCGAGCTGCAGGCCGGGCACACCGGCCCGGCGTCGACCGGCGCCGGCGAGCCACCGGCCGACACCTCGGGTGACCCCGGCCACGAGGTCG
>JALOLF010000147.1 GCA_025456085.1 Acidimicrobiales bacterium
CCCATCCCACCAGGGCCCGTTCGGCGCCACGGTCGGCCAGCTTCAGCGGGAGACGGGAGGACCACACGCCGGGCAGGAGGTTGGCCAGCCGCCCACCGAGCAGCTCGCCGACGAAGGTGTCGCGATCGTCGGGGTCCACCGAGTCGACGAGGTCGTCGAGCAGACCGCGGCGGACCCCGTGGTCGATGTGAACCGCCAGCGCCTCGGCGACCGCCGCGGTGTGCGGCTGCGGGTACATGTGGTCGACGCCGTTCATGAGCACCACCGGCGCCCGCTCCACCGGCCCGGACGTCGCCACGACCTCCACCAGCGCCCGGGCCGCCGCGTCGGCGTCGTCCGGCAGGCCGGCGGCGGAGAAGTAGCCCCGCAGCAGCACGTAGGCCAGCACGGCGCTGCCGTCGGGCGCCTCCCAGCGGTACACGGGACCGAGCCGGTCGATCTCGTCGCCGTTGCCCCGCCAGTGCACGAACGGCCCCAGGCCGAACCCTGCGAAGAGCTGGGGGAACTGGGCGGGGTGACCGAAGGAGTCGGGGGTGTACGCCACGCGGGAGCACCCACCGAACGCCTCGGCGACGCGCCGGCCCTCCAACAGGTTGCGGACGTGGCTCTCCCCGGAGGGCAGCAGCGAGTCCGGTTGCACGTACCACGGACCGAGCGCCAGACGCCCCGCCCGCACCGCCGCGACGAGCCGGTCGTGTTGACCGGGGCGAACCGCCAGGTAGTCCTCGACCACGATGGCCTGGCCGTCGAGGAGGAAGCACCAGCCGGGGTCCTCGTCGAGCTGGTCCAGCACCCGGTCGACGGTGTCGACGAGTCGGGCCCGGAAGGCCTCGAAGGTCCGGTACCACTCGCGGTCCCAGTGGGTGTGCGAGACGATGATCACCCCGGTGTGCATCGGGTCATCATCACCCGTCGCGCCGGTGCGGTGCTCGCGTCGCGCCGGCCGTCCCGCTGCGCGCCTGTCCCGGAGCGGGTCGGACCGCCGGCCCTCCTTGGTAGCCTGCGGACCAGGAGCGCCGGGAAGCCTGGTCGGCACGTCTTCGACGAGCTTCGGCACCGGAGGGCTCCGTGGCGAGACTGCACGACACCTCGACGATCACCCGACTCCCGGGGGTGGGCGAGCGACTCGACGTCGAGGACGTCGACGGCCGGGCCGTGCTGGTCGTGCGCCACCGTGACGGACACGTCGAGATCCACGCCACCGGTGGGTGGCCCGTGGAGCTGGACCCGGCCACCGCCACGTCGGTCGGCGCCTTCCTGTCGGGTCGGTTCGCCCTCGACCCCCGAACGGCGCAACGTCTCGAACGGGTGGCGGGTGGCCTGGCCTTCGACTGGGTTCGACTCGACGGCCACGACCGGGCCGTGGGCCACACCATCGCCGAGCTGGCGGTGCGGCAGCGCACCGGCGTCACCATCGTGGCCGTACTCCGGGGCTCCCAGCCCATCGTCGCCCCCGACCCCGAGACCCGCCTCCAGGCCGGCGACGAGCTGGTGTTCGCCTGTCGGGGCGTGGACCGTGACGGCTTCGCCCGCTTCCTGGAGGTGGGGAGCTGATGGGTCGTGAGCTGATCGTGCTCGGGCTGGCCTTCCTGCTGGCCGGGTCGCTGGCCCGGGCCGGGCGGCACATCGGGCTGCCGACCATCCCGCTGTTCATGCTCGCCGGCATGCTCGTGGGCCCCTACACCCCCGGGCCCGTGCTGTTCGACCACCCGGAGGACCTGGAGCTGCTCGCCGCGTTCGGGCTGATCTTCCTGTTGTTCTACCTGGGGGTCGAGTTCTCCCTCGACGACCTGACCGGCGGCGGACGCAAGCTGCTGGCCACCGCCGGTGTCTACCTGCTCCTGAACGTCGGCGCCGGTCTGGCGCTCGGGTTCGCCATCGGATGGGGGACCGAGGAGGCGTTCGTGATCGCCGGCGCGACCGGGATCTCGTCGTCGGCCATCGTCACCAAGCTGCTCGTCGAGCTGCGTCGCCTGGCCAACCCCGAGACCCGGCTCATCCTGGGCATCATCGTCATCGAGGACCTGTTCCTGGCGCTGTACCTGGCGGCGCTGGCCCCGGTGCTCGGCGGGGCCGACACCGCCGGTGAGGCGCTCGTGCTGTTCGGCCGGGCCCTGGCGTTCCTGGTGGCGCTGGGCCTCCTGGCCCGCTTCGGGAGCCGCTGGGTCAGCGCGCTGGTGGCCGCCCGGGACGACGAGCTGCTGGTCGTGCTGTTCGTGGGGTTCGCCTTCCTCGTGGCCGGCGCGGCGTACCAGCTCGGTGTCTCCGATGCCATCGGCGCCTTCATGGCCGGCCTGGTCCTCGCCGGGACCACGGTCGCCCGACGGGTGGAGCGCCTGGTGCTGCCGCTCCGCGACGCCTTCGCGGCCCTGTTCTTCTTCGCCTTCGGCCTGGCCATCGACCCGAGTGACATCGGCGCCGTGCTGGGGCCGGCGACGGCCGCCATCGCCGTGTCGGTCGTACTGGCGGTCGTGGCCGGCATCGTCGCGGCGCGCATCAACGGGCTCGATCGACTGGCGGCGTCCAACGTGGCCTTCTCGGTGCTGGCCCGCGGCGAGTTCGCGCTCATCCTCGTGGCGCTGGCCACCGCAGCGGGCCTCGACGAGCGGCTGACCCCGTTCGTCGCGCTGTACGTGCTCGTGCTGGCCGTGGCCAGCCCCGTGCTGGCCAGCCGCTCCCGCGTGCTGGCGCGCCTGGTGCCGACGTTGCTGGTGTCCGGCCGGCGCCCGCCCGACGGCGAACCTGCGCAGGCGGGCCGACCCGACGAGGTCATGGCCGCGACGCCCGAGGACCGCTCCTAGCATCCGTCGATGGCCGACGACCGCCTCATCGAACCGGACACCAAGGACTGGACGTGGGTGCTCACCCGTGCCTGCCTGGACTGCGGATTCGACGCCAGCGCCTTCGACGCCCGGGCGACGGGTGCCGCCGTCCGTGCGGTGGCGGCTTCATGGCAGGACCAGTTGGCTCGCGCCGACGTCGCCACCCGACCCTCACCGACCACGTGGTCGCCACTCGAGTACGGGTGCCACGTGCGAGACGTCCTCGTGATCGGCCGGCGCCGGCTGGCGCGCATGCTCGCCGAGGACGACCCGCTGTTCGACAACTGGGACCAGGACCGCACCGCCGTCGAGGAGGACTACGGCGCGCAGGACCCCGACCGGGTCCGCGACGAGTTGGCCGAGGTCGCTGCACAGGTGGCCGAGCTCCTCGACCACGTGGGCGACGAGGCCTGGTCGCGTCCCGGCCGGCGCAGCGACGGGGCACGCTTCACCGTCGACTCCTTCGCCCGGTACCTCGTCCACGACCCCGTCCACCACCTCTGGGACGTCGGTGCGGCTCCGGTCGTGGGTTGAGGTCGGCGTCGATCAGCCGTCGAGGGCGACACCGGCGACGTAGCCGTCGAGCTCGGTGAGCAGCGCCGTGCGGCGGTCGTCGTCGAGGAACGCCGCCTCCAGCGAGTTGCGGGCCAGTCGGGTCAGGTCGTGGCGCGAGAGGCCGAGGGCGTCGGCCACGGCGAGGTAGTTGTCGACCACGTAGCCGCCGAAGTAGGCGGGGTCGTCGGAGTTGACGGTCACCTTCACCCCCCGGGCCAGCAGCCGGCCCAGGTTGTGGTCGCGCAGATCGGGGAAGACCTGCAGACACCGGTTGGACAGGGGGCAGACGGTGAGAGGCACCTGGTCGCGCACGAGCCGATCGAGCAGGACCGGATCCTCTTCGGCCCGTACGCCGTGGTCGATGCGCTCGACGCCCAGGGCATCGAGGGCGCCGGTGACGTAGGCCGGGGGTCCCTCCTCCCCGGCGTGCGCCACGACGTGCAGTCCCTCGACCCGGGCCAGGTCGAAGGCCTCGGCGAAGCGCTCGGGTGGGTTGCCGACCTCCGCGGAGTCGAGGCCCACGCCAAGGAGGTGCTGGCCGTGGGCGAGCGCGTCACGCAGGGTCTCGACGGCGGCCCCGCCGCTGAGGTGGCGCAGGAAGCACAGGATGAGGCCCGTGGTGATGCCCCAGCGCCGCTGGCCCTCGGCCCGACCCGCAGCGAGGCCCTCGATCACGGTTCCGATGTCGATGCCCCGTTCGGTGTGGGTCTGGGGGTCGAAGAAGACCTCGGCGTGGCGCACGCCGTCGGCGGCAGCCCGTTCGAGGTAGGCCAGCATCAGGTCGGTGAAGTCTCGTTCGGTGACCAGCACCGACGCACCCCGGTAGTAGATGTCGAGGAAGGACTGCAGGTCGTCGAAGCGGTACGCGGCCCGCACCTCCTCGACGTCGGCGAAGGGAACGCTGACGGCGTTGCGCGCCGCGAGCTCGAACATCAGCTCCGGCTCCAGCGTCCCCTCGATGTGCACATGGAGCTCGGCCTTGGGCAGGCCACGCACGAACGCCCGCACGGAGCACCTCCTCGTCCCTGCAGTCAGCGTAGGTGCGTGGTGGGCACGCCGGGTGCGGTCAGGCGCTGATCAGCAGCGTGGTCGGTGACCAGTTCCCGTTGGGGCTGGTCTGCCAGGCGTGGGTCACGGCCGAACCGCTCCCGCCGTCGGACTGGAGGAACACCTCGAGGCGGCCGTCGGCGTTGGCCACGAGCGAGATCACGGTCATGATCTCGTAGCCGCTGGCCGGGGTGACCGACGTCGGGGTGCTCCAGCCGCTCGTGCCGTTGACGGCGAGCTGCCAGATGTGGCCGACCGACCCCAGCACCCAGGTCCCGTAGAAGACCTCCAGGCGGCCGTCGGCGCTGGGTGCGACACGCAGCGGGCCGCCGCCACGGCTCGACAGCGGGGCCAGCGCGGTGCCACCCGTCCACGGCCCGTTGGGGGTGGTCTGCCAGGCGTGGAACAGCCAGCAGCCTCCCAGGCTCGCGTCGCAGGTGGTCACGAAGGCCTCCAGACGTCCGTCGGCGTTCGGCGCCACGTCGAGCCCGCTCATCCCGCTCGACAGGGGCAGGTCGGCCCACGACGACCAGTCGCCGTTGGCGGCCACCTGCCAGGTGTGCTTCACCGGGTAGCCGCTGCCGGCGACGAACACCTCGAGACGTCCGTCGGCGTTGCGGCCCGTCACCAGGTGGTGCTGCCCGGCCGGTACGACGAGATCACCGAGGAAGGCCCAGCTGCTGTAGTTGCCGCCCGGCGTCAGCTGCCAGGCGTGCACGACGCGTCCGATGCCAGGGCCTGCGGCCACCGTGGCGAACACCTCGAGGCGTCCGTCGGCGTTCTGGCCCACGGCGTACTGGTTGACGCTGATCGCCATGTCGGTCCAGGCCGCCCACGGGACGGGCGAGGAGGCGGTCTGTCGGGTCCGCCAGAGATGGGTGGGTGCCGACGCGGCCTTGGTGAAGGCCTCGAGGCGGCCGTTGGCGTTGCGGGCGAGCTCGACGTCGCCGCTGAGCGACACCGCGGCACCCGGCATGGCGATGCGTCCCGTCCAGACGCCACCGGCGCTGGTCTGGTAGCTCGTCCAGAGCTGGCCCACGGCCACCGGGCTGCCCCACACCACCTGCAGCGCGCCACTGGTGTTGGCAGCCGCGGGACCGTGGCTCGACGAGCTCCACTGCGGTGGGGGCAGGCAGCCGCTGGCGAGGACGACGGCGGCGAACAGGGCGATGGCCGCCGCCCACGAGTGGGGGCGGCGCCCGAGGGCGAGGCGGGAGGAGGAGGAACGAAGGTGCACCGTGGGCTCCTTTCGTCGCAGGAGACCGCGCCGACGAACCCGCGGGCCCGTGCGGACGGAGTGACGCACGGGCGGCCCGCCGCGGGCGGTGCGCGACGTGACGGGTACCACGCGTCACCGGGTTCAACGTACGCGCGGGGGCTCGGCGTGGGCAGGGCCGAACGGGACCCGATCCCACGGCGTTGGCCCCGCGGTGACCGGTCGAGAGGTGCTCCGCGACGTCTGGACGGCGGGTCGGCGTCGGCGACGGGCGACCCCACGACGTCGGTCGTGACGGACTAGAACATGGCCGAGGAGGCAGCGCATGTCGCAGAGAACCCGAAGGCCCGTGGCCGGGATCGTGGCCCTGCTGGCGGTCGCCCTCGTCGCCCTACCGGCCTGTGGGTCGCGGCTGAGCGACGACGACCTCCAGGCGGGCCAGCGGGCCGGTGCCGGCGCCTCCTCCGGCACCACCGGTGGAGCCTCGGGCGCCGAGGCCGTCGCCCCCATGTTCGGCAGCCTCGAGGTGCCGTGCGGTCCCCGGGCCGAGGACGACCCGGGTACCTACGGCGACTCCGACCAGGGCGTCACCGCCGACAGCATCGCCATCGGCACGATCGCCGACCCCGGCGGGGCCAAGCCGGGCCTCAACCAGGGCGCCTTCGACGCCATGGAGGCCTTCGTCGACTGGTGCAACGACCTCGGGGGCATCAACGGTCGTCAGCTCGAGCTGACCCTGCGGGACGCCAAGCTGTTCGAGTACAAGCAACGGGTGCTCGAGGCCTGCGCCGAGGACTTCGCTCTCGTGGGCAGCATCGCCGTGTTCGACAACCAGGGCACCGTCGAGCAGGACGGGTGTGGCCTGCCGAACGTCGCGGCCTCGGTGGTGTCCCAGGAGCAGTCCCTGTCGGAGCTCACCTGGCAGCCCCTGCCCAACGAGCCCGGCTACTACGTGGTCGGGCCGGCGCGCTGGATCGCCGCGGAGTACCCGGACGTCATCACGCGCGCGGCGTCGGTCTACGCCAACGTGCCCTCGGTGCAGACCCAGAACGAGCGGCTGCGCGACGCCTACACGCAGGTCGGCTTCGACTTCGTCAACGTCCAGGGGGCGAACAACAACGAGACGAACTGGGCGCCGATCGTGGTGGCCATGAAGGACGCAGGGGTCGAGTTCGTGACCGGCACGGGGGCCTTCGAGGACTTCGCCACCATGCAGAAGGAGATGGCGGTCCAGGGCTTCGACCCGGTGATGGAGTTCGAGACGAACTTCTACAACGACGGCTACCCGGCCCAGGCCGGTGACGCCGCCGAGGGCGTCTACGTCCGGGTCTACACCTGGCCCTTCGAAGAGGCCGACCAGAGCGAGGCGCTCACCCGGTACCTGGAGATCATCGAGGAGTACAACCCCGACGCGGTCGAGGACTTCATGGCCGTCCAGGCCTTCTCCGCCGGCCTGCTGTGGGCGACGGCGGTCGACAGCCTCGGTGCCGACGTGACCCGGGAGGCGCTGGCCGGCGCGCTCGACGGCATCAAGGAGTGGAACGGCGGTGGGTTGCAGGTGCCGACCAACCCGGGCGACACCGACCGCGGCACCTGCTTCGCGCTCATGCAGGTCCGCGACGGCGGGTTCGTGCGGGCCTATCCGCTGCCCGACGACCCGGACTACGAGGGGGGCTTCGCCTGCCCCGAGGACGGGCAGGTCCCGGTCGACCTCGGGAGCTGAGGGTCGGGGAGTGGGCGACGTGGTGGTGGCGGCGGGGACGATGGCGGTCCCGGCCGCTAGCGTCGGATCGTGCCGCTCCACCTGCTCGACCACCCGCTCGCTGCGCACCGCCTGTCGCGGCTCCGTGACGCCTCCACGGAGTCGGACCGCTTCCGTCGCCTGACCCGCGAGCTGACGACCATGCTGGTCTACGAGGCGACGCGCAACCTGCGGGTGCGCCCCGTGGTGGTGAGCACGCCGACCGGGCGTGCCACGGCCGTCGAGATCGGCGAGATGCCCATCGTGGTGCCGGTGCTGCGGGCGGGCCTGGGGATGATGGACGCGGCGCTGTCGCTGCTGCCCGAGTCGCAGGTCGGCCTGGTCGGGCTGCGGCGCGACGAGGAGACGCTCGAGCCGACCGAGTACGCCGACACGGTGCCCCACGAGCTCGGGGGTCGACCGGCGCTGGTGTGCGATCCCATGCTGGCCACCGGCGGCTCGTTGTGCCATGTCTGCGATCGGCTGCTCGAACGTGATGTGGGGTCGATCACGGTGCTGTCCCTGCTCGCCGCGCCCGAGGGCGTCGCCCGCCTGGAGGAGGCGCACCCGTCGGTCGACGTCTGGGTCTGTGCCCTCGATCACGGCCTCGACGAGGACGGGTTCATCGTGCCCGGGCTGGGCGACGCCGGCGACCGCCTCTACGGCCCCCGATAGCGCGACCTGGGCCGACGAGCCCACGCCGAGGGACGAAGGTCAGCGCAGGAGACGACTTCCCGGCCTGGGCGGACGGTGCGGCAGGCGGTTGGATGAACTCGGCCGAGTCGGGTTCGTTCCCGTTCGGCTGCCCGGAAAGGGGTCGGCATGGCGGCGAGCTTCTGTCCCTCGTGCGGCGACTACCTGGAGGCTGGCGCGCACGTGTGCCGGACCTGCGGCCTGGTGATCGAGGAGCCCACGGCGCCGGCGGCGGCCGCGGTACCGCCACCGCCGCCCGGGGCGGTACCCCCGCCCATGAGCTCGCCGCCGGTGCAGCCGGTGCCGACCTATCCGCCCCCCGTGACGGGTGTGGCCCCACCAGCGCAGCCCCCGGCCGGTGTCTGGGCACCGCCCCCCGGCCCGCCGCCGGCACCCGACCGGGGCAGGCGGGGATGGATGATCGCGGTCGCGGTGCTGGCCGTGCTGCTCGTGGTGGCCGCGGCGGTGGCGGTGGTGAGCCTCGCGTCGGACTCGGCGAGCGCGTCGGAGGTGGTGCTCGAGGCCGTCGACACCGAGGTGAGCGACCCCTTCACCGAATCGGTCGGTCTCGGGGCGGAGGCGGCGTGGGCCGCCGACCGGGACGGCGAGTCGGGCGAGGCCGGTTCGGCCGCGGCCGGCGCAGCCCAGGTCGACGGCTCCTCACCCGGGCTCTACGGCGGGACCCGTGACGACGCCACCTGTGATCAGGACCAGCTCGTCGAGTTCCTCGACGACGTCGACGACAAGGCCGAGGCCTGGTCGGCGGTGCAGGGCATCGAACGGACCGACATCGGCGACTACGTCGAGGACCTGACCCCCGTGGTGCTGACCAGGGACACGCTCGTCACGAACCACGGCTACGCCGACGGAGTGGCGACCGCTCGTCAGGCCGTGCTGCAGCGGGGCACCGCGGTGATGGTCGACGACCAGGGCGTGCCGAGGGTGAAGTGCTCCTGCGGGAACCCGCTGGTGGAACCCGAGGCGCTCACCTCGTCGAGTGAGTTCGTGGGAGCGCGCTGGAGCGGTTTCGACCCCGGCGGGGTCACGGTCGTCGAGGCCGGTCGCAAGCTCGACGCCTTCGTGCTGATCGACGCCGACAGCGGCGACCCGTTCAGCCGCCCCGCCGGCACCGACGGATCCGACGACGGTGACGCCGACCGGGCCGACGCGCAGGACGACGAGGCCTCCGACGACGACGACACGTCCGGCGAGGTCGAGTTGCTCGACGAGATCAACAGCGTCCAGGGGGTGTCGAACGAGCCGACGATGCCGACGGTGATCACCCTCGACGCGCCCAGCGTCGTCACCGAGATCCGCACCTATCACTGGAACGACGGATCGGGCGCGAACCCGGGCACGATCGGCCTCCACTCGCTCGAGGACGACACCGAGTACGGCCCCTGGCCCGCCACCGGCGACGACGGACAGGGAGGCGTGCCCGACGCCTACTGGGTCGTCACGCCGAACGAGGAGCTCCCGGCAGGGTCCTACGACGTGCTCGACTCGGACCCGTCCACCTGGTCGTGGGCCTCCGACACCGGCGGCTCGGGCATCGTGCAGGTCTACGGCTACCGCACCGGTGCCGCCTCCCCGGACACGATGGCGCCCGCACCGACTCCCGCCCCGACGCCCGCACCGACCGCGGCGCCGGGGCCCTCCTCCGGGTCGTCGGGTGGCCGGGAGGACGAGGCCGCCGGCTGGGTGCTCGACGCCATCGACTACTGCAGTCCGGACGCCTCCCTGTACATCACGGACGTGTCGGCCGAGTTCATCGAGTTCGAGCTCTACTACGTCGTGGTGACCATCGAGCTCGACTCGGGCAGTTGGTCAGCCGGCTACGACGTGGACTTCGCCACCGAGGACTTCCCCCAGATCACCCCCTGGGACGCCGAGTCGGCCGCCCTGGCCTGTCTGTGACGGGGTACCGCGGGCATCGCCCAGGGCGCCCTCGCGGAGGCGAACGTCACAGGAGCGAACGGACGGGGTCGGACACGCCGTCCCAGGTGA
>JALOLF010000251.1 GCA_025456085.1 Acidimicrobiales bacterium
ACGCCAGCGCGGCCAGCCACCAGGACGCGTCGCGCAGGTCGTCGGCCACCGCCGCGAGGTCGATCCCGGCGATCTGGTCCACGAGGAACGAGATGGCGAGGACCAGCAGGACGACCTGGACCACCGAGCGCCACGACACCCGCTTGAGGCGCTGCAGTCCCGCTGCGGGCGGGCCCGGGCGATCAGCGGCCGGCGGATCGACGACTTCGCTCACCGACGCGCATCCCGACGGCGGTGCACGCGCACCGTCAGGGCGTCACGATGGCGAAATCGGGGTCGACCGGCGCGACGAGCGCCACGAGTCGGCCCAGCACCGCCGGGTCCCCGTCGACGGTGACGGTGCCCGCGCCCATCGCCGCTGCGAGGTCGAGCGAGCCGGTGACCACGCCGACGAGCGCGACGCGGGTGAGCGTGAACGTGGTGACCCCGTCGGCCACATCGGCCACGGTTCGATGGTGGAGCGCGCCGTTGCGGAGCTCGGTCAGGTACGTGGTGTGCTCGTCGCTGATCCGCCAGCCGATCTCGATGTGCTCGTCCCAGGCGCGGGGCCCGTCGATGCGCACGGCGACGCTGTCGAAGACCTGTGCGACCGTCAGCGCGCCCGACAGGCCGGAGCCCGCGCCGACCGGCGTCCCGAAGCTGCCCGAACGCAGCTCGGTGGCGCCGGCCAGGAAGGCGTTGCGCCAGGTGCCGTTCTCGGCCCCGAAGCCGAGCTGCTCGAACGCGTCGGCGAGGAGGTCCCGGGCCTCGTGGTCGTTCTCGTCGGCGAAGACCAGGTGCTTGCCGACCTCGGCGCACCAGCGGTAGTCCCCGTCGTCCCAGGCCCGTCGGGCGACGGCCAGGGCGCCGTCGCGGCCTCCCATGGCATCGACGTAGCGCACGGCCGCGGCTTCCGGCGGGTGCGGCCACAGGTTCGCCGGGTGCGCGTCGTACCAGCCCATGTAGCGCTGGTAGATGGCCTTGATGTTGTGGCTCACCGATCCGTAGTAGCCGTGGGTGTGCCACTGGGCCTCGAGCGCGGGCGGCATCGGCAGCACCTCGGCGATCTCGGCGCCGGTGTAGCCCTGGTTCAGCATCCGCAGCGTCTGGTCGTGCAGGTACAGGTACAGGTCGCGCTGCATGGCGAGGAACTCCACCGCCCGTTCGCGCCCCCACGTGGGCCAGTGGTGCGACGCGAAGACCACGTCGAGCTGGTCGCCCCACAGCTCGATGGTCTCGGTCAGGTAGTGCGCCCAGGCGTGCGCGTCGCGCACCACCGCTCCGCGGATGGTGAGGATGTTGTGCAGGGTGTGCGACGTGTTCTCCGCCGTGCACAGCGCCCGGTGCCGCGGGAAGTAGAAGTTCATCTCCGCCGGCGCCTCGGTTCCCGGCGTGACCTGGAACTCGATCTCCACCCCGTCGATGGTGAGGCGCTGGCCGGTCTCGGTGATGTCGATCGTGGGTGCGATGAGTCCGACCGTGCCGGTCGAGGTGGTCTGGCCCAGGCCGGCACCGATCTGGCCGGCCGGCCCCCGCTCGAGCGCCGCGCCGTACATGTAGCCGGCACGCCGCGTCATCGCCGTGCCGGCGAAGACGTTCTCGGCGATGGCGTTCGCCAGGAACCCCTCCGGCGCGATCACCTCCACCTCGCCCGCCGCCACCTGCTCCTCGCTGATGATCCCCTTCACCCCGCCGAAGTGGTCGATGTGGGAGTGGGTGTAGATCATGGCCTTCACCGGTCGCTGACCCCGGTGCTCGGTGTAGAGCGCGAAGGCCGCCGCCGCCGTCTCGGCGCTGATGAGCGGGTCGATCACGATCACGCCGGTGTCGCCCTCCACGACGCTCATCACCGACAGGTCGTAGCCCCGGAGCTGGTAGATGCCCGGCACGACCTCGAACAGGCCGTCCTCGATCAGCAGCTGGCCCTGACGCCACAGGCTCGGGTTGGCCGTCTCCGGCGCGTCGGCTCCGCGCAGGAACTCGTACGCGTCGAGGTCCCACACCACCCGGCCGTCGGCGGCGGTGACCCGGCGCTGCCCGGAGCGGCCCACGAAGCCTCGCCTGGCGTCGTCGAAGTCCTGCTGGTCGTGGGTGGGCAGGCTCGCCGCCATGGCCGCGATGGCCCCACGGGTCACCTCCGTCACGTGCTTCCCATCATCGGCCACGGCGCTGCTCCTGTTGCTGCTCCCGGACCACTCAGTCCGATCCGGAGAGCGTAGGCCAGCCCGAGACGGCACCGTCGGTCCGGGTGGTGGGTCCTGGCCGCCGTCTCGACGCCGAGCCCCGGCCGCCGGGCGCGGGCGGCGGGCGGCGGGCGGCGGGCGGCGGGCGGTCGGCCGCGCTAGTCCACCCAGGTCGGATCGGCGGTGAACTCGACGGTGATCCACGGTTCGAGGTGCAGGTCCACCAGGGCGCCGAGCAGCGCCCGACGCACCGCGTCGGCGCGGGCGACCGTCCACCCGCCGTCGACGAGGTAGTCGAGCTCGACGTAGAGCTTCGTGCCGACCTTGGCCATGCGCAGGTGGGCGACCTCGAGTCCGTGCGCCGCGCTCACCTCGTCGACGGCGCGGCGCACCGGCGCCTGCACCGCCTCGTCCGGTGCCGCCTCCAGCAACTCGCGCAGCATGGTGCGCACCATCGACAACGGCGGCACGACGAACACCACGGCGGCGGCGATGACCAGGCTCGGGTCGACGTAGGGCGCCAGCCACGACCGGGAGGTGCCTTCGAGGGCCTGGGCAGCGATGAAGGCCACCAGCATGCCCAGACCGAACGCCGCCCCGGCTCGCCACTGCGTCGCCTCGGCGGCCACGAGCTCCGAACCCGAGGACCGGGGGAGCCACCACGCCACCCCGAGCGACACCACGAACGACACGGCGGCGTAGACGATCCCCCAGCCACCCACGACCTCACCGCCACCGGCGAGGATGGTGGCGGTGGCCTCGAACGCCGCGTAGGCGCACGTGGCCAGCAGCGCCACACCCTCGATGCCGATGACGAGCGGCGCGAACCCCTCGCGACCGAAGGGGTGGCGTGGCGTGGGCTCGGCGCCGCCGACCTTCGAGGCCAGCAGGGCCATCCACGCCAGACCCACGCCCAGCAGGGAGAAGAACCCGTCGAAGAGGATGACCTGGGAGCCCGACACGATCCCCAGGAGGATGCCGAGACCGGCGAACCCGACGGCGCCCACCATCGACACCACCAGCGCCCTGTGCTCACGATCCGACGTCGGCTGTGGGTCAGGCACCGGGCTCCCCCGCCTCGTCCTCCCCCGCCTCGTCCTCCCCCGCCTCGTCCTCCCCCGCCTCGTCCTCCCCCGCC
>JALOLF010000148.1 GCA_025456085.1 Acidimicrobiales bacterium
CATCCGTTCGGGGTTCACGACGAGCCGCACGCTCGAACGGTGGGGGTCGCACAGCAGCTCCTTGACCCCGTCGAGGCGCTCGTAGAAGCGCAGCGACGCGCCGAGCACCTCGTCACCGGCCACCGGCAGCGACGTGACCCGCCGCAGGACCGGACCGACGACGCGGTTCAGGCGGCGGCCCGTCGGGAAGACCCGGTCCATGTACCACGACAGCACGTCGGGAAGCGACAGCAGCCGGATGGTCTCGGCGGTGGGCGCGCAGTCGACGACCAGGACGTCCCACTCACCCGAGTCGGCGTACGAACGGATGTCGGCGAGCGCGAAGACCTCGTCGAGGCCGGGGATGACGGAGAGCTCCTCGGCCTCGACGGCGTCGACACCGGCCCAGTCGAACACCTCGAGCAGGTACTGCTTGATCTCTCCCCAGGACTCCTCCATCCGCTCCTGGGCGTCGAGCTGCTGGGCCCACAGCTCGCCGGCGACCCGACGGGGTTGGGCGTCGAGCGACACGTCGAAGGCGTCGGCGAGCGAGTGTGCCGGGTCGGTGGAGATGGCGACGGTGCGCAGACCCTGCTCGGCGCAGCGGAGGGCCGTGGCGGCGGCCACGGTGGTCTTCCCGACGCCACCCTTGCCGGTGAAGAGCAGCGTGCGCACTAGTGCAGCAGCGATTCGATCCGCGCTTTGAGCTCGGGCAGCGCGGTCTTCAGGATGCGGGCCTCGGCGCGCCGCTTGACGAACCCGGGGATGGGCACGGTGAGATCGACCGAGAGGTCGTAGGTGACCTCGGTGCTGTCGTCGCTCTCCGACTCGAGGTGGTAGGCGCCGTCGAGCTCGCGGGTCACGTCACCCGTCTCGAGCACCCAGGCCAGGCGATGGGGCGCCCCGGAGTAGTCGTAGCGCAGCTGGTAGGTCGTGCTGCGGCCCATCGCCGCGGCCCGGAACTCGACCAGCAGGCCGCGGCCGTCCTGGTCCCGTTCGAGCACCCGCGCCGCCTTGAGGTCGGGCGCCCATTCCGGGTAGCGCTCGAAATCGGTCAGCACGTCGAACACGCGCTGGACGGAGGCATGGATCTGGAGCTGCTCGCGGGCCTTGTCGGGCACGGCGGAACCATAGCCCCGCGGCTCGGCGGACACGACCTCCCGACGCGGGGAGCCGGCGGACGCTCAACGCGTCGATCGTCTCGGCGACGGGGGTCGCGGATCGAAGGTGCCGTGGCGCGCCCCCCACAGGCCGGCGAGGCCCAGGCCGTACATCGGGGCGAGGATGCCGAAGGCCAGCGGCGTGAAGGGCTTCAGCGATGCGGTCAGCAGGGCGACGGCGACCTGCACGGCGAAGGACGCCATGAGGTGGCGACGGACACGGCTCGGCGCACAGCCGGAGAGGAAGAAGAGGTTGCCGATGCCGATCAGGTCGGTGCGGCTCCGGCCGATGGCGATGACGTACGCCCACAGGAAGGCGGCGATGCCCACGGCGAACAGCACGAGGGCCACGGGGACCGAGATCCACACCAGAGGCTCGGGTGCCGCCGTCGCGGCCAGGGCCGTCACGCTGAACACCGCGGTGCCGATCCAGGAGGCGCGGATGAGGCCGTCACCGGCGTGGGTGTCGGGGATCGCGCGACGGGGAGCGTCCTCGGGGGTCTCCCCGTCCAGGACGTCGCCGTCCGGGGGTTCGCCGCCCCCCGGGTGCTCGTGCGATGACCCGTCCGCGGGCGGCCCGTCACCGACCGGGCCGTCACCCGGCCGCTCGTCACCAGGCAACCCGTCACCGGCCGGTCGGCCGTCCGGGGGCGGCGACGCTGCAGGGCTCACGAGGGATCGACCCGCACGGGCTCGACCCCGGTCCGGCCGTCGCCGGACGTCGAGCCGCCGGCGAGGTCCGTGATCGTGCGGTCGATGGCCTGGCCGAGTCGCGTGGCCAGGGCGTCGTAGGTGAACTCGGCGACGGCCCGCTGCCGGGCGGCGGCACCCATCCGCCGGCGCAGCGACTCGTCGTCGAGCAACTCGGCGAGCTCCTCCTCCACGAGGAGCTGGTCGCGTGGGTACTCGACCACGACACCGGTCGAACCCTGCTCGACCGCCTCGGCGGACCCGCCGCTGCGCCCGGCGAGCTGGGCCACCCCTGCGGCGGCCGACTCGAGGAACACGATGCCGAAGCCCTCCTGTTCGAGGCCGCCCCAGCGGTCGTGGCAGAGCATGGCGAAGACGTCGCCGCAGCCGTAGAGGGCAGGCAGGTCCTCGTCGGGCACCCGGCCCAGGAACGTGACCGGCGCCCCGGTGGTGGACGCGACCTCCTCGAGGCGGCCCCGGTCCCGCCCGTCACCGGCGATGGCCAGGTGCAGGGCCGGACGCCGCTCGGCCAGGCTCGCCACCGCCCGGATCAGGACGTCCATGCCCTTGCGGCGAACGAGACGGCTGACCGAGACCACGAGGAGGCTGTCGGGGTCGAGCCCGACGTGCTCCCGGGCCTCTCGCCGGCCCTGCTCGTCCAGCGGATGGAACCGTTGCGTGTCGACTCCGGGCGGAACGATGACGGTGGGGATGGCGCGACCCGCGGCCCGGCGTCCCTCGTCGGCCGGGTAGCCGCCGGCGGCGACCACGAGCGCTGCATGACGCAGCGCCCATCGCTGTGCCAGCTGCACGACCGGCAGGCGCGCCGGGATGGTCACCTCGGCACCGTGCAGCACGAGTCCGAAGGGACGCTCCAGCCGGGGGCCGATGGCACCCAGCGGGAAGGCCGGGTCGAGCAGCACGAGACCCGCGTCGACCTCACGTGCCAATCGGTTCACCAGCTCGATCACCTGCGGAACCGGGAGCAGGACCGGCCACGGCGCGCGCTCGACCCGGAACGGTTGCGCCGCGTCCCAGGCCCGGTCGCCTTCGAAGGCCGTGGTGAGCACGGTGGTCGACTCGGCCGGCAGGCGCCGCCACAGCTCCCAGAGGTAGGACTGGATGCCGCCGATCTTCGGGGGGAAGTCGTTGGTGACGAGGAGGTGGCGCATCAACGGGACACTCCTGGAGACGGCACGCCGGTGCCGGCGGGGCCACCGGCCGCGTGCGAGCCTGCTCCCCGGGCACCCGGCGACGCCAACCCGGGTTGCGCCGGCTCGGCGCCCGGGCGACCCGCGACGCCGGGCACGGCGACGTCGGCCGGTTCGGCCGGACGGAGCTGGCCAGCCGGTTCACGGACCAGGTCCGAGCGGCCGAGGCGTCGGGCGGCCCACACGGCGTGGGTCCGCAGCATCTCGTCGGGGTGCTCGAGGTAGCGCCGCAACACGGCTTCCACGGCCGTCCCCGCTCCGCACGAGCCACCCGCTCTGTTGCCCAGCACGACCAGCGCGTTGCGCCGCAGGTACCGGGGATCTCGACGTGGGATGTACCAGCGGCCGAACCGATCGAGCAGTTCGGCGTCGTCGGCATCGAGCAATGCCACCACGTCCACCCACGCTGCCTCGTCGCCCGAGCCACCAGCAGGATCGTCTCGACCGCGACCGGCACGGCGGTTCGGCGGACAGACCTCCTGGCAGTCGTCGCAGCCGTAGATCCGGTCCCCGAGCGCCTCGCGGTGCTCGAGCGGGAAGTCACCTTCGGCCTGGACCAGCCACGCCAGGCAGCGTCGGGCGTCGACCACGCCCGGGGCCACGATCGCTCCGGTCGGGCACCCGTCGAGACAGCGACGACACGAGCCGCAGCCGTCCTCGACCGGAGCGGCGGTGCTCGGCAGCGGGGCGTCGGTGAGCACCGCACCGAGCACGAACCAGCTACCCGCCCCGGGCAACAGGATGTTGGCGTTCTTGCCGTACCAGCCGAGTCCTGCCCGATGCGCCGCGGCGCGGTCCACCAGCGCGTTGTCGTCGGCGAGCACCCGCGCCACCCAGCCCTCGCCGCGCAGGTGGTCGGCGACAGCCTCCAACCCCCGGCGCAGCTCGGCGTAGTGGTCACGCACCGCATAGCGCGCCACCCGCGCCCGGGGACGGGACCGGTCGGCCGGCGCTGCGGGGAACCGGGCGTCGTAGGCACGTGCCCCCACCACCAGGGCGCGGGCTCCGGGCAGCGAGCGGGACGGGTCCGTCGAGCGCGCCGGGTTGCGGTACGTGAACTGCATGCCACCGTGCAGGCCGGCGGCTCGGCGCTCCTCGAGCACGACGCGGGTCGACTCGAAGGGCTCGGCCGAGGCGATCCCCACTGCGTCGAGGCCGCTGCGTCGGCCGACGCCGCACACCTCCGTCGCCGCATGCGAGTCGAGCACGCCGTCATGCTGACACGCCCTCAGCCGGTGCGCCGCCGGTGGCGCAGCGCCGGGGCCAATCCGACGTCGTTCAACAGACGCAGGGCGCGCACCTCGCCCACGTCGATGACGACGGCCTCATCCGCGGAGCGTGAGCACAGGAAGGTGACGACGCAGTCGTCGCAGGTCGCGGTGTGCTGTTGACTGCACGAGTCGCAGTCGATGACGAGCGGTCCGTCCACGTCGGCGTCCTCCTGGTCGGGTCGGGGTGGAGCTGCTGGGACGACCGTACGCAGGGGGTATGACAGCCACACGCACGACCACCACACGCCCCACACCGGCAACGCGAGCCACTGTCGGAATCCGACAGCCACACGCACGACCACCACACGCCCCACACCGGCAACGCGAGCCACTGTCGGAATCCGACAGCCACACGCACGACCAGAGCAACCCCCCCCCACTACCCCGGCCCGCGACGGCACCCGACAGCCGGCACCCGACCCCGCCACGGGTCGACCGGGCCTCCGGAGGCTCAGTGACGCAGCGCGCCCAGGAACGCGTCGGAGGCGAGGACGTTCGCGCCTCGTTCCCGTGCCCCGTCGCGCACCCGCCGATCGCTCGACACCACCGTCACCGGACGGCTCACGGGCAGCTGATCCACGAGCTCCAGCACGACGTCGTCGGCTTCCACCCCCGCTGGCGAGAACACCACCCGCACCGAGCGGGTCCGGGACGCCGCGGCAGTCAGCTCCCGGTCCGCGCCGTCGAACACGACCACGGCCTCGACACCGGTGCGCGCCCCGAACGCCTCCACGGCATCCACCAGCCGGCGCCGCTGGAGCCCCAACTCGAGGTCGGGCCAACCCGACTTGGACACGTTGTAGCCGTCGACCAGCAGCGTCATGCCGGGTTGGCGGGCCAGGTGCTCGGCGGCACCGACCGTGTCGTCGACATGCCCGAGGGTCAGGCGCACGGGACGTCGGCGGGGGCGGACCCGTACCTGCCCCGGGGCGACGGGAGCAACCCCGACGGGCGCGGGGGTCTCGACCGTCGACCTGGGTTCCCCGGCTCCAGCGGTGGTCGCCTCCGCCGAGCGCAACGCCGCCGCCGCGTCCTCGAGCGCTCGCGCCAGCGCTGCGGCAGCCGTCGACGCCGCCGCCACGGCCTCGCCCACCGCGCCGAGCTCGATCCCCGGCGACGACGGGATCGACGTCGGCCCCGCCCCCTCCACCGCGCTCGCGGGACCGGTACGGGTCTCCTCCACGGCGGCAACGGACGCCGACCCGCCGGGCGGCTCGTCGACGAGCGGGACGGCGCCGGACGGCCCCGCAGCCGCGGAAGGCCCCGCACCCGAGGCGCCCTCGGCGCCCAGCGCTCCCGGCCCCGTACCAGGCTGGCCGGACCCGCCGGGAGCGGCCCGTTGCGCCTCTTCCAGCCTGGTGGTGAGGTCGCGCACCTGCTCGGCCCGACGGGCCAGCTTCTGGTTCGCCTCCTGGAGCGACTGCAGGGCACGCGCCCGCTCGGCCGTCAGGCGCTCCAGCTCGTCGTCGCTCGCCGCGAGCCGCTGCTCGAGCCCACGCCGCTCGGCGCGCTCGTCGGTGAGCTGGGCTCGCAGCTCGTCGACCTCGACCTGCCTGGCGGCGAGCGCCGCCTCGGTGCGGGCCAGACGCCGGCTGGCCTTCTGCTCCTCACGGGCCACGGCGTCGGCCGCGGCCCGAGCGTCCAGCTCCGCCTCCAGCTCCACGAGTCGGTCGGCCCAACCCGTCGGCCGCTCCAGCAGGAGCCGCGCCGGCTCGTCGAGCTCCTCGTCGTCGAACGAGGCGAGCACCCGCGCTCGGAACACGTCGTCGTCGAGCGCTCGACGGGCCGCGTCCAGGGCAGCCGCCGGGAGACGTCGGAAGCGCAGGAAGGGGCGCAGCACCGACGGCGCCGGCTCGGGTGGATCCCCGGTCTCGCCGGAACGGGCGACCCGCAGGGTCGCTTCGAGCACCGGCCGGAGCAGCGACTCGGCCGCGGAGGTCAGGCGGACGCCTCCGTCGCGCGCTCGTCGTCCTCCTCCAGGGGGACGACGGCCCGGGGCGACGCGCACCAACGACAGGACACCTCTTCCACCCTCTCGTCGAGGACCTCCTCGTCCTCCACCACGAGCTCGCCACCGACCGAGAAGTGGTGGAACGCCCGGGTACGGCGGGTCGTCGTCACGTCGAAGCGGGTGAGGTTGCCGCAGGCCGTGCAGCGGTAGCGCGTTGTCACGGGCCGACTGTACCCGCCGGTCGTCGGGGCACGGCTCCTCGGGTCGGGGCCCGATTCCTGCTGCTCCGGGAGGATCCTTGACTGCGAACGCCTGTTCGACTACCTGTGGAGGCATGGCCCCACCGGTGCAACGTTCCTTCGACGATCTGGGCACCCCGCTGCACGACGTCACCTTCTGCGTGCTCGACCTCGAGACGACCGGCGCGTCGGCCCGGACCTGCGCCATCACCGAGATCGGGGCCGTCAAGGTCCGCGGCGGCATGTGCCTGGGCACCTTCCAGACCCTCGTCAACCCGGGCCAGGCCATCCCCCCCGCCATCACCGTGCTGACCGGCATCACCGAGGCGATGGTGGTGCCGGCACCGCGCATCGAGTCGGTCCTTCCCTCCCTGCTCGAGTTCCTCGGCCAGTCCGTGGTCGTCGGCCACAACGTGCGCTTCGACCTCTCGTTCCTCCAGGCGGCGCTGGCGCAGACCGGCTACCCGCGACTGACCAACCGCTCCATCGACACCTGCGCCCTGGCGCGCCGCCTGGTGCGCGACGAGGTCCCCAACTGCCGGCTGGGCACGCTCGCCGAACGCCTCCGGCTCGATCACCGCCCGAACCACCGCGCCCTCGACGACGCGCTGGCCACGGTCGACCTGTTGCACGCCCTGCTCGAACGCGTCGGCAACCTGGGGGTCACCGGCCTCGACGACCTCACCACCCTGCCGACGATCCACGGTCATGCCCAGGCCCACAAGCTGAAGCTGACCTCGACGCTGCCCCGCTCACCCGGCGTCTACCTGTTCCGTGACCGTCACGGCTCGGTGCTGTACGTCGGCAAGGCCACCGACCTTCGTGCCAGGGTGCGGTCGTACTTCTCGAGCGATGATCGCCGCAAGGTGGCCCAGCTGCTGCGGGAGACCGAGCGCATCGACCACGAGGTGTGCACCAGCGCGCTCGAGGCCGCGGTACGGGAGGTGCGCCTCATCCACGAGCTCACCCCCCGCTTCAACCGCCAGTCGAAGGACTGGTCGCGCTACGTCTACCTCAAGCTCACCCTGGCGGAGCCCTTCCCGCGGCTGTCCGTGGTCCGCGCCGTCCGCGACGACGGAGGGCTCTACCTCGGTCCGCTGCCATCCGCCTCCTTCGCCAGGCGCGTGGCCGAGGCGGTCGAGACGGTCATCCCCCTGCGGCGCTGCAGCTCCCGGCCGGGCCGCCGCGGCGGCGAGCGGACGGGGCCGTGCACCGCCCAGCAACTGGGCGTCGCGCTGTGCCCGTGCAGTGGTGGCGTCACGCCCGAGGCCTACGACCACCACGTGCAGCGGGCGGTCCGGGGGCTCACCACCGATCCCGACCTGCTCTTCGCGCCGTTAGCCGAGCGCATGGCCCTGCTGGCGGCCGACGAGCGCTTCGAGGAGGCCGCCGACGTGCGGGACCGCGCCGCGGCGCTCTCGGCCGCTCTGCGCCGCCAGCGCCGCTTCGAGGGACTCCGCCGCGCAGGGCACCTCGTCATCGAGCTGCCGGGCCGCGTGGTCATCGAGCTCGACGGGGGTCGGTTCGTGTCGAGCGCCGTGCGCCGCGCACACCGCGGCGACGATGCGCCACCGGCGCTCCCCTTCCCCACGCCCCGGTCCGGGCCACGCACCGGTCCCGATCTCGGGGCTGCCGACGACGGCTGTTCCGACGCCGAGTTCCCCTCGTGGACGCCGATCCCTCGTGAGCTCGCCGACGAGCTGGCGTGCGTGGCGAGCTGGCTCGACCAGCGCGCCGGTACCGTGCGGGTGCTCCACAGCGACGTCGGACTGGCGAGCCCGCTCCCCCGGCTCCCCGTCTTCGAGCCCGCGCCGGCCGACCGGGCCACGACACGTCGGCGTGGCGGACGCGGCGCCACTGCCACCCCGATGCTCACCCTGCCCGGGGCGGCCCGTGTGCCGGCGCGGTCACAGACGAGGGGCTCACCGGTAGCCTGAGCATATGATCGAGGTGTTCTCGGCTGCTCTGCTCTTCGTGGTGGTGGCCGTCCTCGTCCTGTTGGGCATCCTGGCCGGCATGGGCGCGTGGCGACTGAACCGCGCCAACCGGGTCGCTCCCGACGTCGAGACCGTCGCCCCGCTGTCCTGGTTGTGGTCGCCCACGCGGCCGGCCCGCATGCACCGCCGGCTCCGGACGGCGGTCGTGGCGGTGCACGAGCCGACCCGACGGCCGGGCCGCCGCGACAGCACCCCGCCGCCCACCCGCACCACCGAGTTGTGCCGTGAGCTGGCCGAGGCCGCGGTGCACCTCGATCACCACCTCGTGCTCGTCGCTCGCCAGCCCCGCCCGCAACGACGGCGCATGCTGGTCCCGCTCGAGCACCAGCTCGCGGACGTGGAACGGCTGAGCCTGCGACTGGCACGCATGAAGGCGTCCCTGGGCCCGGCACCCGGCGCCGGTCCGCGCGGCTTCGAGGCTCCCAAGGCCCTGGCCGACATCGAGCTGACGATGGACCTGCTCGACGAGGCACGCGAGGAGCTCGAGCACATCGAACGGGCCGAAGGGCTGGTCGACCCTGTGCGCGTCATGGCGGGGCCCGCCGGCCCCACGATCTCCCCGCCCCGTGGCGTCCCGGCTGGCGAGCCTCGGGCCCCGCACGCCGGCCCACCACCCCGGCCGGTCCGTGAGGAGCCCCGGTCGCTTCCCGCTGCCACCCCCGCCGCCGCCACCGTGGCACCTGCGGCGCGTGTCGCCGTCCCCCGCCACGACCGGTAACCGTCCGGGAGGGTCCCCGACCTGCAGGCGTGCCTGCCACTACCGTGGCTCCCGGCTCCCCTGCCACGACCGAGGAAGGGACCGACGTGTCCAACGTGCCACCGCCACCGCCACCCGGAGGGGGCTTCCCACCTGCCGGCCCGCCACCCGGAGGCGGCTTCCCGCCCGCCGGCCCGCCACCCGGAGGGGGCTTCCCACCCGCCGGCCCACCACCCGGAGGCGGCTACCCACCCGCCGGCCCACCACCCGGAGGCGGCTTCCCACCCGCCGGCCCACCACCCGGAGGCGGCTACCCACCCGGAGGCGGGTATCCACCCGGAGGCGGGTATCCGGGTGGCACGCCCGGCGGGTATCCGCAGCCCATGCCACCCACACCGGCCAAGTCGGGCAACAAGGGTTGCTGGACGGCGGTCATCATCGTGGCCGTCATCACGGTTCTCTTCGGGGTCGGCATCGTCGGCTGCATCGCATGGGTCGGCAACGAGGCCTCGGACCTCGTCGACGAGACCGTGGGCCCCGCCGACGAGGCGGACTACGAGCTCAGCGAGGAGATCACCTGTTCCGAGGACGATCTCGGCTCGGTCCAGGCGTCCGGCGAGATCACGAACACCTCGAACGAGCAGCGCGGCTTCCTGCTCACGATCGAGTTCACCGACGGCTCCGGCGCGAGGACGACCGAGTCCGTGCCGACGGGCCAGCTCGAGCCCGACGAGACCGAGTCGTGGCAGACCGTGTTCGGCACCGACGGATCCGACGTCACCTGTTCGGTCGACGAGGTCTCGAACCTGAACGACCCCTTCACCGACTGACGGTGCTGGCCGGTGGGGTGCCGGGCGGCGCCCCACCGGGCAGC
>JALOLF010000149.1 GCA_025456085.1 Acidimicrobiales bacterium
GTCCATCCGCCTCCTCGACGAGGCCGGCCTCCGATAGCGGCGTGCGTGGCCACCGGCGCGCCGTTGCCCATCGGGGCCCGAGCCGCAGGGACGCGCACCTCGGCCTCGTGCCCGATGCGCTGGCCGGTCTCGCCGACGAGTCCGGAGCCGGCCGCCCGTCGGCGCCGCAGCCTGTGCTGCTGGCGGGGTGTGGTTGCGCACCGGTCGTCGAACGCGACCATGGCCGAGTGGGGGGTTCATGTTTCGCGAGGGCAAGCACGACGGGATGGGGTTGGCCAAGGTCCACACCGAGTCGGAGCAGCGGCTGGCGGCGACCGAAGATCTGTTCGATCCGATGACCTTCGGCCTCCTCGCCGAGCTCGTACTCCCGCGGGGCGCGCTGCCTCGACCTCGACGCGGAGGCGGCCAGCCGGCTGGTCACCGGCGGATCGTCGCACGCCGTCTTCCACCAGCTCCTGATCCCGCACCTGCGCATGGTCCTGCGCGACCGCCCCGAGGTGCAGGAGTCCGACTTCGACGACCGGGAGACCGCCCTGCGGTCACCGGAGTCGATGTTCCAGGGTCTGACCATGGTGTCGGCCTGGGGTTGCGGCCGTAGGAGCGGTCGCGCTCAGAGCTGCACCCGTCCACCGCTCCCGGTGGCAGATCAGCTCGCGGCCGGTGTCGCTCGACGGCAACCGCAGACACCTCTCCGGAACTGCCCGGCGGGCGCGGCGCACGCTACGCTCCGACCCGACTCGCCCCACTCCGACCGCACCGCCGGCCCGGGGAGGGGTGATCGGCGAAGCGGGGCTGCTCCGGCGCGTGCGGAGGAGCCGGTACGAGAACAGCGAGTGAGGAGCGCCATGTCGGGCGAGCGCACCAGTCAGGAGACGGCGCCCATCGACGTCATCGTCGTGGCCTTCCCCGACGGCGTTCCACGACCAGAGGGCTTCGCCGAGCTCCTCGGGCTCTGCGAGCAGGGCGTCATCGCCATCCTTGACGTCGAGTTCGTCGTCGCGGACGACCAGGGCGTTCACACGGTCGCTGCCGAGGACCTGCCGCCGGTCGAGGGGCTCGATCTGTCGCTGTGGGCGGCGGCCCGCTCCGATCTCATCGACGCGGATGACCTCGCTGCCATCGGCGACGAGCTCGGCCCCGGAGAGCTGGCCGTCCTGGTGCTCATCGAGCAGCGCTGGGTGCTCGGGGTCGTGGAGGTCTGGCGCCGGTCGGGCGCACGGCTACTGCTCGAGGGAGGGGTGCCAGTGTCGGACCTCCTGGCGGTGCTCGACGAGACCGAGAAGGACTGAGAGGACGACCATGGGATTGCTGAAGACCGCAGCGAAGGTGGCAGTGGCGAGCAGCGTGCACGGCCGGGTGCAGCGTCGCCAGCAGCAACGATGGGCCGCGCAGGATGCGGCCGCGGGGGCGAACTGGGCCGGGGCCGCGCGGCCGTTGCCCCCACCCCCGATGCCGGCCCCACCGGCTGCCGCGCCGGTGGCTGCCCCTCCTGCGCCGGCGCCGTCGACGACGGACATGGCCCAGCAGGTCGAGCTGCTACGCCAGCTCGGCGAGCTCCGGGACAGCGGCGTGCTCACCGAGGAGGAGTTCGCTGCGAAGAAGGCCGAGATCCTCGGCTGACGCGACTGGTGCTGCGCCCGCTGACGGCAGGGCGCTCACCCGCCGGGCACGCCCGGGCGGTGGAGGGTGGCGACGCGCTCGGCGATGGCGGCCACGGTGGCGCGGAGCTCGACGGGGCGCAGGATCTCGACGTTCGGGGCGAGGGCGAGGAGCTCGCGGACGGCGGTGTCGTAGGAGTTGAACCGGAACCAGCCCTCGATCCAGTCGGACCGGCCTGCGACCGGCGTCGCAGCCGGGCGTGGCCGCCAACCTTCGGGCCGGGCGTTCACGAGCGCCATCTGGAGCGCCGCCGGTGCGAGCCGGACGAGAACGCGCCGCAGTGGGCCGCGGGTCGCGGACAACCCGGGCGGGAGCGTTCGGACGAGCGGTCCGAGGCCGTCGAGGAGCTGGAAGCCACCGTTGGGGCCACGCATCGCGAAGACGGGGACGCCGGCGCTGGACAGGTCATCGAGGTCCCGCAGCACCGTCCGCGGGGACACCTCGAGCTCGTCGGCGAGGTCGGCGGCGGTGTGCCGCCCGCTGTCCTGTAGCAGGAGCACGAGGCGGAGGAGTCGCGCGACACGCATCGCATCATCTCCTGACCATCCGCGAAATCCGCGAATTCATGACAGATGCTGTCATGAACGAGCTGCCGTGATCGACCGGCCCGTGCCGAACCGGTGCAGGGGCCGGAGCGCGAAGGAGTCGGTGATGCCCGATCAGGTCGAGGGGAACGGGACGGCGGAGGATCCGTGGATCCTGACCACACCGCCCGGCACATCGGAGGTCGATGCGTGGCGGGACGAGGAGGCCGATCCGCCGGCGCTGGGCATCCGGGTGGGGTCGACGACGCTCGCGTACCAGCTCCGCTGCATCGACGACCCCCACACGATGCTCGTGGAGCACGGTGACTGGATGCCGCTGGGCAACGCCGACGAGCAGAAGGACGCCAAGCCGGGCACGGTGGAGGCGCGGGCCCGGGCGACGGACAACCCGGTCGGGGGATGGTATGGGTTGCGCAAGGGCTATCGGGGCCGGATCGGGAACGACGTCACGCCGGACCGTTCGCCGTAGGCGGCGACGCACTGCATCGACGATTGCGCCGACATCAATGTCTCCGCGAACGCCTTGGGCATCGCTCGGGCCAGATCACCGTCGCCGTCCTCGCCGGTCAGGTAGTTGCTCAACCAGCCCGCAGCATCGATGGCGGTAGGGACTGTCACCGTGTTCCTCCTCACGTGGTTGGTAGGACTTCCTCTTGAGGTTGACGCGGTGACCGTCGCGTCCGGTGGACTCTCAGGCCCTCACCCGCCCATACACCACTCCCTGGGACCCGCTCGTCGCCGAGGTCGTCATCCTCGATCGACGGCTCGCACTCGGCTGTGGATGTGATGCCACAGGCGCGCACGAGGATGGCGTTGTGTGCGAAGTTGTTCGGGCGGATTGCGACGCGGAGTCCGTGTACGCCCGCGGGGAGTCCGTGCGCCGGACTCCGCGGCGGCCATCGCTCCGGGAGCGGGAGTCAGCTCTCGATCGTGTCGTCGGATTGCTCGGCGAGTGCGCGGAGCTCGGGCAGTGCGTCGGCGTCTTTGGGTCGTCCGGCGAACTCCTTCGAGCCGATGATGTCGGGAAGAGACGCGAGTGGGACGGTGAAGTCGTCGATCTCGGCCACAACGAGACGAGTCGCGAGATCCTCGTAGTCGTGCCTTCCGCCGTTGGCGTCGCGTAGCTCGACGAGCACATCGATCGGCCCTGCATCGGTCATCCAGGTCGAGTTGCCGAAGCTCCTGAGTGTGGGAGCATCGAGCACCACCGGAAGCTGCATTGCGTCCTCGTCGCTCATCCCGCCCACGCGCAATCGTGCGTGCAACGCGACGAGCGCGCTGGCCAGGCGTTGCAGGTTGTCGTCGGAGTTCCTCGGCACGACGTCGAGGTCCATCGTCTGGCGGTGGGCGCCGTAGACCTGCGCCGCGAAGCCACCGACCAGGAGGTAGGTCACCCTGTGCTGGTCGAGCGTTGCGAGGAGGCGGGAGGGGTTGAACGGCGGGCCGTCAGCGCTCACGCTGGTTGCTCGCTGCGCTCCTGGTTGATCCGTTCGAGATGGGCCAGCACCTTCTCCGGTGAATCCAGGCGGTTGCCGTCGCGGTCGATGGGCACATCGTCGTCCGTCGGCGGGCGCATGTCTGCGGTGAGATCGGCGAGTCGCCAGCGGCGGTTGACCTTCACTGCCATGGCCCGGAGTGTACCGAACCCCGTCCGGGCAGCCGAGAGAGGCCCATCACCCTTGACGAGCACCCACCGGCCGATCCCGTACCCCGGTGAACGCCGTAGCGTTCATCCTCGGCCGACGCGGTCGTGGAATGCGCCCCGCGCTCCTCATGGCCGTATCAGGGCGGGATGAGGCACTTCGCCCAGATCACGCCACCCTTCGTACCTGCACGTGCCGTGAGAGTGGCATCTCGCGTGTAGTTGGCGTGTGTGTCGCCCCTCCGCCACGCACGGTGACTACACGCGGCTGGGCTTTCACGGCGACGAAGCGCTCTGGGCACCTAGGGGTCGGGGAGCGTCGGCGACGTCAGCGAGCGGTGACGCCCATGGGGACGCCGCCCAGTGGTCGGTTCACGACCATGCCGATCGCCGGCGGGACTGACGCCGAGGTGGGGATCAAGTCGAGGCGCTGGGCGAGCCGGGCCAGAAGCAGCACGAGCTCCATCTGGGCCAGGGCGAAGCCGATGCAGCGGCGCGGTCCCCGGCCGAACGGCACCCAGGCTGCTTCGGCCCGCGCCCGCTGCTCGTCGGTGAGGTCGACGAACCGGTCGGGATCGAACCGGAGCGGATCGGGCCAGGTCCGCGGATCGCGCCCGGCCAGGTACGGCGACCAGAGCACCAGGGTCCCCCGGCGGATGCGGTGGCCGCCGATCTCCACGTCGACGACAGCCTCGCGGGGGGCGAAGCTCCCGGCGGGGTGCAGGCGCAGCACCTCGCGCACGGTCCGATCGGTCAGCTCCAGGCGGGTGAGCACGTCGTGGTCGGGAGGCACGGGCGATCCGGGGGGACCCAGGACCTCGTCGGCCTCCTGGCGGAGCCGGCCCCAGAGGCCGTCCGTCGTCGTCGTGCACCACAGCGCCCAGGCCAGGGAGGCGGCCGTCGTGTCGTAGCCGGCACCGATCAGCGTCACGACCTGGTCGCGGATCTCGTCGTCGGTCAGCGTGCCGTCCACCACCAGCGACTCGAGCACGTCGAGGGGGTCGCCTGAGGGCGAGCGCCGACAGGCCGCGACCTCGGTGTCGATGATGGCGTCGAGGGCCCGGCGGTCGTCGCGCACCCTGGCCCGGCTGGTGCCGGGGAGGCGGTGGGGGAGCTGCCGCAGGGCGGGAGACTCGAGGTAGTCCTGGGCGCGCTGGAAGCGGTCGCCGAGCTCGTCGGCCCGATCGACCAGCCGGTCGCCGAAGAAGGCCCGGATGGCGATGCGAAGCACCGCGGTGCGGACGACCGGTGCCAGGTCGACCGGCGTCGCGGTGGTCGGGTCGGGACGGGCTGTCAGCTCGTCGACGGTTCGGTCGGCTTCCTCGACGACGATCGGGATCCAGCCGTCCAGCCGTCGTCGGCCGAAGGCTGCCTGCACGGAGGCACGGCGCCGTCGGTGGTCAGGACCGTCCGACACGATCATCGACTCGTCGCCCACCACGAAGCCCAGGGTGTTGAACCGGTGGCCCCACCGGAACGACTCGGTGGGCGTCGAGAACAGTTCGCCGAGGGCGACGGGGTCGCCCACCACGGCGAGGCGCATCGGTCCGAGCCCGAGCCCGGCGACCGGTCCGACGGTGGCGGTCAGCTCGTCGAGGGCGGGCCGGGGGTCGCGCAAGAGCCGGCGAAGCAGGCGGAGGTTGGTCCGCGCCGATGGTCGGGGTAGCGGGGTGACGTCCCCATGCTCGGTGGTCACCGCGCTGGTCATGGGGCCTCCACCGGGTTGCGGTCGCCGGTCCTCGTCGTCTGCTGTCGGGGTCGTCGGCTGGTCGGGCCGTGGTCGTACCGGTAGGGCCGACGGGCGGGATCGTCGAACGTGGGCAGCGCGGCCAGCCCGAGCACCGCCGCAAGCAGCCACCACCGCCCGGTCGACCCGACGTCGCCGGGCGTCGGCAGCCAGGTGAGCCGCAGGGACAGCATCGCCACGGCCAGCACGCCGAGCAGGGCTCCGGCGCTGCCCGCGCCGCCGATGGTCCGGTGACCGCCGTCTGATGGCAACCGGCAGGTGATGGCCAGCGCCGCCGCCGAGGTGGTGGCGGCCAGGGCGACGAGATGGCCGAGGTCGGGCAGCACCTCGCCACCCCCCACCGCCGCCACCATCGCCGTCAGCACGGCGGCCACCACCAGAGCGAGGGCGACGTGCGCCAGCCGGGTGGCCCGCCGGAGCCAGCGGGGGGTCGGCACGGCGGCGACGGTGGCCTCTGCGGCATCGTCGAGGCCGAGGCACACCCCGGCACCCAGCACGATGGTGGTCACCATGACCGGGATGCTGAGGTCGTCGGCGCCCCGGACCGTCGCGACCGTGGTCGGCAGGATGCCGACCACGCACCAGCCCGCCACCCGGGCCCAGGCGATGACCCGGGCCGGCTCACAGCCAGGTGCAGACATGTGGGCGCTCCTCCACCGGGGCGGTCGGCCCCACCGGGTCCAGGCCGGCGACGGCCAGCAGGTCGTCGGTGGTCAGCTCGTCCAGCTCGTGCCAGTGCTCGTGCAGGACGGCGCGCACCTGGTCGTCGGGCAGGGCGAACAGCCTCGTGGCCGCCTCGATGTCCTGGGGGGCCCAGGTCAGCGGCGCCGGACCACCGCTGACGCACGGGTCGGGCCAGGCGTGGCCGCGGGTGGTGTCGTCCCACGGCTCGTCGGCGTGGTCGTCCTGCTTGGGTGTGATGGACCCGGCCCGTCGGTCGGCGTCGAGGCCGAGGGTGCCGAGCCACAGCACGGCCAGCCCGTCGGCTCGACCGGCCACCACCATCGGTGGCGCTCCGTGTTCGGTCTCGACCGGCAGGCCCAGAGCTTGGGCGGCCAGGCGGAACTGGGCGCCGCGTACGGCGGCGGTGAGGGTGTCGACGGGCACGGGGAGCACGATGCGGTCGGGGCCGATCCCCACCGCCATCGGCCCGGACCCATTCGGCGCGTCGGACCAGGCGGCGGGCAGCACGGCAGCCAGCTCGGCCGGCAGCGCCTCCACGTTCTCATCGAGCAGGCGCTGGCGCATCTGCACTCGTCCCACCGACTCGGCGGGCAGGGCGTCGACGAGCGGGGTGAGCCCGTCGGCATAGCGTCGCGCCCCGCCGGCGTACACCGGCGGCCCGCACACCTCGACGGTGACCGCTGCGGTCGCCGTCCCGGCCCGGACGCACCGCTCGGTGGTGGCGGGGTCGAGCAGCGGGGCGGCGAGGGCGGCGGGATCCGACATGGGTGCAGTGACGGCCACGGCGGCCAGCAGCGAGACGGCGGCGGCACCGACGACGAGGGGGGTGGCCCAGCGCCGGCGGCCCAGCAGCGCGGCGCCGGCGACGAGCGTGGTGAGGGCACCGAACCAGAGCAGGCGCTCGGCCAGGGGCAGGTCGAGCAGGAGCGGGTCGGGCCCGTCCAGGGGATCGAAGGTGGCCAGCAGGCGGTCGGTCGACCACCGGGGCGCACCGATGTCGAGGAGGCGATCGGACACGGCGACGATGGCGATCAGCGCGACCAGGGGCGTGAGCAGGAACGGCGCCCACCGTCCGAGGGCGACGCCGAGAACCACGCCGCCTGCGCCGAGGACGCCGCACGTGGCCATGATGGCCAGCGCCCGTCCGTCGAGCGCGCCGTAGGCGGCCCCGCCCCGCAGGATCACCGCCGGCAGCACCACGGCGAGGGCCAGGGCGGCCACGACCCCCACCCACGCCGTGAGCAGGTGGCCCTCGAGTCGGGCACCCTCGTCCATCGGGCAGCTCGTGAACAGCTCCTCACAGCCGTCACGCCGGGCCCTGGTCATGCCCCGGTGGGCGGCGACCAGGGAGAGGCCGACCAGCGGGTGCACGGCAAGCGGCATGCTGGCGACGGCCTCCCACCAGTGGCCGGAGAAGTCCGACGACCACAGCAGGCCGAACGCCACGACCTCGAGCACGGCGATCCCGAGCCCCACCGCGAACCACGGGTTGGCCAGCAGCTCGCGCCCCTCGATGCGCCCCAAGGCGAGCACCGCGCGCCGACCGCGTCCGGTCGGGCCCTCGGCCCGACCGGCGGGCCGGGCCTTGCCGTCGAGGACGTCGGGACCGTCGGGGCCGTCCATCGATCGCGGGGCCGGCGCGGGCTGGGAGCCCTGCCATCGCTCGTGCTCGGCCCCACCGCTGCGGCGGCCGGGACGGCGCAGCACGACCCCGGTGACGATCATCGCCACGCCGAGCCCTGCGATGGGTAGCCCGGCAGCAGCGGCGCCGGCACCGCCGAACACCAGCAGCGAGAGGGTGAACGCCGCTCCGATGCCGATCAGCACGTCGCCCAGGCGCCGTTTCACGCCGCCGCCCCGGCATCGTCGCCGTGGTCGCCCCCCGGGCCGTTCCGGCCGGCCAGCAGCAGGTAGCCGTCCTCCACCGTCGGCGTCGCCGTCGTGGCGCCCCGCGGCGGTGTGCCGATCTGGCGCACCGCGCCCTGCGACGTCACCCAGGCCAGTTCGGCGCCGGGGTGCCGGCGGTCGTCGACCCAGACGTGACCCTCGGCCAGGGCAGCCAGATCGTCGGGCGTGCCGGCGAAGCGGACGTGGCCGCCGAGCAGCACGAGCACGTGTTGGCACAACGCGGCCACGTCGTCGGTCTGGTGGGTGGACAACACCACCGTCGAGTGGGCGGCCGTGCCCAGCAGCTCCCGGAAGCGCAGGCGCTGCTCGGGGTCGAGGCCCGCTGTCGGCTCGTCGAGCAGCAGCAGGTCGGGGGATCCCAGGAGGGCCTGGGCGATGCCGACCCGGCGGCGCATGCCACCGGAGAGGTTCCGGATCCGCGTGCCGGCCTGGTCCTGGAGGCCGACCAGCTCGAGCACCCGGCGGACCTCGTCGTGGCGTGGCCGGCGGTCGCCCCACTCCTTCAGCACGGCCACGTAGTCGACGAACTCGAACGCGGTGAAGTGCCGGTGGAACCCCGGCTCCTGGGGCAGGTAGCCGAGCCGTCGGCGCACGGCGAGGCGGCCGTCGGCGCAGTCGATGCGGTGACCGAGCAGCTCGACGGTGCCGGCGTCGGAGGACAGCACCGTGGCCAGGATGCGCAGCAGGGTGGTCTTGCCCGCGCCGTTCGGTCCGAGCAACGCGGTCACTCCCGTGCCCATGGTCAGGTCGACGCCGGCCAGGGCCAGGGTCCTCCCGAACCGCTTGGTCAGACCCTCGGCGCGGACGGTGGTGGTCATGGTGCGGCTCCCAGGAGGATGAGGCGGTCGCGGCGGGTGGCGACCACCGCGGCGCCGGCGAGGGCGAGGGCGAGCGCCGCCAGCTGACCGGGGGCGCGGAGCAGCGGCGAGGCGTCGAGCCCGTCAGGCGCGGCCAGCGCAGCGGCGACGCCCACGGCGACGACCCAGGCGCTGGCGAGGACGGCGGCCGCCTGCTCGACCGGTCGCCACATGCTGAGGGCGAGGGCGCCGGTCGTCAGACCCAGGGCGGGCAGGATCCAGCCGATGGCGGTGGTCCCCGCCGCCGAGAGGGCGGCGGCACCGACGGCCACGCACACCAGGCTGGCGACGACGACGGCCACGGCCCGCCGCAGCAGCATCCCGGCGCCGGCCAGCGGCGTGGCCAGCCCTGCCTCGCCTGCGGGATCGCTGCTGGCCGAGAACGCCACGGAGACCGACGCGACGGGCAGCAGCGGCGCCACCACCACGAACACCGAGGCGGTGTCCCGGTGGCCGGCGAGCACCACGGCCATCGCCGTCACCGCCACCACCGCCAGGAGCCACGCCACGGTCAGCGTCGGGGTGGCCGAGGCCAGCCGAGCCGACGTCGGGCTCACGCCCAGCGCGGTCAGCCCGAGCTCGACGGGGCTGCGGTGCGGGGCGTCGATCCGGTCGGCAACCGACGCCCACGAGGCGGTGAGCAGGCCGTCCGGTGCAGTCGAGGCCAGGGCCCGTCGGCACCGCTCGCACGCCAGCAGGTGGGCCTCGGTCGACGCCGCCTGGACGGCATCGAGGTCCCGGGGTCGTCGGGCGTAGGTGTCGAGCACGCCGTCGTCGACGTGCCAGTCGGTGGTGCTCATGCGAGCGCTCCTCGCAGCTGATGCTTGGCCCGCATCACGCGGGTCTTGACGGTTCCGGTGGGGATGCCGAGGAGCCGGCCCGCCTCCCGAGCCGTCAGCCCGTCGACCACGGTGGCCTGCAGCGCGGCCCGCAACTCGGGGGAGAGGCGGGCGAGGGCA
>JALOLF010000252.1 GCA_025456085.1 Acidimicrobiales bacterium
TGCGTTGGCGGCGGTCCGCTACGCCGACGGCATCGTGATCGTCGCCGAGAACGCGTCCGAGACGCTGCGCAAGGTGAGCGAGATCTACGACCGCATCGCCTTCGCCGGCGTCGGCAAGTACAACGAGTTCGACCAGCTGCGCATCGCCGGGGTGCGCCACGCGGACCTGAAGGGCTACGCCTTCAGCCGGGAGGACGTCGACGCCCGCAGCCTGGCCAACGCCTACGCGCAGATCCTGGGCCAGATCTTCACCCACGAGATGAAGCCCATGGAGGTCGAGATCCTCGTCGCGGAGGTGGGCTCCGACGCCGAGCACGATCGGCTGTTCCACATCCTCTACGACGGCACGGTCATGGACGAGGCCCGCTTCACCGTGCTCGGCGGGGAGGCCGAGGCCATCGCCGATCGCCTGGAGGCGTCGTGGCGCGACGGCCTGGACCTCGCCGGCGCGCTCCGCGCCGCAGTGGTGGCTCTGGCCGGCGCCGACCGCACCCTGGCGCCGGGTGACCTGGAGGTGGCCGTGCTCGACCGCACCGGGCCCCGGCGGGCCTTCCGTCGTCTGGAGGACGCCGAGCTCGCCTCGCTGCTCGACGGGGACGGCGCTGCGCCGCCGACGTCGGAGTCCGACGCCGGTGAACCCGCCGGCGACGCCTGAGCGTCCCGGCGGGCTGTCCGACCCGGCACCGCGACACGACCGGGCCTCACCACCAGGGCGAGCGGGCCACCACCACGAGCGCCGCGAGTGCCAGGGCCGCGACGGCCCGGCGGCGGTGCAGCGGGGACCCACCGGCCAGGGCGGCCGACCCGTTGTCGTCCTCGAACCCGTGGTCCCCCCGCTCGTCGTCGCCCGCGGTGGCAAGCGCCAGCAGCTCGCGGGCCCGGTCCACGTCCTGTTCGAACACCAGGACGTCGGTGCCGCCCACGGGGTAGACGCCGTCCGCGCCGCGCAACGTCCACACGATGCCCTCGGCGCCCAGCCGCGCCGCGATGATCCTGGCCTCGAAGGCGCCGCAGTCGACGGCGACGGGTACCAGGCGGACGGTGGCCACGACCAGAGGGTACCCGGCACCCGTGGCGCGGCGCCGTGGCCGATGGTCTCGGAGGGGCGGCCCGCGCCGGTAGCGTGAGGCGATGGAGCGGCGCATCTTCGGCCTCGAGAACGAGTACGGGGTCACCTGCACCCTCAAGGGTCAGCGCCGGCTGAGTCCCGACGAGGTGGCCCGCTACCTGTTCCGGCGGGTGGTGTCCTGGGGGCGGTCGAGCAACGTGTTCCTGGCCAACGGGGCCCGGCTCTACCTCGACGTCGGTTCGCACCCCGAGTACGCCACGCCGGAGTGCGACTCGATCTACGACCTGGTCGTGCACGACAAGGCGGGGGAGCGCATCCTCGAGCAGCTCCTGGCCAGCGCCGAGCAACGCCTGCGCGACGAGGGCATCCGCGGCGTCATCTACCTGTTCAAGAACAACACCGATTCGGCCGGCAACAGCTACGGCTGCCACGAGAACTACCTCACCAGCCGGCGCGACGACTTCGCCCACTACACCGAGGTGCTGATCCCGTTCCTCGTCACCCGCCAGATCTACGCCGGCGCGGGCAAGGTCCTGCAGACGGCCCGCGGTGCCATGTTCTGCATCAGCCAACGGGCCGAGCACATCTGGGAGGGCGTCTCCAGCGCCACCACCCGTTCTCGGCCCATCATCAACACCCGTGACGAGCCCCACGCCGACGCCGAGCGCTACCGGCGGCTGCACGTCATCGTGGGCGACTCGAACATGAGCGAGTACGCCAACTTCCTGAAGGTCGGGGCCTGCTCGATCCTGCTGCGCATGCTCGAGGAGCCCAGCGTCGTGCTGCGCGACATGACCCTCGAGAACCCCATCCGAGCCATCCGCGAGATCAGCCACGACATGACGTGCCGGCGACGGGTGCGCCTCGCCAACGGTCGTGAGATGAGCGCGCTCGAGATCCAGCGGGAGTACCTCGACCGGGCCCTGCGCTATGCGGAGCGCCGCGACCTCGACGAGCAGGAGCGCAGGGCCCTCGCCATGTGGGAGCACTGCGTGACCGGACTCGAGCGGGATCCCCTCTCGCTCGACACCGAGTGCGACTGGGTGGCGAAGTACAAGCTGATCGAGGCCTACCGGGCCCGGCACGACCTGCCCCTGAACCATCCCCGGATCTCGCTCATCGACCTGCAGTACCACGACGTGAACCGGGACCGGGGCCTGTTCTACAAGTTGCAGGACCGCGGGCTGATGCAGCGGATCTGCACCGACGCCGACATCGACACCGCCATCGAGACGCCCCCCCAGACCACCCGGGCGCGCCTGCGGGGCGAGTTCATCCGACGGGCCAAGGAGCGCAAGCGCGACTACACGGTGGACTGGGTGCACCTGAAGCTGAACGACCAGGCCCAACGCACGGTGCTGTGCAAGGACCCCTTCAAGTCGCGCGACGAGCGCGTCGAGAAGCTCATCGCGTCGCTGTAGGCAGCGCCCGTGGACAAGCTCGAGCGGCTCCTGACCCTCACCCTGACCCTGTTGCACACCACCCACCCGCTCACCGCGGAGGAGCTGCGGGACCGGGTGGGCGGCTACCCCGAGGACAAGGCGGCGTTCCGCCGGGCCTTCGAGCGCGACAAGGACGACCTGCGTGAGCTGGGCGTGCCGATCCGGCTGTCGCCGATCCCCTACCGCGACCCGCCGGCCGACGGCTACCACATCCCCGCCGACGAGTACTACCTGCGTGACCCGGGCCTCACCACCGACGAGCTGGCCGCGCTGCACCTCGCCGCCATCGCCGTGCACCTCGACGGGGCCCGTGGCCTGGCCGGGCTGTGGCGCCTGGGGGGACAGGTGGGCGGCGCGCCGGAGGGTCCCACCCTGGCCTCGGTCCCCGGCGACGAGAACCTGGGCCCGTTGTTCGGCGCCGTCGCGGACCGCCGCACCGTCTCGTTCTCCTACCGGGACCGCCGGCGCACGGTCGACCCCTGGCGCCTCGACTTCCAGCGCGGCCGGTGGTACCTGCGGGCCTTCGACCACGCCCGGGGTGAGGAGCGCAACTTCCGGGTGGACCGCATCGACGGTGACGTGGAGGTGGGGGAGCGTGCCGGTGCCTTCGCCCGACCAGAGCACATCGCCGGCGTCCCCGCCCAGGCGTGGCAGCTCGGCGAGGCGGAGCCGGTGGAGGCCCGGTTGCTCGTGGACCCGCCCCTCGCCCCCTGGGCCCGCTCCTTCCTGGGTGAGGAGCTGGTGGCCGAG
>JALOLF010000253.1 GCA_025456085.1 Acidimicrobiales bacterium
GGGCTCGAACCCTGAACCAATGGATTAAAAGTCCACTGCTCTACCATTGAGCTAGAGAGGCGGGACCGGCGCGATTCGCGGGAGAAAACCCCGTTGAACCGTTTGCGCCGGATTGCGATTGGCCATCGTACGGGCCGGGACGGTGCGCGCCGACTTCGGATCGATGAGTCCGGCGCCCGTCACGGCGATTCTCCGATGTCGGGGCGCGTTCGAGCGCCGTGTCGAGACCGGTGAGGGCTCAGCCGGCATTCCGATGCACGATTCGTGCCGCCTGAGTTCCGGAATCCGGGACGTCTCGCGCACGGATCGTGCGTACCTGGTGGTCGCGCGCCTCGGCTCAGTCGCCGCCGGAGGCCTCCGTCGCGAACGATACGAACTCCCCGTCCGCCGTCGAGCGGACCTGCAGATTGGACCACAGGGTGGGTTGGGACCACAGCTGGGTGCCATCGGTCGAGACCGCTCGGACCCCATCGTCCTTGCCACCGATGACGACGATGCTGCCGACGTCCACGCCCGCCGGTTTGCCGGAGTCGGGTCAGCAATGTCCGGCGCGGGCCGAGGTGACACACTGCTGCGTCGGGAACGATTCGACAACCGGTCGAGACGACAGCTGCGCGCCGCCCGCGAGGTTCGCTGGTGGCGGGGAGGAGGAAGCGCCGCATGCGCGCATGGCAGTTCACGAACACCCACGAGCCGCTGGTGCTCGCCGACGTTCCCGTGCCGGTCGCCGGGCCGGGGCAGGTCGTGCTCGACGTTGTGTCGGCCGGGCTGTGCCATTCCGACGTCGGGGTGCTCGAGGACGAGGGGTGGCTGCCGTTCCTGCCGCGAAGGCCGGTCACGATGGGCCACGAGGTTGCCGGAGTCGTTGTCGAGGTGGGTGAAGGCGTCTCCGGTTGGTCGGTCGGGGCTCGCGTCGGGGTGTGCCCGATGACCAGGGCCGGTGCGCCTGGCTATGGGTACGACGGCGGTTTCGCCGACAAGATCCTGGTCGACCAGATCACGCTCGTGGCGATCCCCGACAACGTGCCGTTCGCTCTCGGGGCCGCCGGCACCGACGCGGGAATGACCTCACACCACGCGGTCATGGCCAAGGGCCGCGTGGTGGAAGGAACCAGGCTCGGGATCATCGGGCTCGGCGGTCTCGGACAGATCGGTGCGCGTGTCGGGGTGCTGGCCGGCGCTGAGGTCTACGCGGCCGAGCTCAACGAGGACGTGTGGGATCTCGCCGACGAGCTGGGCCTCACCGGCATCGCCCGATCGATCCGCGACTTCGCCGACAAGCAGCTCGACGTGATCATCGACTTCGCCGGATTCGGCACCACCACCGCCGAGGCCATCGAGACGGTGCGATTCGGAGGCCGCGTGGTGCAGGTCGGCATGGGCAAGCTGGAGGCGACGATCTCGACGAGGGACCTCATCATCAAGGAGTGCGAGCTCGTCGGTTCCAGGGGCGGGACCAGCGACGACATCGCCGGGGTGTACGAGCTCTTCGCCAGCGGACAGCTGGCGCCCCACTACACCGAGATCGGCTTCGACGACATCCCCGATGGCCTGGATCGCCTCGCCCGCGGCCTCGTGAAGGGCCGGCTCGTCGCACGCATCAACGACGCCCACTGACGGCACTGCTGATCGTCTCGGGCCGTCAGATTCGTGGCGGGACGGGGATGCGCATCAGGTCCTCGGCGAGCACGACGTCGCCGTCGAACTCCTGGCGGGCCTCGTCGGCGAAGACCTGTTCGTCGGCGTAACGCCGCGAGAAGTGGGTCAACACCAGTCGTCCCACGCCGGCTTCGCGCGCGAGACGACCGGCCTGGCGCGCCGTGAGATGCCCGTACTCCTCGGCCATGTCGGCGTGGACGTCGAGGAAGGTCGACTCGCACACCAGCAGGTCGGCGCCGGCGGCGAGGTGCAGTGCACCGGGGCACCAGCGCGTGTCCATCACGAACGCGAACACCTGCCCCCGGCGATGCTCGCTCACCTCCTCCAGGTTCACCGTCCGGCCGTCGTGGTCGATCGAACCGTGCTCCTGGAGGAGGCCGATCGACGGGCCCGTGATGCCCAGCGCATCGAGCCGGTCGACGATCAGGTGACGCCGGTCGGGCTCCTCCACCCGGTAGCCGACGGCGTCCACGCGGTGCGACAGTTCCACGGCGCGGATCGTCATGAGATCGTCCTGGTGGATCACACCCGGAGTCGTCACCGGGCAAGCGTCGACCGGCACGTGTTCCTGGCCGGCGGTGGCGAAACGGAGCCGCTCGAAGTGTGGCTGTCCGCTGGCCGGGTAGTGCACGGGGACCGGCAGGCTTCCGGCGTCGAGCGACAGCCGCATGATCATGCCGGGCAGGCCGAGGCAGTGGTCCCCGTGGAAGTGCGTGATGCAGATCCGGTCCACCGACGCCGCCGACACCCCGGCCAGGGTGAACTGCCGTTGCGTCCCCTCACCGGGATCGAACAGGATCGCCTCGCCGTCCCAGCGCAACAGATAGCCGTTGTGGTTCCGATGCCGGGTGGGCGCCTGGCTCGCCGTGCCGAGCACCACCAGTTCACGTACCGACATCGCTCCCGATCGTAGGCCTCACCAGCGAGCGTGGCCGTACGTCGCACGATCAGCGCGGAATTCGTCCCGGCATCCGGCTGGCGCCGCCACTGCCACGTTGGCTCGGTGGCCGACGGCGTCGTGACCCGGGGCCAGCACGCCGGCAAGCGGCGCCCCGCTGCACGATCCGTGCCCCATGTGTCCCGGATTCCGGGACGGATCGCGCACGGATCGTGCGTAGCCGGTGGCACCGCGCTCGCTGCGTTGGAGGAGGTGTCGCCGCTCACTCGCCGCGAACGAGGTCGGCGGCCGGACGGGTGGCGACGTTGCGGACCGCGAGCGCGCCGAGCGCCGACGACAGCAGGATCGCGACCGCAGCGATCACCAGCAGGGTGGCGGCACCCGGAGCCGGCAGCCAGCCGGGTCCGGCGCCGATGCCCTTGCTGACCTCGTCGGCCAGCAGCCGGAACACCAGCACGCCGAGCGAGATCCCGACGACGGCGGCGACCAGCCCGAGCGCCGCGCCGGCCACCGCTCCCTGCCGGATCAGTTGGCCGGGGGTGAACCCGATCGACAGCTCGACACCGGTCCGCCTCGACGACTCGCGACTCGAGGTCAACAGCGTCGAGAGCAGGTTGACGCCGGCCGTGAGGAACAGCACGCCGGCGATCGCGCGGAGCGCGAACATCAGCGGTTCCATGTCGGC
>JALOLF010000254.1 GCA_025456085.1 Acidimicrobiales bacterium
TCCACGGGGAACACCCATGGCCGCCCGTGGGGAAGAACCGTGGCCGTCCCTGGGGACTCCTACCGGCCGCCTACGGGGACAATCTCATGGCCGCCGTCACAATACGAGGTGTTCGTGGACGCGGGCGAGGATTCGGGCAAGGACGCTGACACCGAGCAGCACACCGGCACCGCCCTCGGGGAGACTCCGGCTCCCCAACCGGCGGCAGATGGTCGTGACGACGTACACGGCGGAGGGGAAGACCCTGACATCACTGCGCCCTGGGAGGTTAGGGGGCTGCCGGCGAACTGGGAGGTGAAGGTAGAGCGCACCTTCGTAGGCGTGTTCGGGGAGCCGATCATCGCGGTCACCTACGGCGCGCCGTCGGCTATGCCCTTCGAGGGTGAGGTCACGATCTCGATGGCCGAGCCGGTCGATGCCGACAAGTCGGTCGATGCGGCGTTGACGGCTCAAGATCCAGTGCCCGTCGTGAAGAGACCGGACACCGTTCGGGATGGTCGCCGCGCCGTCATCGGCAGCGGAAACTCCGCAGCGACCGGACCGGTGGCCGGCATCACCTGGTCCGAGACGCCTGACACGACGATTTCGATCGTGGCGGTGGGCATGACTGAGGACCAAGTCCGCGACCTCGCCGAGAACCTGGTAGTAAACGACCACTAGCCACGAGCAGCTTTCGGCCGTCCGAGCGGGCTGGTCTGCCCCGACACCCGGCCGTGCCGAGTCGTTGCCGATGTCGTGGCCCTACAACTCGAGGGCCGAGATGGCCTTGCGCTTGCCGACGTCGGTGCGGCCGTCGTAGTGCAGCCGAAGGGTCGCCTCGCTGTTGCCGAGGATGTCGGCGACGGTGCGATACGACTCCCCCGCGTCGAGCATGGTGGTGGCGGTGTAGTGCCGCAGGTCCCGCAGCGTCATGGGCGACGCTCGCCGCGCTGCCGCCCATCGGTTGGTGATGTTGTCCGGCCGCATCGGCTGCGTGCCGTCGAGGACGTTCGGGAACACGTACTCGTCCGGCTTCGGTTCGTGCCCGAGCAGCTCGCCGCGTCGCTCGGCCTGCCGCTTGAACGCCTCGACCGCACCCGCCGTCAACGGCACGTCGCGCCAGTCCGAGCGCTTGGTCGCCTTGTACACCAGACCGATGCCGGGTCCACCGTCGCTGATCGCCGCGGCCACGTGGACCTCGGCCTGGTCGAGATTGAGGTCGGCCCACCGCAGCGCCAGGAACTCGCCGCGCCGCATGCCCGTGCTCATCAAAACGACGGCTGCGTCCCGCAGCTCCGGGTCACGCCGCTCGGCCTCGGCCAGCACGGCACGGACCTCGTCACCGGTGGGCGACCACGGCTTCGACCGGGCGGTACGGGGCCGTGTCGCGTCCTTGGCCGGGTTCGCGTCGATGAGCCCACGCTTGCGGGCAAGATCCAGCGCCCGGGTGAGCACCGTCGCACAGCGGCGCACATACGCCGCGCTCTTGCCCGCAGCACGCATCGCGCCGTACAGGAAATCGATGTCCTGCCACGTCAGGCGGCTCAGTCGGATCGCCCCGAACTCGCGCCCGTCGGCCAGCTCCGTCGCCGCCATGATCCGCGTCGCCGAACGCACGGTGGCGATGGTGCTCGGCGCCAACTCGATCAGCCCGGCGTCGATCGCCTGGAGGTAGAGCTGGAACACGGCAGCAACCGACCGGGCGTTGGTCCCACCGGTGGGCAGGCGCTTCTCGTGGTCGGCGACCTTCAGCCGGGCCAGAGCGACCTCGGCGTCCTCTCGGGTGCCGTGGATCGTGCGCGACACCCGCCGGCGCCGACCCGTGACCGGGTCACGACCGATCTCGACGTCGACCCGCCAGACCCCGTCGCGCACGGCGAAGACCCCGCCGCTGCCGCGCCGCCGCGCTCGCTTGCTCGAACGATCGCCTTGCCCCGAAGCACGCGATCTCGACGAGGAAACGGCGTTCGCCATGGCCCACCTCCGAAGTAGAGCAGCGCTGGAACCACGACGATGGTAGAGCGTCTGAGTAGAGCGCGGACGCCCGGACGCGAGTCAGGGGCCACCGAGGTGGCCCCTGACCTGCACTTTCTCGGAGCGGACGACGGGATTCGAACCCGCGACCCTCACCTTGGCAAGGTGATGCTCTACCAGCTGAGCCACGTCCGCGTTGGGACGGTCAGGATAGCAAGTCCCGCGCCGGACGGCGAAGCGGCGACGCAGTCACTCGTTCAGGGATGCCACATGGGTCCGGAGGACGTGGGCGAACTCGTGTGCGAGCGGCCGGTCGGTGATGTCGGACAGCGTGATGGTCTGTCCGTCCGACACGAACATGAGCGCCGCCAGCCGATCGTCCTGCCAGCCCTGCACGGCGAGATCGGCTCGCAGCGGAATCGAACGGATGTCGGGAACCCACTCGTGCTCGTTCACGAGGATCACCCGGTGCGCGGTCAAGGCGCCGACTGCCATGTGCCCCTGGTAGATCCCCTGGACCAGTGCCTCCACCCGCTCATCGGGCCGCAGCATCGCTGACAAGACCCCGAGTGCGACGCGACCGGCGCGCAGCGACTCCGGGGACAGCAGCGCCACGAACGTGGCCAGGCCGTTGGGGTCGACCACGCCCTCCGGTGCAGGCGGTTCCGCCGGCGGGAAGTCGGTGATGACCGGAACCTGCTCCGGGTGCTCGCCTGTCGTGGAGGGGCCGGTACCCGGTGCCATCAGCTCGGGCGGCACCGGCGGCGCGTGGACCGGCGCCGGGTGCGCACGGGGACCGAAGACGGGTGCGGTCGTCGGTGCCGGCGACGCGATGGTCGGTGCGGGCGGCGCGACCGCCGCAGGAGGCGGCGACACGTCGACGACCGACGACGCCACGACGGCCTGGTCCACCATCGCCGGCGGTGCGGCATCGACGGTCGAGCCCGGTTCGTCACCAGCGGCGACCGCCCAGTCCTGGCTCCGGTAGCTCAACGGAGGTGGCGGAGGCAGGTCGGGGACGGAGCCACCTGCGAGGAAGCTGGGCGCGTCGACGTCCTCCTCTCCCTCGATCCGCTCGGGGGTGGCGGTCAGGAGGAGATCGAGCCCACCCGCCGGCGGCGGTGGCGCATCAGCCGCCACGGCGTGCACGGGCTCGGGCTCCGGCTCGACAGCCACCGGCTCCGGCTCCGGCTCGGGCTCGGGCTCGGGCTCGGGCTCGGGCTCGACGACAGCCACCACCGGCTCCAGCTCGGGCTCGACGACAGCCACCACCGGCTCAGGCTCGA
>JALOLF010000150.1 GCA_025456085.1 Acidimicrobiales bacterium
AAGGCGATCGACAGCCCCACCATCGAGGCCCGCCGGACGGCGCCGTGGCGGCCTCCCGACTGCGACCAGCGGCGCGCCACACCCCTGCGGGCCGTGCTGCGATTGGTTGGATCGTCGCTCAACGCCACCCCCGGGCGCCCGCCGACCTCACACGTCGAGGAAGCGGGTGACCGCCACGCCTGCCCCCACGGTACCCACCACGCACCCCCCGAACGCAAGCAGGAGGTAGATGACGAGCATGTCGGCGGAGTCGGGCACGAAGTTGGAGAAGATCGGGAACTCCTCGGGTGGGGGCAGCAGGTTGTCGAAGAAGGGCCGGAACACGGCCACGGCGCCGATGGCCAGCGCTGCGCCGAGCACGCCCTGGATGAGGCCCTCGACCATGAACGGCACCCGGATGAACCAGTTCGTGGCCCCCACCAGCTTCATGACCTCGATCTCGCGACGCCGGGCGTACATGGCCATGCGGATGGTGTTGAGGATGAGCAGACCTGCCGCGCCGAGCAGGAACACGGCGACCAGGAACATGCCCACGGTGAGCTTCTCGGACAGGTTCTGCACCAGGCGGATGGTGTCGGTGGCGGACACGACCTCCTTGACGCCGGGCTTGGTCTGGTACTGGTCGGTGAGGGCCGACACCACCTCGGCGTCCTTCTCGGTGGGCACCACGCGAAACGACGGCGGGAGGATCTCGGGCGTCACGCTCTCCACCATCTCGGGCGAGTCGCCGAAGAGCTCCTTGAACTCCTCGAAGGCCGCCTGCTGGTCGACGAAGGTGTGGGAGGCGACCTGCGGGTCCTCCTCGAGGTCGCCGCGCACCGCGTCGACCTGGTCCGGGGTGGCCTCGGGGTTGAGGAACACGATGAACTCGATGCCGCCCTGCCAACGTGCCGTGGCGTCCTCCACGCCCGATCGCAGCATCAGCGAGGCACCCACGAGCGCCAGCGACACCGCCACGGTCATGACCGACGCCAGCGTGATGGTGATGTTGCGGAAGAGATTGGACCCGGTCTCCCGAGCGACGTAGTCGAGCCTCAACGCCATGGCGGTTCCGTCCTACTGGTAGACGCCGCGCGCCTGGTCTCGCACGATGGCGCCGCGGTCGAGCTCGATGACACGCTTGCGCATGGTGTCGACGATGCCGCGGTCGTGGGTGGCCATGACCACCGTCGTGCCGGTCTTGTTGATGCGTTCGAGCAGCCGCATGATGCCCACCGAGGTCGCCGGGTCGAGGTTGCCGGTGGGCTCGTCGGCCAGCAGGATCAGCGGCCGGTTCACGAAGGCCCGGGCGATGGACACCCGCTGCTGCTCACCGCCGGAGAGCTCGTGGGGGAAGTTGCCGGCCTTGCTCGACAGACCGACCAGGTCGAGGATGGCGGGCACCTGGGTCTTGATGACCTGCCGGGGGCGGCCGATGACCTCGAGCGCGAAGGCCACGTTCTCGGTCACGGTCTTGTTGGTGAGCAGCTTGAAGTCCTGGAAGACGCTGCCGATGTTGCGTCGCAGGTACGGCACCTTCCAGGGGCTCAGCTGACCGATGTCCTTGCCGGCGACGAAGACGCGCCCGTCGTCGGGCACCTCTTCGCGGTTGAGCAGGCGCAGGAACGTCGACTTGCCCGACCCCGAGGGTCCGACGAGGAAGACGAACTCGCCCTTCTCGATGTTGACGTCGGCGTCTCGGAGCGCGGTGACGTCACCCTTGTAGGTCTTGGAGACGTTCTCGAGGCGAATCATGTTGCGATCAGATTACCAATCGGTCGCGTTCTGGCGACACCACGTCACCACCACCCCGGCCCGCTCGTCCACCGTAGACGGCGACGGTGTTCAGGTGGTGGCACTCGAGTCGGCCTGGCTGCGCTCCCAGCGCAGGAAGGCCTCCATGAGCGGATCGACGTCGCCGTCGAGCACCGCGTCCACGTTGGGCACCTCGAGGTTCGAGCGCAGGTCCTTGACCTGCTGGTACGGGTGCAGCACGTAGGAGCGGATCTGGGTGCCGAAGCCGACGCGCTGCTTGGGGCCGGCGATGGCCTCGAGCTCCTCGTCGCGGCGCTGGCGCTCCAGGTCGGCCAGTCGGGCCTTGAGGATCGTCATGGCCCGGTCCTTGTTCTGGTGCTGGCTGCGCTCGTTCTGGCACGACACGACGATCCCCGTGGGCAGGTGCGTGATGCGCACCGCCGAGTCCGTCACGTTGACGTGCTGGCCGCCCGCGCCCGAGGAGCGGTACACGTCGATGCGCAGCTCCTTCTCGTCGATGTCGATCTCGATCTCGTCCTCCTCCAGGAGGGGGACGACGGTGAGCGCCGCGAACGCGGTCTGACGCTTGCCCTGAGCGTTGAAGGGCGAGATGCGCACCAGGCGGTGCGTGCCCTTCTCCCCTTTGAGCAGGCCGTACGCATACCGACCCTTGACGATGAACGTGGCCGAGGAGATGCCCGCTTCCTGACCGGCCGTGGCCTCGTCGAGCTCGGTCTCGAAGCCCCGACGCTCGGCCCAGCGCAGGTACATGCGCAACAGCATCTCGGCCCAGTCCTGGGCGTCGGTGCCGCCCTCCCCGGAGTTGACCGAGCACACGGCGTCGTGGGTGTCGTAGGGCCCGGTGAACAGGGAGCGCAGCTCGACGTCGTCGAGGGCCCGGGCCAGCGCCCCCAGCGCCTCCACCACCTCGGCCTCCACCGAGTCGTCGCTCTCCTCGCGGCCCAGCTCGTAGAGGGTCTCCGCGTCGTCGAGCCTCGAGGTCAAGCTGTCGTAGAGGTCGAGGTCGCCGCTCACGGCGGCGAGCTCACCCGTGACGGCCCGGGCCTGGTCCGGGTCGTCCCACAGGTCCGGTCGGGACGCCTCGGTCTCGAGCTGCGGACGCAGACGCCGCAGGTCCTCGATGCGCAGATAGGTCTCGGCCTCGGCCAGCCGGCGTCGCAGCGCGCCGACGTCGTCGCTCAGGTCCCGCATGGCCGGTCAGTCCCGACCGTGGCACATCTTGAACTTCTTGCCCGACCCGCACGGGCAGGGCGCGTTGCGGGGGGTCTTCTCCCACTCGGTGCGCACCACCGGCTTCTGGGTGGGCGCCTCCTCGGCCACCGGCTCGGGCGCCTCGGCGCCCTGGGCGGCGGCCTCGGCCCGGGCCGCCTCGGCCAGGTTCGAACCCGCCTCGGACGGATCGGTCGGCGCCGTGTACTGCATGTCGGTGACCTTGGCCTCCTCCGCCTTGGGCTGGGCCACGGTGACCTGGGCGTGCATCACGTACTTCACGAAGTCCTGGGCGATGGAGGTCATCAGCGTGCCGAACATCTCGAAGCCGTCGCGCTGCCACTCGACGAGCGGATCCTTCTGGCCGTAGGCCCGCAGGTGGATGCCCTCGCGCAGGTAGTCCATCTCCTGGAGGTGCTCCCGCCAGCGGGTGTCGATGATCTGGAGCATCACCTGGCGCTCGACCTCGCGCATGACCTCCTCGCCCAGCTCGGCCTCGCGCTGCTCGTAGAAGGCGGTGGCCTCGCCCATGAGGTGCTGGTACAGCTCGTCGGTGGACGACAGCCGGGCCAGCTCCTCGGGGTCGGCCTCGACCGGCCAGTAGCCGGTGAGGTCGGTGAGCAGCCCGTCCAGGTCCCACTCCTCGGCGAACTCCGACACGCAGTAGGTGCCGATCACGCTCTCGACCGCGTCGGCCAGGTACTCCATGGCCTCGTCGCGGAGGTCGGCGTTGTCGAGGATCTGGTCGCGGCGCTTGTAGACCACCTTGCGCTGCTCGTTCATCACCTCGTCGTACTTGAGCACGTTCTTGCGGATCTCCGCGTTGCGCTGCTCGACGGTGAGCTGGGCCCGCTCGATGGCCTTGGTGACCATCTTGGCCTCGATGGCCTCGTCGTCGGGAAGCGCCTTGGTCATGACCCAGTTCATGGCGCCCGTGGCGAACAGGCGCATGAGGTCGTCCTCCAGCGAGAGGTAGAAGCGGCTCTCGCCCGGGTCGCCCTGGCGGCCGGAGCGGCCGCGCAGCTGGTTGTCGATGCGGCGGGACTCGTGACGCTCGGTGCCCAGCACGTACAGGCCGCCCAGCTCGCGGACCTGGTCACCCTCCTCCGCGCACTCCGGTGCGTACTTGGCCGTCAGCTCCTTGGTCCGGGCCTCCCCTTCCTCGGTCTGGGGGTCGAGGCCCTCGGCTCGCACGTCGACCAGCGCCAGGCCCTCGGGGTTGCCACCGAGCAGGATGTCCACGCCCCGGCCGGCCATGTTGGTGGCCACCGTCACGGCGTGCAGGCGGCCGGCCTGCGCGACGATCTCGGCCTCGCGGAAGTGCTGCTTGGCGTTGAGGACCTCGTGGGGGACGCCACGCTTGGCGAGCATCCGGGACAGCTTCTCGGACTTCTCCACCGAGATCGTGCCCACCAGCACCGGCTGACCCAGCTCGAAGCGCTGGAGGAGGTCCTCCACCACGGCGGTGAACTTGGCGTCCTCCGTGCGGTAGATGACGTCGGCCTGGTCGGCCCGGACCATGGGGCGGTTGGTGGGGATGGGCACCACGTGCAGCCCGTAGGTCGTGTACAGCTCCGAGGCCTCGGTCTGGGCGGTGCCCGTCATGCCGGCGAGCTTGTCGTAGAGCCGGAAGTAGTTCTGGAGGGTGACCGTCGCCAGGGTCTGGTTCTCCTCCTTGATCTTCACGCCTTCCTTGGCCTCGACCGCCTGGTGCAGGCCGTCGGACCACCGCCGGCCCTCGAGGATGCGGCCGGTGAACTCGTCGACGATCTTCACCTCGCCGCCCTGGATGACGTAGTCCTTGTCGCGCTTGAACAGCTCCTTGGCCCGCAGCGCGGCCTGGAGCTGGTGCACCAGGTTGGCCGAGACGTCGTCGTACATGTTCTCGACGGCGAGGGCCTTCTCGACCGCCTCGATGCCCTCGTCGGTGGGGGCGACCTGGCGCTTCTCCTCGTCGACCTCGTAGTGCACGTCGCGCTTGAGGCCCCGCACCACGCTGGCGAACTTGTAGTAGAGCTTCGCGGCGTCGGAGACCCGGCCGGAGATGATGAGCGGCGTGCGGGCCTCGTCGACCAGGATCGAGTCGATCTCGTCGACGATGGCGTAGTTGTGGCCCCGCTGGACCTTGCGGTCCTTGCTCAGGGCCATGTTGTCGCGCAGGTAGTCGAAGCCGAACTCGTTGTTGGTGCCGTAGGTGATGTCGCAGCCGTACTGGGCCCGCTTGTAGGTGCTGTCGTAGTTGCCGGGCACCACGAGGCCGACCTCGAGACCCAGGAAGCGGTGCACCTGACCCATCCACTCCGAGTCGCGGGTGGCCAGGTAGTCGTTCACGGTGATGACGTGCACGCCCTTGCCGGCCAGCGCGTTGAGGTACACGGGCAGCGTCGAGACGAGGGTCTTGCCCTCGCCGGTCTTCATCTCGGCCACCCACCCGAAGTGCAGGGCGGCGCCGCCCATGAGCTGCACGTCGTAGTGGCGCTGCCCGATGACCCGGCGGGCGCCCTCCCGGGTGACCGCGAAGGCCTCGATCAGCAGGTCGTCGAGGTCCTCGCCGTTGTCGAGGCGCTGGCGGAACTCGGCCGTCCTGGCCCGCAGGGCGTCGTCGGAGAGGCCCTCGAGCGCCGCCTCCTCGGCGTTGATGTCGGGGACGAGCGACCCCAAGGCCTTGATCTTGCGGCCTTCGCCGGTGCGCAGGAGCTTGTCGAAAATGCCCATGAGGGTGTCGAGTCTACCGACGCGTCGCCCGCCGTCAGGCTCGCGACGACGGGGTCTGCTCGGCGTCCCGGTCCACCCCGGGGTCGCTCAGCCGCCCGAGCGCCGCCGAGAGGAGTGCCGCCGCCTCGGCCGGTGCCATCCCGAGGCGTTCGGCCGCCTCCTCCAGGCGCTCCCCCGCCGCCAGCGCTCGCAGGAGGGTCTGCTCCTCGGGTGACAGCGACAGCGTCGCCGACGGGTGGTCGGCACCGAGCGTGACGTCCTCCTCGAGCACGGCGGCCGCCGCCGACGGCGGCAACACCGGTCGGCCCGCGGCCGCGGCGTACACGACGTCCACGATGCGCTCGCGGGCCTCGCTGCGCGCCAACAGGGCCGTCGCCCCGTAGCACAGGGCGCGGATGAGCTCGGGCTCGTCCTCGTCCCCGTAGAGCACGACGGCCCGCAGCCCGGGGCGTTGGGCCCGCATCTCGTCGAGCAGGCGGGGCGCCCCTTCCGCACCGAGGTGGAAGCCCAGGACCACCAGCTTCGGATCGAGCTGATCGACCCGCGCCAGCACCTGGGGGCCGTCGACGGCCTCACCCACGACGTCGATGGCGAGCTCCTCCTCGAGCGCGAGCAGCAGCTGTCGTCGCAGCAGCGACCCCTCGTCGCCGACGACGACGGTGATGACGTGGTCCCCCGTCTTGGCCGGGCCCAGGAAGCGCTCGGTCACCTCGACTGCTCCACCGGTGCGCTCCTCACTGGCGCGTGCGCCGCCCGCCCGGGCGGTGGGCCGATCACGACCGGTGATGGTAGTCCCGCGGCGGCCCGGACCCCCGAGCCTCGGAGCCCGTCGCTCCGCCCCTCACCTGACCGTCGCACCCCCTCGGTACGGTCGCGACGATGCTGCTGCCCGTCTGCTGCGCCGTGTGCGGCTCGACCGGTTCCGCCCTCTGCCCCGGCTGCGGGTCGCGCCTGACCGCCGCGCCGAGCCCGAGGGTGCCGAGCGGGCTCGACTCGTGTGCCGCTCTCTTCGCCTACGACGAGGTGGGTCGCCGTGTCGTGGGCGCCCTCAAGTTCCGCAACCGACGTGCCGCGCTCGTCCGGTTGGGCCGGGCCGTCGCCGTGCTGGCGCCCCCGGACCCCCTCGACGTCGTCACGTGGGCCCCCACGACGACCGAGCACCGGCGCCACCGCGGCTACGACCAGGCGGAGCTGTTGGCCCGCTGCGTGGCGCGCCAGCTCGACCTGCCCTGCCTGGGGCTGCTCCGGCGCGGCGCCGGGCCCACCCAGACCGGTCGACCGGCCGTCGAGCGACTCCACGGGCCGCACTTCACCTGCCGCCCCGGCGTCGTCGGGATGCGGATCCTGCTCGTCGACGACGTCCTCACCACCGGCGCGACGCTCGCCGCCGGCGGTCGTGCCCTGCGAAGCGCCGGCGCCGTGGCGGTGCACGGCCTGACCCTGGCCCACACGCCGCTCAAGGTTCCCGCAAGGTACGCCGATCTAGGGCTACAACGGCGGAATTCGCACTCTGGGATGGCACATGCAACCGACGGAACTCCAGGTCCAACGGACCCTGGCCGCCCTGCGTGACGGCCCGGTCATCAGCACCAGCTCCTGCCCGGTCGCCCACGACGCGGTCGACCAGATCCTCCAGCAACTCCCGAGCGAGGTGTTCAGCGCCATCCAGGAGGCGCCGAGCGTGCGACGCGACCGGCTCGACGAGGCGGTGGAGCGGCTGGCCCGCGGCGTGTGGCCGACCCCCGACCAGCTCGCCGACCGCATGGTCGGCCGCCTGGTCTGCGACCGCCTGCGCTGATCGTCCGCCCCTTCCCGTTCTCGGGCGTCCGCACGCCGCTTGCCGGGCCCGGAGGACCCCAGAACCGGCGGCGGCACAGGCTTCCGGGGTGTCGGCGGTAACAGGTCGCCGACGGTTGTCAGCGGCAGTCGACGACCGCTGGCCGGGCGAACCGGCGAGGGCGGCCGTCAGGGACCGGCGGCGAGCCCGGCCGTCAGGAACGGGCGGCCAGCGCGTCGGCGAAGCGGTGGAACACGCCGGCCTCGGTGATCCAGGCGGTCACCAGCTCGGCCGGGGTCACGTCGAAGGCGCGGTTCTCGGCCCGGATGCCCTCCGGGGCGATGCGCCGACCGGCCACCACGCACACCTCCTCGGGATCGCGCCGCTCGACCAGGATGGCCCCGCCGTTCGGCGTCGCCGGGTCGATGGTCGACGACGGCGCCGCCACGTAGAAGGGCACGCCGTGGTGGTGGGCCAGCACGGCGACGCCGTAGGTGCCGATCTTGTTGGCGGTGTCGCCGTTGGCAGCGATGCGGTCCGCCCCGACCACGACGAGGTCCACCTCGTCGGAGGCCATGAGGGAGGCGGCCATCACGTCGGCCACCAACGTGGCGTCGATCCCCAGGCGCTGCAGCTCCCAGGCGGTGAGACGCGCCCCCTGCAGCACGGGCCGGGTCTCGTCCACCCACACGTGTACCGCGCGGCCCGCCTCGTGCGCGGCGCGGATCACCCCGAGCGCCGTGCCGTAACCCACGCAGGCCAATGCCCCGGCGTTGCAGTGGGTCAGCACCCGGGCCCCGTCGGGCACCAGCGCCGCGCCGTGGCCGCCGAGCGCCCGGTTGGTGGCCACGTCCTGCTCGGCGATGCGGCAGGCCTCGGCGACCGGGTCGTCGGCGGCGAGCGCACGCTGCACCCCCCAGGCCAGGTTCACCGCGGTGGGCCGCGTGGCGATCAGGGCCTCACCGGCCGCCGCCGTGTCCTCCCCCCGGACGGCCGCCAGCGCGACCCCGAAGGCGCCCATGGCACCGATGGCCGGCGCGCCGCGCACGGCGAGCGTGGCGATGGCGTCGCACACCTCGGGCACGGTGCGCGCCTCGGCCACGACCAGCTCACCGGGCAGGAGGCGCTGGTCGATGTAGCGGACGCGGTCGCCCGCCCACTCCAGGGTCGGCGGGATGGGATCGTCGGTCACGGCGTGCTCGCTCTCCTTCGTCCGGCCGCCCTCCCCGTCGACGGCCCCCGCTCCCCGAGATCTCGTCACCGAACCCCGCCTTCCGGGGTCTGGCGACGAGATTTCGGAAGAAGGGCAGGAGCGGTTCAGTACCGGTACTGGTCGGACTTGTACGGGCCCTCGACGGGCACGCCGATGTAGTCGGCCTGCTCCTGGGTGAGCGTCGTGAGGCGCACGCCCAGGGCGTCGAGGTGCAGGCGGGCCACCTTCTCGTCGAGCTGCTTGGGCAGCACGTACACGCCGACCGGGTAGGCCTCGGTCTTGGTGAACAGCTCGATCTGGGCGAGCACCTGGTTCGAGAAGCTGTTCGACATCACGAAGCTGGGGTGGCCGGTGGCGCAGCCCAGGTTCAGCAGCCGACCCTCGGCCAGGATGATCACGGAGTGGCCGTCGGGGAAGACGTACTCGTTGACCTGCGGCTTGATCTCCACGTTGCGCACGTCGCTCATGCGCTTGAGGCCGGCCATGTCGATCTCGTTGTCGAAGTGGCCGATGTTGCCCACGATGGCCTGGTGCTTCATGCGGGCCATGTGCTCGGCGGTGATGATGTCGTAGTTGCCAGTGGCGGTGATGAAGATGTCGGCCGTCTCCACGACGTCCTCGAGGCGCTTGACCTCGTAGCCCTCCATGGCGGCCTGCAGGGCGTTGATGGGGTCGATCTCGGTGACCACGACCCGGGCGCCCTGCCCTCGCAACGACGCCGCGCAGCCCTTGCCCACGTCGCCGTAGCCGCACACCACGGCCACCTTGCCGCCGATCATCACGTCGGTGGCGCGGTTGATGCCGTCGATGAGCGAGTGGCGGCAGCCGTAGAGGTTGTCGAACTTGGACTTGGTGACCGAGTCGTTCACGTTGATGGCCGGGAACAGCAGCGTGCCGGCCTCGGCCATCTGGTAGAGCCGGTGCACACCGGTGGTGGTCTCCTCGGTGACGCCCTTGATGCCCTCACCGATGCCGGTCCACAGCTTCGGTTCCTCGGCCAGGGTGCGGGCCAGCAGCCCCAGGATGACCGCGTACTCCTCGGAGTCGTCCTCGGTCGGCTCGGGCACGGCACCGGCGGCCTCGAACTCGGTGCCCTTGTGCACCAGCAGGGTGGCGTCGCCGCCGTCGTCGAGGATCATGTTGGGGCCGCCGCCGTCGGGCCAGCGCAGCACCTGCTCGGTGCACCACCAGTACTCCTCGAGCGTCTCGCCCTTCCAGGCGTAGCGGCGTGGTCCTGGGTGGAGAAGATGTTGCAGGAGGCCCACCGGACCTGCGCGCCCAGGGCGACGAGGGTCTCGATGAGCACCGCGGTCTGGATGGTCATGTGCAGCGAGCCGGTGATGCGGGCCCCGGCGAGGGGCTGGGCATCGGCGAACTCGGCCCGGATGGCCATCAGGCCGGGCATCTCGTGCTCGGCGAGCTGGATCTCCTTGCGGCCGAAGGCAGCCAGCGAGAGGTCGGCGACCTTGAAGTCCGTGAAGTCGGTGAAAGGCATGTTCTCGGTTCTCTCCGCGTCGAAACAGACGTGTTCGGGATTCGGTTGCCGGGCTGGGGCCGTCAGGCACCTCTCGCGTCAGCCCAGACCGGCCAGTCTAGGCGGCAACGCTGGGGCAGCCGGGAGTCCACACCTGCCAGGCGCCGTCCCGCACGATCCCCAGGTCTCGGGAGTACCTTCGGCCCGACGTTCGGCGTGCCGTCGGGAGGAGACCAACTCCCGGGGTCCGGCTCGCACCAGCACCAGGGACGAACGGACCTTCGGCCCTGCCCTGGAGCGGCGAGACCCGGGCTTGCCCGGCGTGGCGCAGCTGCGACGTGGCGCAGGCAGGTCCGGTGGGCGATGATCCGAGGGGCGGGGATGCGGGGAACGCCGTCCGCCACGGTCAATCGATGATCAGCGCGTGCTTGAGGTCCTCGAGCACCGGGATCGGCCCCGGATCGACGCCCTCCTGGGCGGCCAGCTCGAGGCTCACGAAGTCGCCGAAGAGGATGAGGTCGAACAGCTGGGCCAGCGGCCCCTCTCCCTCGGCCATGACGTCGTCGACGCCCGCCACGATCTCGTCCATGATCTCGCCCACCAGATCGAAGCGACGCCCTATCTGGGGGTGCTCGAACTCGTGGCGCAGGTTCACGAGGTGGAACACCTGGCGGGTCACGTCGCCGTACTGGGCCCAGCCGGCCAGCTCGTTGTGGCACACCTCGGGCATCGACTGCGAGAAGGCCGGGATCTTGGGGTTCTCGTTGAACTGGTTCTTCCACCGCAGGGCGGCCACGTGCCCGATGCCGCCGCCGCCGTAGATCAACGGCATGGTGCGGTCGATGCGGCGGGCCAGCTCCCGGGCCGGGCTCTTGTCCCCCACGAGCTGGTCCCGGCGCCTGGTCAGCTGCTCGACGGCGGCACCGATCCACGCCCCCGCTCCGGGGAAGTGGCCCATCTTCTCCAGCACGACCATGGGCGGCATCGACAGCGCGCCGATGGCGGCCCGCGGCATGGGCACGTCGGAGGCCAGCTCGATGTGGGGCGAGCCCCACTCGTCGGCCAGCGTTGCCAGCTCGCCACCACAGGAGACGGTGATCACCCGACCACCGGCCATGACCGCCTCGGTGGCGCCCTCCAGGGTCTCCTCGGTGTTGCCGGAGAAGGACACGGCGAACACCAGCGTGTTGTCGCCGATGAAGTTGGGGATGCCGTAGCCCTTGTGCACGACGATGGGCACCGACATGAACGGCCCGGCGATCACCGTGAGCACGTCACCGGCGATGCCACTGCCGCCCATGCCCAACCAGACGACGTTCTCGATGTCCTCGTGGTTCGGGAGGTGCTCGATCTCCCGGGCCGCAGCGGCGGCGCGGGCCACCTGCTCGGGCAGTCCGGCGGCGGCACCCCACATGTCGAGGGAGTCGATGCGGTCGGTCACGGAGATCCTCGTTCCTCGTTGAACGGTCGGTCGTGGTCAGCGGTCGGGCGCCGCGACGCAACGCGCCGCGGGACGCGCGATCAGGGGGTGAAGGTCGGCTGGATCCCCTCGGCGTCGGCCCGGCCCAGCAGCCGGTCGTGCTCGGCGTCGTTCACGGTCTCGGCCTCGTCGATGAGCATGATGGGGATGCCGTCGCGCACGGCGTAGCGGCGGTGCAGCCGCGGGTTGTAGAGCGCGTCCTCGTCCTCGAAGTACAGCAGCGGGCCCTTGTCCTCGGGGCAGGCGAGGATCTCGAGCAGCTGGGGATCGAGTGACATGGGCGGGTTCCTTCCGGTGTGCCGGGCGGTGCCGACGACGGGTCGGGGTGGGTCGACAGGTTACGGGGTGGCCGTCATGAGCGCCTGCACCGCGGCGACGTGCTCGGCGCAGGCCTCGGCGGTGGGCGCCTCGAGGTTGAGGCGCAGCAGAGGCTCGGTGTTGGACGGTCGCAGGTTGAACCACCAGTCGCCGCAGTCCACGGTGAGCCCGTCGAGGCGGTCCTGCGCGGCGTCGGGGAAGCCGGCGGCCACGGCTTCGATCACCGCTGCGGGATCGCTCACCCGGGTGTTGATCTCCCCCGAGGCGGCGTAGCGCTCGAAGGGCTCGCGCAGCTCGCTGAGCGGCTGGTCGGCCCGGCTCAGGGCCTCCAGCACGGTCAGCGCGGCGATGATCCCGGAGTCGGCCCGGTAGTTGTCCCGGAAGTAGTAGTGGCCCGAGTGCTCGCCCCCGAAGGCCGCACCGGTCTCGGCCATGACCTTCTTGATGAGGGAGTGGCCCACCCGGGTGCGCACCGGCGTGCCGCCGTTCTCGGTGATGACCTCGGGCACGGCCTTGGAGCAGATGAGGTTGTGCAGGATGGTCGAGCCCGGGTTCTTCTCCAGCATCACCTTGGCCACGATGGCGGTGGTGGTGGACCCCGAGATGGGTTCGCCTGCGTCGTCGACGAGGAACACCCGGTCGGCGTCGCCGTCGAAGGCCAGGCCGATGTCGGCGCCGGTCTCGACCACCCGCGCCCGCAGGTCGGCGATGTTCTCGAGCTGGATGGGATCGGCGGGGTGGTTGGGGAAGGTGCCGTCGAGCTCGCCGTACATGATCTCGACGTCGAAGGGCAGGCCGGCGAACACCGCCGGCGCCACCAGACCGCCCATGCCGTTGGCGGTGTCGGCGACGATGCGCAGGGGTCGCAGCGCAGCGACGTCGACGAAGGAGTGGACGTG
>JALOLF010000151.1 GCA_025456085.1 Acidimicrobiales bacterium
CGGTCGCGGAAGACCGGGTCGAAGTCGATCGCGTAGAGGTCGACCACCTCGCTGGTGTGGCCGCCATCTCGCAGCCCACGGGTGAACTGCTCGAGGACGCCGTGGCAGAACGAGCGTGGGTTGTGGTGCGCGTAGATCGTCAACACCTTCATCGCGGACCCCTTCCGAACGTGCACCTCGTCGCGGCCGCGGCTCTCGGCCCTTGTCGCGACCGTCCGCTTCGTGCCGATGAACCGGCAGAGGCGTTCGTCATCTCGATGCCGAGCTCGCCAACTTCGGGATTCCGGTCGAGGGCGAAGGCCGGCCGCACGGGGCGGGTCCGTTCCCGTCCCTGCGCTCGACTCGGTTGCTGTCGGTGCGCACCACGATCACGTCGTGGATGCGGTCGTTGATGCGGCACAGGATGCGGTAGGTGCCGCGACGGGCTGCCCAGATGCCGCCGGGTGAAGGCGTCCGGCCCTGTTCAGGCCTCGAAGCGATAGCCCATGCCCGGCTCGGTGATGAAGTGGCGGGGGCGTGACGGCTCGGGTTCGAGTTTGCGGCGGATGTGGGCCATGTGGACGCGTAGGTAGTTGGTCTCGTCGCCGTACTGGGGCCCCCACACCTCCTGGAGGAGGCGGCGGCCGGTGACGAGTCTGCCGGCGTTGCGCACGAGGACCTCGACGAGGTGCCATTCGGTGGGGGTGAGGCGGATCTCGCCGTCGGGTCCGAGCACCCGTCTGGCCGACAGGTCCACGGTGAACGCGGGTGTCTGGATGATGGGTTCGACGTCGCTGGGCAGGGCGCGGCGAAGTGCCGCTCGTACTCTGGCGAGCAGTTCGCCCATGCCGAATGGCTTGGTGACGTAGTCGTCGGCGCCGGCGTCGAGCGCGGCGATCTTGTCGAGCTCGGCGTCGCGTGCCGACAGCACGACGATGGGCACGGGGTTCCAGCCGCGCAGTCCGTGGATGACGTCGATGCCGCTGATGTCGGGCAGGCCGAGGTCGAGCACGACGAGGTCGGGGTGGTGGTGGGCGGCGAGGTCGAGCGCTTGCCGGCCGGTGGCGGCGAGGTCGACGGTGTAGCCGCGGGCCTTGAGGTTGGTGGCCAGGGCCCGCAGGATCGGCGGTTCGTCGTCGACGACGAGGATCCGCTCGGGGGTGGGTGGCGGGTTCGTCGTACCGGCTGGGGAGTCGCTGGTCATCAGGCCTCGGGCAGGGTGACGATGGCGGTGAGGCCACCGCCTGGGGTGTCTTCGAGCAGCAGCTCTCCTTCGAGTGCCCGGGTGAAGCCGTTGGCGACGGCGAGGCCGAGACCGACGCCGTTGCCGGTGTGCTGGTCGCCGAGGCGTTGGAAGGGTCGCAACACGTCCTCGTGTCGGTCGGCGGGGATGCCGGGTCCGTGGTCGACGATGCGCAGGTGGACGCGGCCGCGGTGGTGATCCGCCTGGACCTGGACGTCGGTGGCGTCCGGGCTCCAGGCGAGCGCGTTGCCCACCAGGTTCGCGACGACCCGTTCGGCCAGCGCGGGGTCGGTGCGCACCGGCGGCAGGGTCTCGGGTACGTTCACCTCGACGGTGCGCGCCCGCACGCCGAGGCTCGTCAGCGCCGCCGGGACGATCTCCTCGAGGCCGACCGGTCGCAGCACCGGCGCGACGACGCCGGCCTGGAGTCGGCTCAGATCCAACAGGTTGCTGACGAGCGTGTTGAGGCGATCGGTCTCGGCCTCGATGTCACCGAGGAACTCCTCGACGTCCTGCTCGGACCACTCGATGTCGTCCTGGCGCAGGCTCGACACCGACGCCTTGATCGACGCGAGCGGCGTGCGCAGGTCGTGGGAGACCGCCTGCAGCAGCGCCGTGCGCAGCTCGTTGGCCCGGGTGAGGGCCTCGGTCTCGGCGGCGGCGACGTGCAGGCGGTTTCGTTCGAGGGCGGCCCCGAGCTGCGCGGCGAAGGCCTTCAGCACTCGCCGGTCGTCGGCGGTCAGGGCCCGTCCGGTGAGGGCCAGCACGATGCCCTCGCCCAGCGACTCGGTGAGCGTGGCCGAAGCCGGCGAGCGGGGCACCGGCTCGCCGGCGCAGCGCTCCACGGACCACCCGCCGTCGCTGCTGCGGAGGATGGCCACGGCGTCGAGGGCGAACGTCGAACGCAGGTGGGTGACGAGGGCGTCGAGGGGGTCGGCCTGCGTCGCTCCGGCGGCGACACGGGCGAGCGCCTCGGCCGCGGCCCGGGCACGCCGGGCCTCGGCTGCCCGGCGGGCGGCCAGGGACACGATCGAGCTCACGACGACGGCCACGACCACGAACACCACGAGGGCCAGCAGGTTCTCACGCCGGGCGATGGTCCAGGTGTGGATGGGGGGCGTGAAGTACCAGTTGAGCAGCAGCGATCCGGCCACGGCGGTGAACAGCGCCGGGCCCAGGCCGCCGACCGCAGCCATGATCACGACCAGCAGCAGGTACAGCAGCATCTGGGTCGGGAGCTCCAGGTGATCTCGGAACCGGGTCAGCACGACGGTGAGGGCGACCAGGCCGACGAGGCCCAGCAGCCACCCGGCGACCTGGCGGCGGGTCGACAGGGTCGGGCCAGCGCGCCGAGCGACGGTGCGCCGCATCGGGTTCAGGGCGCGCGACAGCACCCCGAGCGTCTCCCGGGTGCCGCCGACGTCCGCGGGTACCTCGTAGGAGATGACGTGCACGTCGATGTTGCCCGACTCGCGGACGACCTTGTTGATGACCGAGCCGGAGAGCAGTTCGTGGCTTCGGGATCGCCGGCTGGCGCCGAGCACGATCTGCGTGCAGTTCTCGGCCCGGGCGAACTGCACGATCGTGGCCGCGGGGTCGGTGCCGACCACCTCGTGGTACCTGCCGTCGAGGTCGTCGAGCAGCTGGCGGTGCTGGTCGAGGCGTTCGGAGGAGGGGCCGGCGAGGCCCTCGTCGCTGCGCACGTGGACGCCGAGGAGCTCGCCGTGGGCCCGCTGGGCCATGCGCCCCGCACGCCGGATGACCGCCTCGGCCCCGGGCGCGCCGGTGATGGCCACCAGGACCCGCTCCCGGGTCTCCCAGGGCTCCTCGATGCCGTGGCGCTTGCGGTAGTCCTCCAACGACTCGTCGACCCGATCGGCCACCCACAACAGCGACAGCTCCCGAAGCGCCGTCAGGTTGCCGGGCCGGAAGTAGTTGGTCAGCGCCGCGTCGATCTTCTCGGGCTTGTAGATGTTGCCGTGGGCCATCCGGCGGCGCAGGGCCTCCGGGGTCATGTCGACGAGCTCGAGCTGTTCGGCCTGGCGGACGATCTCGTCGGGGATGGTCTCCTGTTGGCGCACGCCGGTGATCCGCTCGACGACGTCGTTGACCGACTCCAGGTGCTGGATGTTGAGCGTGGACACGACGTCGATGCCTGCATCGAGGAGCTCGGCGACGTCCTGCCAGCGCTTCGCGTTGCGGCTGCCGGGAACGTTGGTGTGCGCGAGCTCGTCGACGAGCGCCACCTCGGGGCGTCGTTCGAGGAGGGCGTCGAGGTCCATCTCCTCGAAGGTGGTGCCCCGGTACTCGATGGCCCGGCGGGGGAGCACCTCGAGGTCGCCGATCTGGTCGGCGGTGTTGGCCCGGCCGTGGGTCTCGACGTAGCCCGCGACGACGTCGGTGCCTCGCGCCGCGCGCCGTCGACCTTCGTTGAGCATGGCGAAGGTCTTGCCGACGCCGGGTGCGGACCCCAGGTAGAGGCGGAGCGTGCCGCGAGCCATGACGTCAGTCTGCCCGCGGTCAGCTCGTGAGCTCGTCGAGCGCCAGGTTGAGCTCCAGCACGTGGACGCCTTCCTCGCCCAGGAAGCCCAGCGCCTGCGGGTCGGTGTGGTCCTCGACGAGGCCGAGCACGGTCTGCACCGTCAGTCCCCGGGCTTCGGCCACCCGCGGGGCCTGTAGACGGGCGTTGGCCGCCGAGATGTGGGGATCGAGGCCCGAACCCGACGAGGTGACGGCGTCGACCGGCACCGCTGCGCCCGGGTCGAGGCCGTTCTCCTCGCGGTAGGCGACAGCGCTCTCCTCGACGGCGGCGAGCAGGTCGGGGTTGGTCGGGCCGAGGTTCGTCGCGCCCGAGGCCAGGGCGTCGTAGCCACTGGCCGACGGACGTGGGTGGAACCACTCGGCGCCGTCGAAGGCCTGGCCCAGCAGTCGCGACCCGATCACCTGTCCGTCACGCTCGACGAGCGAGCCGTCGGCGTGGTCGGCGAAGGCCAGCTGCGCCATGGCGGTGATGGCGATCGGGTAGGCGAGCCCGAGCAGCACCGTGCACACGAGGAAGGTACGGAGCCCGGCGACGAGTTGGCTGCGCATCAGTTGACTCCCAGAGCGGTGACGACCAGATCGATGAGCTTGATCCCGATGAACGGGGCGACGAGGCCGCCGAGCCCGTAGATGAGCAGGTTGCGGCGCAGCACGGCGGCGGCGGAGAGGGGCTGGAACCGAACGCCGCGCAGGGCCAGCGGGATCAGACCGACGATGATCAGGGCGTTGAAGATGACGGCCGAGAGGATGGCCGAGTTCGCCGAGGACAGCTTCATGACGTTCAGGTCCTCGAGCGCTGGCAGCACCCCGGAGAACATGGCCGGGATGATGGCGAAGTACTTGGCCACGTCGTTGGCGATCGAGAAGGTGGTCAGCGATCCACGGGTGATGAGGAGCTGCTTGCCGATCTCCACGATCTCGATGAGCTTCGTCGGGTTCGAGTCGAGGTCGATCATGTTGCCGGCTTCCTTCGCCGCCTGCGTGCCGGTGTTCATGGCCACGCCGACGTCGGCCTGGGCCAGGGCGGGCGCGTCGTTCGTGCCGTCCCCGGTCATGGCCACGAGACGGCCGCCGGCCTGCTCGGAGCGGATCAGGGCCATCTTGTCCTCGGGGGTGGCCTCGGCGAGGAAGTCGTCGACGCCGGCCTCTTCGGCGATGGCCTTGGCCGTGAGCGGGTTGTCGCCGGTGATCATCACGGTGCGGATTCCCATGCGCCGCAGCTCGTCGAAGCGCTCCCGCATCCCCGACTTGACCACGTCCTTGAGGTGGATCACGCCCAGCACCCGCAGTGCGCCGTCGCGCCGCTCGGCCACCGCCAGGGGGGTGCCGCCCTCGCTGGCGATGCCGTGGGCGATGGTCTCCATGGCGTGGGGCACCTCGCCGCCCTCGGCCTGCACCCAGCGCTTCACCGCGTCGGCCGCGCCCTTGCGCACGCTGGTGCCGTCGAGGTCGATGCCGCTCATGCGGGTCTGGGCGGTGAAGGGCACCAGCTCCGCGCCGGGTACGGGCTCGTCGCGCAGGCCGTAGCGCTCGACGGCGAGGGTCACGATGCTGCGCCCCTCGGGCGTCTCGTCGGCCTGGCTGGAGCGCAGGGCTGCCTCTGCGATCTCGAGCTCGTCGACGCCCGGTACGGGCAGGAACGCCGCCGCCTGCCGGTTGCCGAGGGTGATGGTGCCGGTCTTGTCGAGCAGCAGCGTCTGGCAGTCGCCAGCCGCCTCCACGGCCCGCCCGCTCATGGCGAGCACGTTGCGCTGCACGAGGCGGTCCATGCCGGCGATGCCGATGGCCGACAGCAGGGCACCGATGGTGGTCGGGATGAGGCAGACCAGCAGGGCGACCAGCACCACGATGTCCTGGCGGGCGTCGGAGTAGATGGCGAAGGGCTGCAACGTCACCACCGCCAGCAGGAAGATGATCGTGAGGCCGGCCAACAGGATGTTCAGGGCGATCTCGTTCGGGGTCTTCTGGCGGTCCGCACCCTCGACGAGCGAGATCATCCGGTCGAGGAAGGTCTCACCGGGCTTGGCGGTGATCTCCACGACGATCTGATCGGACAGCACCCTGGTGCCGCCGGTGACGGCCGAGCGATCGCCGCCGGACTCGCGGATCACCGGCGCAGACTCGCCCGTGATGGCCGACTCGTCGACGCTGGCGATCCCCTCGACGACCGTGCCGTCGCCGGGGATGGCTTCTCCGGCCGAGACCACGACGAGGTCGCCGACCGCCAGCTTCGAGCTGGACACCTCCTCCATCGTCCCGTCGGGACGTCGCACGTGGGCGGTCGTGTCGGCGCGGGCGGCACGCAGCGAGTCCGCCTGGGCCTTGCCCCGCCCCTCCGCCATGGCCTCGGCGAAGTTGGCGAACAGCACCGTGAACCACAGCCACAGCGCGACCAGTCCGGCGAAGACGTTCTCCTGGGTGGTGGAGGAGGACAGGTCCACGACGAAGAGGGCCGTCACGTAGACGCTGCCCACCTCCACCACGAACATGACGGGGTTGCGCACCATGTGGCGAGGGTCCAGCTTGCGCAGGCTGTCGGCCAGTGCCGGCCGCATGATGGCCGGGTCGACGAGCGATCGGCTGCCGGCCGGACGGGAGCGAGCCTTCGCCTGCGGCGAACCGAGACGTGCCGAGGGGAGCTCGGGATCGAGATCAGGGCGTGCAGTGCTCAACGGATGCTCCTCGATGCGTCGGCCCGGCTCACAGGGAGAGCTGCTCGACGATGGGGCCGAGGGCCACGACGGGGAAGTAGGTCAGGCCGACGATGATCACGATGACGCCGGTGAGCAGACCCGCGAACAACGGGGTGTTCGTCGGGAAGGTGCCCGGTCCGACCGGCACGCGCTGCTTGCGGGCCAGCGACCCGGCGATGGCCAGCACGGCCACGATGGGCAGGAAGCGCCCGGCGAGCATGGTGACGCCGAGCGTGGTGTCGTACCAGTCCGTCGACGCCGTCAGGCCGCCGAAGGCCGATCCGTTGTTGTTGGCCGCCGACGTGTAGGCGTAGACGATCTCGGACAGCCCGTGCGGGCCGGGTTTGAGGATGCTCGAGGCTGCGGTCGGCAGCAGCACCGCCACCGAGGCGAAGCACAGGATCAGCACCGAGGGGACGAGGATGAAGATCGTCGCCAGCTTGATCTCGGTGCCCTGCACCTTCTTGCCCAGGTACTCCGGTGTGCGCCCCACCATCAGCCCGGCGATGAACACGGCGAAGAGGGCGAAGACGAGGACGCCGTACAGGCCGGCGCCGACGCCGCCGGGGCTCACCTCACCCAGCATCATGTTCACGAGCGACACGGCGCCGCCGGCGGGGGTGAAGCTGTCGTGGGCGCTGTTCACGGCGCCGGTCGAGGTGCCGGTCGTGGAGGCTGCATAGAGCCCCGACGCCGGCGAACCGAAGCGGATCTCCTTGCCTTCCAGGTTGCCGCCCACCACACCGTCGTCGGCCTGTTGGGTGACGCCGTACCGGTCGAACTGGGGGTTGCCGTCGGACTCGAACGTCATCGCAGCCAAGGCGCTGCCCAGCCACAGCACCACCATGGCGCCGAGCACGGCGAAGCCCTGCCTGCGGTCCTTCGTGAACCTGCCGAACGTGTAGGTGAGCGAGAAGGGGATGACGAGCAGCAGGTAGATCGACAGCAGGTTGCTCAGCCCGCTCGGGTTGGAGAACGGGTGGGCGGCGTTGGCGTTGAAGAACCCGCCGCCGTTGGTGCCGAGCTGCTTGATGGCCTCCTGACTGGCGAGCGGCCCACCCGGGACGGCCACCGGCGCGCCGGCGAGGCCCACGGCCTCGACGTTCGAGTTGACGTTCTGGATCATCCCGAGCGACACGAAGACCAGGGCGCCCGCGATGCTGATGGGCAGCAGCACCCGCACCAGCCCGCGGGTCAGGTCGACCCAGAAGTTGCCCAGCGTCCCTGACCGGCGGCGCACGAGACCTCGCATGAGCGCGACCGCCACGGCCAGCCCGACGGCCGCCGACACGAAGTTCTGCACCGCCAGACCGCCCATCTGGGTGAGGTACGACATGGTCGACTCGCCCGAGTAGCTCTGCCAGTTGGTGTTGGTCACGAAGCTTGTCGCGGTGTTGAACGCGGTGGCAGGCGCCACGGCGGTGAGCTCGTTGGGGTTGAGGGGCAGCGCGCCCTGGATGCGCTGGAGCAGGTACAGGCCCAGGACGGACACGACGCTGAAGGCCAGCACCGAGCGGGCGTAGGTGGTCCAGCGCTGCTCGGCGGTCGGGTCGATCCCGCTCAACCGGTACAGGGCGCGCTCGACGGGGAGGAAGATCCGGTCACCGGGCGCTGCGCCGGCCCCGGAGGGGCCGACCGGCTCCGAGGCGTCGTCGACGAGCGTGGTGTGGGCGTCGGAGTAGACCCGGGCCAGGTAGGTGCCCAGAACGGGGATCGACACCCCGAGCAGCACGACGAGCAAGGCGAGCTGTGCCCAGGCGTCGGCGGTCATCCGAGGCGCTCCGGGAACACCAGTGCCACGACGAGGTACACCAGCAGCGCCGTCGAGATCACGAGGGCGACGACATCGGAAGCGCTCACGAGGCCACCTCCGCTGCCTCGGCGGCCCCACCGCCGGACCGCCCGCGGTCGTCGGCGCTCGACACGATCGCGTCGCAGGCCCGGACGAACAGCGTGGCCAGCGCGAAGAACACCAGCACCACGGTGACGAACACCGCATCAGCCATGACAGACCTCCACATCCACCAGCGGACGGGGACAGTCCTAACGCCGGGCTCCCGAGCAGGGAAGGGCCTTGTCGCGTTCTTAGCGCGCCGGGCGGCCCCCTTAGCGGGGGAGTGCGGCGTCGGACAGACCACGGTGACGATCTCGACCGACCCGCCTCGGCCCCGTGGGATCTGGCCGACGCCCGGATGCTCGCCGACTCCTGCGTCGCGACCCGCCTCGTCCGTCGATGGTAGATGACTGGTAGTCTTCTACCATGCGTACAACCATTGATCGGGCAGGTCGGCTGGTGATCCCCAAGGTCCTCCGGGACCAGGTCGGCCTGCGGCCCGGTGCCGTGGAGGTCGTCGCTGACGGCGCCGGACTGCGAGTGGAGCCGGTGGCCGCCGTGGACCTGATCGAGGAGGACGGCCGGCCGGTCATCCCGGCCTCCGGCCAGGCCGTCGACGACGAGCTCGTACGGGCCCTCCGCCTCGCCGACCAGCGGTGAGCGCTTCCCGGGCCGACGTCCTGGTGGACACCAGCGCGGCCGTGGCCCTGGTCGTCGCCGACCACGAAGCCCACGGCACCGTTGCGACGGCGCTGCGCGGTCGGCGTCTCGGCCTGGCGGGGCACGCCGCCTACGAGACCTACTCGGTGCTGACCAGACTCCCGCCGCCGGTTCGGCGGACACCTCCCGTCGTCGCCCGGCTCCTTGCCGAGGCGTTCCCCGGGACCCGCTTCCTCGACGCCGATGCGACCGCAGCGCTGTTCGCCCGCCTTGCCGAGCTCGGGATCGCGGGCGGCGCGGCGTACGACGCGCTGGTCGGGGCCGCGGCGGCCGCGCACCGACGACCGCTCGCCACCAGGGATGCCCGGGCCGCTGACGTCTACCGGGCCCTGGAGGTCGACGTGGTCCTGCTGGGGTGAGGGACCACCGCTGTGGACGGGACGAACCACGCGCCGGGACGCCGGGCCCGAGGACGGGACGTCCGTGGGGTGCTCGCCGGTGTCGGTGCCCCAGCGGCCCCGCCCGGGCTCGGTCGGCCCCGCCCGAGACGCTCTGCTCCCGGGGACCTCGAATCCGGCGGGGATCCACGCGTGACGCTGCGGTCGTACTGTGGTGCCCATCCATGGCAGGCGACGAGCTCCTCGACCGGTGGGCGATCGCCCGAACCAAGCTGCGAGCTCCCGCGCCGGGCCCGCACATCCTGGTTCGCGAGCGGGTCGAGAACGGGCTCGACGATCTCGTCGAGCGGCACGCCCTCACCCTGGTATCGGCCCAGGCCGGTTGGGGCAAGACCACGGCAACAGCGGCCTGGTTCGGCGAGTCGGCGATCGATGGTCGTGCTTGGCTGACGCTCGACACCGGTGACGACGAGGTGGATGCGTTCTGGGCGGCGGTCGCGGCCGCGTTCACGGAGGCCGCTGTCGAGCCCCAGCGACTGCTCCTGGTGCTCGACGATCTCCACACCCTGCGCGACCGCCTGACGCTGCGATCGCTGGCAGCGTTCATCGACGTGATGCCCTCGGGCATCCGGATCGTCGCCACGTCCAGGACCGACCCCGACCTGCCCCTCGCGTTGCTGCGGGCCCGTGGTCGGCTGGGAGAGCTGCGCGCCGAGTTCCTCCGCTTCGAGTCGGTCGAGGTCGAGCGGTACCTCAACGACGTCCGCCACCTCGGCCTCGGTGCCGACGCCGTGGTCCGGCTGAGCGAGCGCACCGAAGGCTGGCCGGCGGTCCTCACGCTGGCTGGCGGCACGCTCGCAGCCCTCGGCTCCACGGTCGAGCGCGATGCGGCGGTCTTCGAGGCGTTGGCCACCCGCGACCTGTACCGGTTCCTCTCGGAGGAGCTCCTCGAGGATCGTTGCGACGCGGACCGCGCCTTCCTGCTCCAGACCTCGATCCTTCCGGTCGTCGGGGCGCACCTCGCTGCCGAGGTCACCGGCGTCGACGACGCCACATCGGCGCTGGAACGGCTCGTCGACGCCAACATCGCCGTACGGCTGGCGGGCGACCGGAGTGAGCCCTCCTACCGCTATCACGAGCTCTTCGCCGCGTTCCTCCGATCCGAGTTGGCCCGCGCCCACCCGAAGGCCGAGATCGCCGCGTTGCACCGACGCGCCGCAGGTGCCGTACGAACCGACGAGGAGGCGATCGAGCACCTGCTCGCGGCCGAGCTGTGGGACGAAGCCGCTGATCGCATGGAGTCGGTCGGGCGTGCCCAGCAGGTGCTCACGGTCCTGCGGTTGCCGGCCCGGATGCTCGACGCCCTACCGGCCGACGTGCGCCAGCGCCGCCCGTGGATCCGACTGATGCGCGCCGCCATCGCGGTGCGTCAGGGCCAGATGGTCGACGCCCATCGGGCTCTGACGGTCGTGGTCGACGAACTGCGCTCCCTCGACGACGCGGGCTTGGCCGTGGCCCTCGGCGTCTACTGCGAAGCTGCGGGTGCGGTCGGCGACTGGGACGGCGCCCACACCGGGGTGGTCGAGCTGCTCGCCCTGTCCCTGCCGCCCAGCCAGCGCGTCCCGGCGCTCGTCACCAAGCTGTGGCTCGGCTACTACGGGGGTGACGCGACGGGCATCGCAGCGTGTATCGAGGAGGTCGTCGCCCTCGATCCGCTCGATCCCCAGGTCTGCGAAGGCTGGTTGTTGGCGCTCGACTTCAAGCTGCTCGGGTCACCGATCGACCCGTCGGTCCTGGAAGCCCACTGCCTGTCGCTGCAACGCCGGTGCCCGGCGAGCGACGTCGTGGTCGCGGCGGCAGCCGGACTGCGCTGCGGTCTGGAGTTCCTCCGCGGAGCGGTCGCCGACGCGCTCGACCTGGTCGAGGTGGGACGCCGGGCGAGCGAACGTGCCGGCGGTTTGGGTTGGCTCGAACACGAGCTCGACCTGACGCAGCTGATGGCCGCGCAAGCGGGATCCCGCCACGAGGAGATCGAGCGGATCGTGGTGCCCCGACTGCGCGAAGACGACCCGATCTCGCTGCTCAACCGGCCCCAGAACGCGGTGGTGCTGGCGCGGTCGCGGGGGATCCGGGGGGATGTGACGGGGCTCGAGGCGATCTACACCGACTACCTCGAACACGAGACCCCCGAGGACGGTTACGAGACCGTCGTGGCGCGCGCCATCGTCGCTCACCTGATCGACCGGGCAGGCGGCGCCCATCACGCCGCTGCGGATCGGTTGACGACCGCGCTCCGCCACGTCCCGAACGCGTCGGTGTTCTCCATCGGCCTGGGCGTCCTCGAGATCGACCTGGCCGCCGCGCTGCTGGCGGCGGGATCGCATCACGAGGCGCTGAACCGGGCACGAGGGCCGTTGGCGGAGCTGGCCTCGCGACGTCTGCCCGGCGTCATCGCGCAACACGGAGCGGCCGTCGTCCCGCTGCTGCGGGCCTCGATCGAGGCGGGGCTCCACGTCGCCTTCGTCGAGCAGGTGTTGGCGGTCATGGCAACAACGCCACGGGCGGCGTCGTTCCTCGTGCCGGGAACCGGCGAGCGCCTCACCAGCCGAGAGCTCGAGGTGCTTCGCCTGGTCGCTGCCGGAGCCGGCAACCGCGCCGTCGCCGAGCAGCTCTTCATCGCCGAGCGCACCGTGAAGTCGCACATGACGGCGATCCTGCGCAAGCTCGGCGTCGAATCCCGCACGCAGGCCGCTGCCGAGGCCCGCCGGCTCGGACTTGCCTGACGGTCGGTCCACGCCACCGGAGCTGCGCCTCGTACCCAGGGCTCGGGTCACCTGCAACCCCGGGTCACCGGGTTTCGTACCTTTGGCCGATTCGCCTCCTCGCCCTGTGCGTCATGGTTCGAGACGAGCACGAGAGACCGTTGCGGCGGCGCCGATCGGCGGCTGGCCCCGACACAGGAGGACGATCATGGAGCGGACCATCCACAACCCGTGGACCTGGCAGGAGCAGTTCGGCTTCGAGCAGGGCAACGAGGTGCGCAGCGAGTCGCGCACGCTCTACTGCGCGGGCCAGACCCCCGTCGATGCCGACGGGACCCCCCAACACGGCGGCGACATGGCCGCGCAGATCCTGTTGGCCCTCGACAACGTCGAGACCGTGCTGCGATCCGGCGATCTGACCCTGGCCGACGTGGTGCGGCTCAACATCTACGTCACCGACATCGACCTCTTCTTCGAGCACTACGGTGTCATGGCCGAGCGGTTGGCTCTCGCCGGCTGTCGCTACACCGGGTCACTCCTGGAGGTCAGCCGGCTGGCCATGCCGGGTGTGCTGGTCGAGTTCGAAGCGACGGCGGTGGCGTGAGGAGGGGCGCCCCTGCCACGAGCCTTCGCCGGCACGCCACCCGCTGAGCGCGGCCCGTCGACGGCGGCGTGGACCGGCGGACGTCGCCACCAGCCCCCCTCCGAGCGCCAGCAGGGCGAGGGCCACCGAGAGGAGGTCGAGCGCGTCAGCGCCCGTCGCCGGCAGCTTGCCACTGGTCGATGCCACCGGCGCTGACGGCGCTGGCGGCGCGGCGGCTACCGGCGCCGGGTCGGCGTCGTCCGGTGGTGGCACCGTCGGCGGGGGATCGTCGGTCTGGTACAGGGCGCCGGGATCGCGGATGGTTCCGTTGGCCAGGAAGTCCTCATCGCCGCGCCCGCCGTCGACGAGGTTCAGGCTGACCAGCTTCGAGATGCCGTACCCGGCGACGTCGGCGGTGCCCACGGTGGCTCCGGTGCCGGTGAAGAGGTCCATGGAGAAGTCCCACCATCGCGGAGGCGTCGTCGGCGTGGTCGGCCCGTACTTCTTCCACGACGAGACCGGAGCATCCGCGGGGAGCACGATCGAGACCTTCGCCGAGGATCCGGCTGCGATCCCGTCGATGCTGAAGTCGAACACGCCGAAGGGCAGGTCCGTCCCTTGGTGCCCTTGCGGATCAGGGTCGTCGACGATGGACAGATCGCGCACCGCGGCGCCCTGTGGCGCCACGACGGACACCCACCGGTCGTTGTCCGCGACGAAGGTCGCCACCTCGGGGTTCGTGCCCGCTGGACGCGGCGCAGCGTTCTCGACGAGGTCGGGGATGCCGTCGCCGTCGGAGTCCGGGCGCTCCTCGGCGAGTGCGCAGTCCGAGAAGACCGAGGTGCGTCCGTCGATGGCGGTGTAGGTCACCGTGAGCCCGGTGAGGGTGCCTCGACCCAGGATGGGGATGACCCGGGTCGACGAGCCGGGAACGGGCGCCACGAGGAACAGCGGGACCCGTCCTTCCGGGTCGTCACAGCCCGTGTTGCCGAAGACCTCGATCGTGCCGGCTCCGGTCGTGGGCAGCCCCGTGAGCACGAGCCAGGTGCGCAGCGAGGTGCCGCGCTGGACTCGGGCGGCGCCAGCCACATCGGGTGCAGCGGGCGCGCCCTGGATGCCCACCTTCGACGCCGTGCCGTAGATCGCGTTCGACCGCAGGGTCACGACGGCCCCGGTGGCCACATCGACGCCTGCTGCGGTGCTGTTGGTGATGGTGTTGCGGCTCACCGTGCTGTCAGCGTTGAGGTCGAGACCGACGGCGTTGGGACCGGTCGAGGCGTTGCCGAGCAGGTTGCCGGTCACGACGCTGCGCCGGTCCGCCTGCACCGCGGCGATCGAGGCGTTCGCGATGGTGTTCGCAGGCCCGATGGTCACCTCACCCGCGCCGGGCCCGACCGCGACCCCCAGCTCGACCGGTCGGGGCCCACCGCTGTCGTCGAGGCCGATGACGTTGTCGCGCACCACGAGTCCGGTGGCGGAATCGGCGATGGCGATGCCGCGACGTGCTGTCCCGACCGTGTTGCGTCGAACGGTGGAGTCGGTCGTTCCGCGGACCTCGATGGCCACCTCGGCGAGCCCCACCGATGCGGCACCCACGTCGTTGCCGGTGATCGTCGTCCTCGTTGTGCCGTGGGCTCGGATCTCGGCCCGTGCGTGTCCACCGACGATGTTGCCGGTGACGGTGGTGTCGCTGGCGTCCGCGAAGATCGCGACCCCGGTGGAGGGTGCCGACGTGGTGGGCGCGAGGAGTCCGACGCGGTTGCGGTCGATGACCACTCCCGTCGCTGTCGGCGGGCGACTGAGCAGGGACCCGCCGGGCTGCACGTACTCGAAGGTCGTCTTGCCATCGACCTGCTGGACGCGGATCTGCAACGACCCCGCCACCTGGAGGTCGTTGCGGGCGCCGGCGATGACGTTGCTGCGGATCACCACCGCCGGGGCGGCATCGACCCGCACGTTCATGGTCGCCTGACCGACGGTGGTCGTTCCCGAAGGATCCGTGCCGACGCGGTTGCCCTCCAGTCGGGCTCCCTCCACGTTCTGGCCGGTGAACGCGACGTTGAGGTCCCAGCCGGCGATCGTGTTGTCCAGGACCTGGAGCCGCTTCGCCGTGGAAGAGGTGACACCGAAGCCGAACACGCCCGTGCCGTCTCCGGCGAGGCGGCGACCGTCGCGATCGACGCCGATGAGGTTGTGCTCGATGCGGACGTCGTTGCTGTTCGCACCCGCGCTGCTGGCGACGAGGATGCCTGTGTCGGAGGCGGCCACGACGTTGGCGGCCTCTGCTGAGCCGCCCAGTCGGGTACGGGGGGAGTCGAAGATCACGATCGCGGAGGTGGGGAGATCGACGCTGCCGTCAGGGGCGACGCCGATGCGGGTCGATTCGACGGTGGCGTCGGGGCTGTTGGACAGGTCGATCGCGGTGCCGCCGCCGAGCAGGGTGAGCCCTCGCAGCGTGGCCCGCTCCGCTCCTTCGAAGGCCAGCCCGTGACCGCGGAGCACCACGGGGTCGGCGTCCTGGGTGGCGGCGTCGATGGTGGCGTCGTCCGCGGTCACCTTCGGGAGGGGGTTCGCAGGCTCGATCGGGCCGGCGCCGTCGGGCAGGTCGAACTCCACGGTGTCGCCTTCGCCGGCGTTCAGGGCTTCGATCGCCGCCCGCAACGTGCACTCCGCGTCACCGTTGTCGAGCTGCTGGCCGGTGTCGCAGCCGGGTCGATCGGGCGCCCGGGCGCCATCCCCGATGGCGTTGACCAGGATGCCGGGCACCTCGATGACCTTGCTCATCTCGGCCGACGGGTTGTTGGCGGCATCCACGACCTGCAGGGACACCGTCTTGGGGCCCGGACTCCGGTAGACGTGGTCGACGACCGGATCGGCGGTGACCAGTTCCTCGCCGTCGCCGAACTTCCACCGGTACTCGACGATGGTGTCGGTGCTGGTCGAGGCATCGAACCGGAACGTGCGCTTGCCCTGGTCGGTCGCGGTGAAACGGGCGACGGGCGCGGTGGCCGGCTGGCGTTCGTTGAAGGCCAGCGGCGCGAAACCGGTCGTCATGTCGAGCAGGACCTGTTGGGGGGCGTCGAGCGTGGCGACCCACGTGCCGTCGTCGTCGGAGTAGCCCTCGAGGAACCGCAACTCGTAGTTGCAGCTCAACTGCCGGTAGCAGCCGAGCGACTGGCCCGGGACCTGGCTCAGCCGCCACCCGAACTGCCCGGTGCGACGGAACGGGCCGGTCAGGTTGCCGAACTCGTCGGGGGTGCGGATGAAGCCCCGTTGGGGAAAGCCCTGCTGCTGGGCGGGGCACCCGTCGCCGAAGCAGTCCGTCCACCCGGGGTTGTAGTTGCCGATGGGCACGGGCAGGTTGAGCGGGATGATGGTGATGGTGACCGGGATCGGGACGTCGCTGTCGGGGGTGAACACCCCGTTGGCGGTGATGTCGTAGCGCAGCAGCGGGACGTACTCCCCGGACGGGGTGCTTCGCAGGTTCGGCGCGCACTCGGTGGTCAACGTGTCGCCGACGGTGAAGGGCGTGTAGGTGGAGCAGTACGGCAGCGGCGTCGCCACGACGGCCTCTGCAGGTGGTGCCGCGAAGACCAGCATCGAAGCCACCACCAGGACCACGGCGGGGACGACGGACACCGCCCCCACCCGTGGTGACCCGACCACTCGTTGCCAAGTCATCTTCGTAGGCTAGGCAAGGAAGGGGTGACTGTCGATGATTGCTGGCTGATCCCGCTTGGCGCCGCTTCCGGGCGTCGCTGGTGCGCGTCGTGCCGCAACGAGGTCAGGGGTGTCGGGTGGCCCGGGCGATCTCGGACCACCGACGACCACCGGTGCCTGGCGTACGTGCGTACGACCAGACCCGTCGACGAGGAGAAGGCACGCGAGAAGCGCAGCTAGCTCGGTGTCGCGCCGGCTCCGGTGCTCCCGCAGCGGGCGAGCGAGGTGGGAGGGCTCAGCCGGTGTAGGACGGCAGGGCAGTCGTGGGCCTCGCCTTGGCCGTCGTGGGTGCGGCGGCTGAGGTCGGCACGGGCGATGTCGGCGTCACGGTCGTGGTGGTCGTGGTGGTCGTCGTCTCGAGCGTCCCGGCAGGCACGATCTCCATGGACGAGAACGGGTAGCGGGGGTTGCCCGCATCGTTGATGCACTGCATGTCCCAGTCGAACTCGCCGATCGGCGCGTCGGCAGCGACGGTGAGCTCCACGCTCCAGCTGCCGTTGGCGACGAGGTCGAGGTCGGACCAGTCGCTACCGTCCTCGAACGAGCCGGCAACCCGACCCACGCAGTCGGTCCCGCTGAGGGTGAAGGTCTGGCCCTGCTCCACGACGGCGGGGTACGACATCTGGGGAAGGAACTCCTGTGCCTGTGCCACGCCCGCGCTGGCGACCAGCGCGGCGAGCGCGAGCGCACCCGCTCCCGCCTTGTGGAGGATGGAAGGACCCGCCTGCGTCAGGTCGTGCTCCTGTGCGAACGGTCGCTGTCTGTGTGGTGCCCGAGTGGCCACGAAGGCCGACGAGATGCTAGGTGGGCGGCAACCAACCGGAGCGAATGGCGCGATCGACTCGACGGACCGGGGGCGAAGGGTGAGCCCCCAGCGCCGCTCAGCTGTTCGGTGGGACGTCGGCGCAGTTGCCGGAGTTGGGGAACTCGGAGCCGTCCGCGTCGATCACGACCACGCAGAGCTGGCGCGTCGCCGTGATGTCGAGCGTGCCGGTCCACTCGAACGGCGACTGGTTGCCCCAGATCTGGGTGGTCGAGGGGGCGTCGGAGAAGAAGAACTCGGCATGGGCGGCATCCGTGGAGCGCTCGAGCTCGACGTTGCCCTGTCGACGGAAGTCGGCCAGGACCTCGCCGCCCTCGTTGCGGACCCCGACGATGCATACCGACGGCCGGTCCTCCGGCGGGCAGTCCACGGCATCGATGGCGATCGTGTCGTCCCCGTCGTCCCCGCCTCCGCCCAGGGCGAACACGGCCACCAGGGCGATGAGCGCGACGACGGCCACGACGCCACCGATGATCAGCGGCGTCCGGGACCCGCCGGTCGGTGCGGGTGCCCCGGGTGCCGCAGGTGCCGCAGGTGCCGCAGGTGCCGGGGCCGCCAGGCCCGGTACCGGAGGCGGGCCGCCGGCCGGCGGCGCCGCGGCTGCCGCGGCGGCCACCTGCGGCGTGGCCGGCGGGGGCGTGGGGGCAGCGACGGGCGGTGCGGCGGCGGGCGGCGGTGTGGGGACGGGGGGAGCGGCCGGCGGTGCGGCGGCGGGCGCAGAAGGCACGACCGGTGCGGCCGGTGGGGGCGTCGGTGTCGCAGGGGGAGCGACGGAGCCGGACGTGGCGGCGGCCCACTCGGCGGCGCCCAGGGGGATGGCGTGCTTGGGATGGGCGTCGACCACCACGGGTCGACCGAGCTCGCGCCCGACGAGCTCCGAGACGAGCGGGATCCGCGACGATCCGCCCACCAGCAGTACCCGTGACACCTGTGCCGGCTCCAGCCCGGCGCTGCGCAGCGCGCGGTGCAGGGCGGCGATCGTGTCGGCCAGTGGGGCGCGGATCATGTCCTCGAGCTCGGCGCGGCTGATGCGGACCTCGTTCCGCACGCCGGGGAGCGACACGGGGATGCTGGCGTCGCTGTCCGAGGAGAGGGCTTCCTTGGCGTCGGTGCACTCCTGACGGAGGCGGGCCAGATCGGCGAGCACGGTCGGGTCGTCGGGGTCGAGCGCGGCCAACTGGGGGGCGATGAAGCCGCGGACGTAGCCGAAGACGGCCTCGTCGAAATCGATACCGCCGAGTCGCTCGATCCCCTCCGGTTCGCCCAGGACCTCGAACCCGACTCCTGAGCCGGCGGCGGTCTTGCGCAGCACCGCGGCGTCGAAGGTGCCGCCGCCGAGGTCGTAGACGAGGACGACCTCGCCGGGCTCGACGCGCTCCTGGGCGGCGTAGTGGATGGCGGCGGCCTCGGGTTCGGTGAGCAGCTCGGCCGACCCCAGGTCGGCCCGACGGACCGCCTGCTGGAGCAGGTCCAGCTTGAACGGCCCCCAGTTGGCCGGATGGCAGATCGCGACGCGCTCGGGGGCCTCGCCCTGGAGCCGGGACACGGTGTCGACGACGTGGCGCAACACTGCGGCCATGAGGGCGTCGGTGCCGTAGGGCGTGCCGCCCAGCAGGATCGGGGTCGGATCGCCGAGGCGGCGCTTGAACTCCCGGGCCACTCGCTCGGGCTCGCTGGTGGCCCGTCGGGCGGCGGCCTCGCCGACCAGCATCTCGCCGTCGTCGCGCACGAAGACGAGGGACGGGATCGAGGCGGACCGGTTGCCCAGGTTGACGATCTCGGTGCGCCCGTCGCGCGCCACCGCGGCGGCGGTGTAGGTGGTCCCCAGATCGATGCCCAGCTGGTACGGCACGAGCCCTCCTTCGATTCGCGGCGCACGCTAGCGCCCCTCGGGCCAGGCGCGATGGTCCGCCGCGCTCGGCGAGGACGCT
>JALOLF010000035.1 GCA_025456085.1 Acidimicrobiales bacterium
CGCCGCTCGAGCACGCCGACGATCACCTCACCTCGCTCGACCGCCACCCAGTCGCCGACCGTGAGCGGGCCGACGTCGCGGCGCACGGGCAGGTGGACCAGGCCTTGGTCGGTGGCCACCAGCGGCAGGGCACGGTCGTCGCGGGCGATGCGCCCGGGCCGGGTGTCGGCGTCGGCGTACGACGCGAACAGGGTCGACCAGCGGTCGTCCCAACCGTAGGAGCGCAGCGTGGCATCCACCGCTGGGAGCGTAGTGGCGACGGTTCGCCCCGATGTCGGGGTGTTGGCTAGCGTTCGGGCGATGACGAGCGATGCACCGGCCGCGCCACAGCCCCTGGGCATCCTGCCCGAGCCCGGTGACGACGAGGCCGTCGCCATCGTGGCCGCCCTCGAGCTCGCCATCCCGCGCGCCGGTGTCGCCTCGTCACCGGAGGAGCCCTCCCGGTGGCGGTTCTCGGGACGGTGGTGGACCAAGCCCATCCCCACCCGCCGCGACCGGCCCTGACGTTGCCGAGGGGGGGATCCGTGGAGCTGACGACGGTCGCCGACGACGAGGCGGTGGTCCACGACGGGTCGGAGGTGCGGGTCTACGACGGCCTCGAGCCCGACACCGTCTACGAGTACGACGGGTTCGTGTTCCGCACCCTGCCCCGCCCCGCCGGGGAGCTGTTGTGCACCTTCGGCACGGTCAACGACGTGCACTTCGGCGAGGTGGAGTGCGGGCTGATCGACGGGATGGAGACCGGCCCCGTGTTCGGCGTGGCGGACGGCGACGAGCCCTACCCGATCACGATGAACCGGGGTGCCATCCACGAGATGGAGCAGCGCGACCTGGCCGCGGTCGTCGTGAAGGGCGACCTGACCAGCAACGGCACCGACGACGAGTACCGCGAGTTCCTGGAGTACTACGAGGGCGCGTTCGGGGAGCGGCTCTTCCACGTGCGGGGGAACCACGACGCCTACCACGGCGCGACGTTCGCGGCCGACGCTCCCTTCGTGGTGGGGCTTCCGGGGGTGACGCTGGCGGTCATCGACACGAGCATCCCCGGTCATGCCACCGGGCAGGTGACGGGCGAGACCCTGCGCGTCCTGCACGACCTGGCGGCGGAGGCCGAGGACCCGATCCTGGTGCTGGGCCACCACCACGTGTGGAGTCCGGAGTCCAACGTCCGCCAGGAGGGGTACTTCGGGATCAACCCCGACGACTCCGAGCGGCTCATCGAGGTGGTGGCTGCCCGCCACGGCATCCTCGGGTACTTCGCGGGGCACACCCACCGCAACCGCGTCCGCCGGTTCGGGCTGACGGGTGACACGCCCTGGGTCGAGGTGGCCTGCGTGAAGGACTTCCCGGGGGCCTGGGCCGAGTACCGGGTGTACGAAGGCGGGATCCTGCAGGTCATGCGGCGCATCTCCACACCCGACGCGCTGGTGTGGACCGACCGGACCCGGGCCATGTACGACGGCGCCTACTTCGGGTACGCCTTCGGCGAGCTCCACGACCGCTGCTTCCCGATCTGGCCCCGACGATGAGCAGGAGGCTGCCGTGAGCGACCGGCTGGACGTCCGCGAGGCGTACCGGGTGGGGGCGGCGTGGTACGTCGACACGTTGCGCCTCGTCGGGCCCACCCAGTGGGACCTGCCGGGTCTCGGTGAGTGGTCCGTGCGGGAGCTCGCCGCGCATGCCGGGCGGGCGTTCTCGACGGTGGAGCAGTACCTGGCCGAACCCGGCCTCGTCGTCGAGGTGCCCACGGCCACCGAGTACTACGAGCAGATGCTGGGTGGTGCGGGTGGGGAGCCCGGCGCCGTGCACGCCGCGGTCGCCCAACGGGCCCGGGAGGACGCCGCGGCGCTCGGCGACGATCCGTCCGGCGCCCTCACGGCGCGGGTCGACCGGGTGCTGGATCTGCTGGCCACGTCCTCCGACGACGCCACCTTCCGCACGCCGGCCGGCGTCATGCCCTTCGCCGACTACCTGGCCACCCGGGTGGTGGAGGTCACGGTGCACACCGCGGACCTGTGCGCCGCGTTGGGGCGGGCGGCCGACGTGCCCGAGCCGGCGGGTTGCGTCACGTTGCGGGTGCTCGCCGATCTGCTGGCCGCCACGGGTGCGGGCACGGTGACGGCGTCGGTGATCCGCGCCCTGACCGGACGGGGACCGCTCCCGGCCGGCTTCGACGCCTTCCCGGGCGCGTGAGCGCCGCCGGATGAGCGGACCCGCGGCGCCCCTGGCCGACCTGCGGGTGGTGGACCTCTCGACGGTCCTCGCCGGGCCGGGGTGCGCCCGCTACCTGGCCGACTTCGGCGCCGACGTGGTCAAGGTCGAGCGACCCGACGGGGGAGACACCCTGCGGGCCATGGGGTGGCGCGATCCCCGCGACGACGTGACGCTGTTCTGGAAGCTGGCCGGGCGGGGCAAGCGGTGCATGGTCGCCGACCTGACGGACCCCACCGACCTGGCGCTGGTGCGACGGCTCATCGACACCGCGGACGTGCTGGTCGAGAACTTCCGGCCCGGCAAGCTCGAGGCGCTCGGCCTCGTGCCCGACGACCTGCTGGCACGCAACCCGCGTCTGGTGATCACCCGGGTGAGCGGCTTCGGCCAGGACGGGCCCTACGCGGCGCGGCCCGGGTTCGCCACGCTGGCCGAAGCCCTGTCGGGCTTCGCGGCCATCAACGGTGAGCCGGACGGACCGCCGCTGCTGCCCCCCATCGCCCTCACCGACGAGGTGACGGCGCTGGTGGCCGCCTTCGCCACGCTGGTCGCGGTGCACGCCGGCGTGGGGCAGGTGGTGGACGTCAACCTGCTCGAGTCGCTGTTCCATCTCATGGGTCCCCTGGTGTCGGCCCACGCCCTGAGCGGGTACCTCCAACCCCGGCTCGGCTCGGGCATCCCCTACACGGTGCCGCGCAACACCTACCGCTGCGGCGACGGACGGTGGGTGGCGGTGTCCACCTCGGCGGAGTCGGTGGCGCGTCGCGTGCTCGACCTGGTGGGGGCGGGGGACGACGAGCGGTTCCGCAGCTTCGCCGGCCGCGTCGAGCACCGGGGGGAGCTCGACGAGCTGGTCTCGGCCTGGTGTGCGCAACGGTCGCTCGACGAGGTGCTGGCGGCCTTCGAACGGGCGCACGCCGCCGCGGCACCCGTGTACACCATGGCCGACATCGCCGCCGACCCCCACTACCGGGCCCGTGAGGCGGTCGTGGACGTCGACGGTGTGCCCATGCAGGGTCTCATCGCCCGGCTCTCCGCCACCCCCGGTCGGATCCGGTGGGCGGGTCGGCCGCTGGGCGCGGACGACGCCGAGGTGCGCGCCGAGCTCGACGAGGCGTAGCCCCCGGCGGCTACTCGACGGCGGTGGCGACCTCGATGCGGTCCTGGCGCCACTCCCGGGCCATGTCCAGGGCCAGGTCGGCGCGGTCGAGGACCTCGTCGGTGGAGAAGCCGTGGGCCGGATAGCACGCCACGCCGGCCCACATCGTCAGCGCCGGACCGTCGTCGGTCAGGGCCCTGCGGATGCGCTCCACCGTCCAGATGGCACCCGTCTCGGCGGTGTCCTCCAGGATCAGGGCGTACCCACCGTCCATGAGCCGGCAGGCGGTGTCGGACTCCCGGATGGTGCGCAGGATGTGACCGGCCACCTTCGCCGGCACGGCGGGTCGTGGCCGGCCGGTGCCGAGCCCCTCGACGACCTCCATCAGCACGATCGCCACCGGCTTGAGGTTGCGTCGGGCCGCCGCGATGCGGGCGTCGAGGGCGACGGTGAAGTAGCCCTCGCTCCACAGGCCGGTGGCGTCGTCGGTGAGGGCGTCGCGTTGGGTGGCCTTGCGGATGGCGGTGAGCTGGATCCGTGACGAGAGCTGGTTCTCGACGTCCTGGCGGGCCTTCGCCTCCTGCTCGACGGTGGTCTCGAGCTCGCTGACCTGCTCGGTGAGCTCCTCGATGCGCCGGTCGGCTCGTCGCAGCAGACCGACGATGCGCCAGACGGCGACGCCCGCCACGAGCGTGACGGCGGCGGCGATGACGGCCAGCGTGACGGCGTCCCAGGCCACGGCGGCCGCACCCAGCGCCAGACCGAGGACCACGATGATCAGCCCCACCACGGCTCGACGGTCCACCCGCATCCATCGGAGGGACCGGGTGGTAATCAAGGGGGCCGGTGCGGGTTTTCTCCTACGCTCGCCCGGCGGCCACCAGGTCCACGATGTCGGTCATGATCCGGCCCAGCTCGAAGTCCTTGGGGGTGTAGACCGCGGCCACACCCCGCTCGAGCAGCGCCGGCCGGTCGTCCTCGGGGATGATGCCGCCCACGACGACGGGGGCCTCGACGCCCTCGTCGCGGACCAGCCGCACCACCTCGGGCACGAGCTCGAGGTGGCTCCCCGACAGGATGGACAGGCCGATGACGTCCACGTCCTCGTCGCGGGCGACGGCCGCGATCTGCTCGGGCGTGAGGCGGATGCCCTGGTAGATGACCTCCATGCCAGCGTCGCGGGCGGCCACCGCGATCTGCTCGGCGCCGTTGGAGTGGCCGTCGAGGCCCGGCTTGGCCACGAGGAACCGGGGCGGACCGCCCGGCAGCTCCTTGACCCGGTCGGCCAGCTCGGCCAGGGAGGCGACGCCGCCGACGCCGACCGCCGCGGCCACGCCGGTGGGGGCGCGGTACTCGCCGAACACCTCGCGCAGCACACCCGCCCACTCCCCGGTGGTACCACCGGCATGGGCCAGGTCGATGGTGGGAGGCATGATGTTGGTGCCGGTCTCGGCGGCCCGTCGCAGCTCCTCGAGGGAGCGCTCGACCGCGTCCTCGTCCCGCTCGGCCCGCCAGGCGGCCAGGTCGGCGACCATGTGGTCGTGCACGGCGGGGTCGACCTTCAGGATGTTCTCCTCGCCGCCCAGCGGGGAGACCTCGGTCTCGGTGAAGGCGTTCACGCCGACCACGGTCAGCTCGCCCGATTCGATGTGGCGCATGCGCTCGGTGTGGGACTTGACCAGTCGCCCCTTCAGCTCCTCGATGGCGGCGAAGGCGCCGCCCAGGGCCAGCACGTCGTCGAGCTCGGCCTGCGCACCCTCGATCAGCTCGGCGGTGCGGGCCTCGACGACGTGGGAGCCGTCGAAGAGGTCGGGGTACTCGAGCAGGTCGGTCTCGAAGGCCAGCACCTGCTGCATGCGCAGCGACCACTGCTGGTCCCACGGGCGGGGGAGGCCCAGCGCCTCGTTCCACGCCGGCAGCTGGATCGAGCGGGCCCGGGCGTTGCGGGACAGCGACACGGCCAGCATCTCGAGCACGATGCGCTGCACGTTGTTCTCGGGTTGGGCCTCGGTGAGCCCGAGCGAGTTGACCTGCACCCCGTAGCGGAAGCGGCGCAGCTTGGGATCCTGCACGCCGTAGCGCTCGAGGGTGATGCGGTCCCACAGCTCGGTGAAGGCCCGCATCTTGCACATCTCCTCGACGAAGCGGATGCCTGCGTTCACGAAGAAGGAGATGGAGGCCACGACGGCGGGGAAGCGCTCCTCGGACACCTGACCGGAGTCGCGCACCGCGTCGAGCACGTCGATGGCGGTGGCCAGGCTGTAGGCGATCTCCTGCACCGGCGTGGCCCCTGCCTCCTGCAGGTGGTAGCTGCACACGTTCATGGGGTTCCACTTGGGGATCCACTCCGAGCAGAAGGCGATCATGTCGACGATCAGCCGCTTGGAGGGCTCCGGCGGGAAGATGTACGTCCCCCGCGACAGGTACTCCTTGACGATGTCGTTCTGCGTGGTGCCCCGCAGGGCCTTGGACGACACGCCCTGGTTCTCGGCGTTGGCCACGTAGAGCCCGAGCAGCCAGGCCGCCGGCGCGTTGATGGTCATCGAGGTGTTCATCTCGCCCGGCGGGATGCCGTCGAGCAGCTGGGCCATGTGCCCGAGGTGGGCCACGGGCACGCCCACCTTGCCCACCTCGCCGATGGCGTGGGGATCGTCGGCGTCGTAGCCCGTCTGGGTGGGCAGGTCGAAGGCGATGGACAGGCCGGTCTGGCCCTTGGCGAGGTTGGTCCGGTAGAGCTCGTTGGAGGCCCTGGCGGTGCTGTGGCCCGAGTAGGTCCGCATCATCCAGGGCTTGTCACGGGTGGGGAGCGTCGGGTCGGCCATGGCTTCATGGTCCCGCGTCGGGGTGGTTCCTGTCACGCTGGCGACTCGGCACCGGGGAGGTTGACAAACACGAAAGACGAACTATGATTCCTGAATAAGCAACCACTTATTGGAGGGATCGTCATGACCGCAGTGATGGAACGGGTGGTCGGCGGTGCGGCGCCGGTGAGCCAGGGTCCCTTGTCGGCGGGGGATCCGGTGCAGGTCCAGAACCGATTCGACGGCTCCTGGTGCTCCGGGTTCGAGGTGGCGGAGATCCTGAGCGGCGTGGGTCGCCGCCGCTACCGCGTCCGTCGCCTCAGCGACGGAGCGATCCTGCCGGTCCTCTTCGTGGAGGACGCCCTGCGCTGACCGGAGCCTTCACGGGGCGAAGGGGTCGACGGGCAGCGTGACCGCGAGGTGCAGCCGGCGCAGGTACTCGGCCCGCGGCACGTCGATCGCCCCCAGGGTCACCAGGTGATCCGTCGTCCACTGCACGTCGAGGAGGGTGGCGTCCCCGTCGCGCAGCAGCTCCACCAGCGCCACCAGTGCCACCTTGGAGGCGTCGGTGGCGTGGGAGAACATCGATTCGCCGGCGAAGAGTCCGCCGATCGACACGCCGTACAGCCCGCCGACGAGCTCGCCCGCCGGCGACCAGGACTCGATGCTGTGGGCCCAGCCCAGCTCGTGCAGCCGTGCGTAGGCCTCGACGATGGCCAGGGTGATCCATCCGCCGTCCCGACGGGGCGCCCCACAGGCCCGGACCACGTCGACGAAGGCGGTGTCCACCCGCACCTCGTAGCGGCGCAGCGACCGGTTCAGCGACCGGCTGACGCGCAGGCCGTCGAGGGGGAGCACGCCCCGCGGGTCCGGTGACCACCAGGCCATGCGACCCCGCCGGCCGAGGGGCATGGGGAACAGCCCGGCCCGGTAGGCGGCGAGCAGGGTGCCGGGCTCCAGATCGGCACCGACCCCGACCACGCCGTACTCGTCGGCGGTGTCGGGGTCGGGGAACTGCCAGCGTGAGGGCGGCGGCTCGATGCGCACCCTGTCGTGCGTCCTGCGCTACCTGCGCTACCTGCGCTCGTAGTCGTAGAAGCCCTTGCCCGACTTGCGGCCCAGCAGGCCGGCGGCGACCATCCGGCGCAGCAGCGCGACCGGCGCGTAGTTGTGGTCGCGGGTCTCCTGGTACAGGGCGTCCATGATCGACACCGAGGTGTCGAGGCCCACGAGGTCGAGCAGCGCGAACGGCCCCATGGGGAAGTTGCAGCCACCCCGCATGGCGGTGTCGATGTCCTCCTTGGAGGCGATGCCCTCTTCGTACATCCGCACGGCGTTGTTCAGGTAGGGGAACAGCAGCTTGTTCACGATGAAGCCGGCGCGGTCCTTGACCGTGACCGGGTCCTTGCCGCACTCGACGGTGAACTCCCGGACCCGCTCGAGGGTCTCCTCGGAGGTGAGCAGGGTGGGCACCAGCTCGACGAGGCTCATCATCGGGGCCGGGTTGAAGAAGTGCACGCCGCACACCAGCTCGGGGCGGTGCGTCTCCATCGCCATGTCGATGACCGACAGGGTCGAGGTGTTGGTGGCCAGGATGGCGCCCTCCTTGACCACCTTGTCGAGCTCGTTGAACAGCTCGCGCTTGGTGGCCAGGTCCTCGACGACGGACTCGATCACGAGGTCGCACTCGGCCAGGTCGTGGAGCTGGGACGTGGCGCTGAGACGGCCCAGCGTGGCGTCGCGGTCGGCGGGCTCCAGCTTGCCCTTGTCGACCTGCTTGTCGAGCGACTTCTCCAGCATGGCGAGCGTGCCGTCGGCGGTGGCCCGCTGCCGGGAGCGGATCACGACCTCGTGCCCGCTCTTGGCCGCCACTTCGGCGATGCCCGAACCCATGATCCCCGAGCCGACGATGCCAACCTTCTTGATAGTCATGCGCGAACCCTACCGAGAGGCCCTCCCGCCGTGCCAAAGGACGGTCGGGGTGCCGGGGTCCCGATAGGTTGAGCGTCGTGACCTCCCCTGCCGTCGCTCGCTGGCCCGCCTCCGTCCGGGTGGCGTTGGCCCGTGCCGGGGAGGGGATGGCGGTCGGTGCGTCGGGTCGCGTGCTCGACCTGGGTGAGCCCGCCGCCCGGGCCGTCGTGCAGGACGCGGTCCGCGCCGCCCGGCGCGCCGAGCCCCGCCCGGCGCCGGACGAGCGCTACGACCTGGTGTTGTCGGTCGCCGATCTCGTCGACCACGCCGACCTGTTCGGGACGCTGCGGGGGATCGTGCACGTGCTCGCCGACGACGGCGAGGTCCGTTTCGTGGAACCGTCCGCCGAGCCGGGCCTGGCCGCGCTGGCGGCGGCGAGCCTCGCCTCGGCCCACCCGGCGGTGCGCGGGTGCCACCTGCACCGCGACGTCCCCGGCACCGTGCGAGCCGCGGGCCTGGACATCGCGGCCCTGGACCACCGCCACGTGGCCACCGCGGTGTGGCCCCTGCGGCGCCTCGCCCGGGGGCGGGCGGTGCACACGCTGCGCCTCGACGACGGAGACGGAGCGGCCCGCAGCGGGGCGGCTCGGAACGGAGGATCACCATGAGCGGAGTGCTGGCCCTGGTCGGTGGTGGGGAGTGGTCGCCGGGTTGCACCTTCGACCGCACGTTGCTGGAGGCCAGCGGCGGGAACGAGGTGGCCGTGCTGCCCACCGGTTCCGCGTACGAGAACCCGGCGAAGCTGCTCGCCCGGGCGGTCGAGTGGTTCGACGGGCTGGGCGCCACGGTGCGCGAGGTTCCGGTGTTGACCCGCTCCGACGCGTCGGCAGAGGAGCATGCCGAGGTGGTGCGGGCCGCGCGGTTCGTCTACCTGGCCGGCGCGTCGGCCCAGCACCTGCGCTCGGTGCTGAAGGACACGCCGTTGTACGCGGCGCTGGTGGAGGCCTGGCACGGTGGCGCCGTGCTGGCCGGCTCCGCCGCCGGCGCGGACGTGCTGTGCGACCCGATGGTGGATGCGCGGGGCGGCGCCTTCGCGGTCGGCCTCGGCCTGCTCGTCGGCGTGTCGGTCATCCCGGCGTGCAACACCTGGTCACCGGAGAAGATCCACCGCACCGTGGAGTTGGCGCCCCGCGACCTCGCCGTCGTCGCGGTGCCGGAAGCCACGGCCGTCATCCGGGGCACCGACGGCGCGTGGCGCGCCGCAGGGGTGGGCGACCCGGTCGTCTACCGCAACGGCAAGCTGGCCTCGCTGGCGGACCTGCCGGCCTGAGCGGGTCGGCTCAGGGCGCGGCGGGCGCGACCGTCGTGGCCGTCGCGTCGCCGATCGACACCAGATCCACGACGAAGATCAGCGTCTCGTCGGGCGCGATGCCCGGCCGGCCGGCGCTGCCGTAGGCCAGGTCGGGTGGGATGACCAGCTGGCGCTGGCCGCCCGGCTGCATGCCCACGATGCCCTCGGTCCAGCCCGGGATCACCGAGTCGAGCGAGAAGGTGGCCGGCTCGCCCCGGTCCCACGACGCGTCGAACTGCTCGCCGGTCGAGCACGAGACCCCGACGTAGTGCACGGTCACGGTGGCGCCGGCCGGCACCGCCTCGCCCTCGCCCACCGTCAGGTCCTCGATCACCAGCTCGGTCGGGGGAGGGCCCTCCGGCACCGACACCGTGGGCTTGCCCTCGGCGGGCGGCGTGTTCGTGGCGGCGACGCACGGCTTCCCGGCGGCCGACGCCAGCGGTGCGGTGGTGGTCACCGTCTCGAAGGTGGTCGACGTGTCGTCGGTGGCCGTCTCGGCCTCGTCGTCGCCGTCCCGGCCGGTCAGGAACCACAGCACGCCCACCAGGGCCACGTGATGGTCACGACCTCCGCGGGCATGCCGCTGGCCGTACCGGTGCTGTCGATGAGGCTGCTCACCCGGGGCTGCTCGTCGGGCGGTGCGCTCCGGTCGACCCGGTCGTCGGTCACCAGGCCGAACGCGGTGGCCTCCGGCGGGACGTTGACCACCTGGTCGGCGGTGCCGATGAGGAAGCTCCCGGCCGACTCGCCGCCGGGGCCCGGGACGGCGGCCACCATCAGCGCCGTGGCCACGGTCCCACCCTCGGGCACCTCGCCGGGGATGGTGTAGCCGGGTGCCGTCGACCCGTCGGGGTTCACGATGGTGTCGGCCACCTCGAACCAGCCCCTCGGCACCACCCGGGTGACCGGGGCGCCGTCGTAGTAGTGGTACCGGGCCAGCACCACGAAGTTGTTGGTGGTCTGCGGGGCCGAGTCGGCGAACAGCAGGCCGGTGATGTCGCCCTTGGTGGTGCGGATGGTGAACTCGTAGCTCTTCGCGGGGTCGATGCACAGCGGCGGCGGGCCGGCGAAACCGGTGGTCCGGGGTGAGCTGCCGTCGGGTTCGGGGCAGGGCGTCTCGCCGGTGAGCACCGCTCCCGGCTGGAGCTCGGGGAGCTCCGCCGGAGGGTTCGTGTTGACCGTGGTGGACGCCCCGGCCGGTTCGACGACGGAGGTGAGCGTGGTGCTCGAGTCCCCCGTCGCGGTCCGGGCGTCGTCGTCCTCGGAGGTCGCGAAGGCGATGACCGCGACGGCGAAGACCACGACGCCGACCACCACGCCGATGCCCACGAGCCGTTGGCGGCGCCGGGCCCGGGCCAGCGCCTCGTCGCGCACGGAGCTCCTCGTCCGCTGCCTGCGGGCTTCCTTCTCGCGCTCGATCCGGGACTTCGCCACGGCGCAGGACGCTACCCGTCCCGCCAGGTCCTGTGGGCGCGCCGGCGGCCGCTAGGTTGGCGATCGTGGCTCTCGTCGTGCAGAAGTTCGGTGGCACCAGCGTCGCCGATCCCGATCGCATCCGCGCCGTGGCCGACCACGTGGCCCGGACCCGCAAGCGTGGCAACCGGGTGGTGGTGGTCATCAGCGCCATGGGCAAGGAGACCGACGAGCTGCTGCGGCTCGCCGGAGACGTGGCCACGACGCGTCCGGGGCGCGAGATGGACATGCTCATCACGGCCGGGGAGCGCAAGGCGATGGCTCTGCTGGCCATGGCCCTGCACGACCTGGGGGTCGAGGCCGACTCCTTCACCGGTAGCCAGGCCGGGTTCATCACCGACACCACCCACACCAACGCCAAGATCGTGGAGGTGCGCCCGGACCGCATCCGCACCGCCGTGGACGCCGACCGGGTGCCGGTGGTGGGAGGGGCGCAGGGGGTCGCGGGGGAGACGCACGACGTGACCTTCCTCGGCCGCGGCGGATCCGACACGACCGCCGTGGCGCTGGCCCACGCCCTGGGCGCCGACATCTGCGAGCTCTACACGGACGTGTCGGGGGTGTTCACGAGCGATCCCCGGATCGTCGCCAACGCCCGCAAGATGGAGCGGGTCTCCTTCGACGAGCTGCTGGAGATGACCGCCAACGGGTGCCCCAAGCCGGCCATGCGGTCCGTCGAGTACGCCCGCACCCACGGGGTCGACCTGCACGTGCGCTCGGCCTTCACGTGGGAGACGGGCACCCTGGTCACCAAGGAGGACCACGACATGGAGCAGGCGATCGTCTCGGCGGTCACGCACGACACCGACGAGACGAAGGTGACGATCACCGGCGTCCCGGACCGGCCCGGCATCGCCGCCCGGCTGTTCCGCGCCCTGGCCGAGCACGACATCAACGTGGACCTCATCGTCCAGAACGTCTCGGTGGCGGGGGTGACCGACATCTCCTTCACGGTGCCCCGGTCCGACACCGCCGCGGCCGAGCGGACGTGCGCCGAGCTGGTGGAGGAGATGGGGGCCACCTCGGTGCTCACCGATCCCGACATCGCCCGGGTGAGCGTGATCGGCGCCGGCATGAAGTCCCACCCCGGCGTGGCGGCCAAGGTGTTCGAGACCCTGAGCGGCCACGGCATCAACATCGAGATGATCTCCACCAGCGCCATCCGCGTCAGCTGCGTGGTGCGTGAGGACCAGGTGGAGGACGCGGTGCAGGCCCTGCACGACGCGTTCCGGCTCGAGCACGGCCCGGTGCTGGCGGACTGATCCCGTTTCGCCCGGGCGCCGGGCGCCGGTACCCTGACGCGCCATGCGCATCGGAATCGTCGGAGCCACCGGTCAGGTCGGCGGGGTCATGCGCTCGGTCCTGGCCGAGCGGCAGTTCCCCGTGTCGGAGCTGCGTCTGTTCGCCTCGAGCCGCTCGGCCGGCCGCAGGCTGCCCTTCGCCGACGCCGAGATCGTGGTGGAGGACGCCGCCCAGGCCGACTACGGCGGACTCGACATCGTGTTGATGTCGGCCGGTGCGACGCTGTCCCGGGAGCTCGCGCCGCGCATCGCCGCTGCGGGCCCGGTCGTCGTCGACAACTCCTCGGCGTGGCGGATGGACCCCGACGTGCCGCTCGTGGTGGCCGAGGTGAACCCGCACGTGCTCCGGGAGCTGCCCAAGGGCATCGTGGCCAACCCCAACTGCACGACGATGGTGGCCATGCCCGTGCTCAAGCCCCTCGATCGGGCGGCGGGTCTGCGCTCGCTGGTGGTGAGCACCTACCAGGCCGTGTCGGGTGCCGGCCTGGCGGGCACGGCCGAGCTCGACGAGCAGGTGCGCAAGATCGGCGAGGCGGCCCCGGCGCTGGCCATGTCGGGGCACGCCGTGGAGTACCCGGCGCCGAACAAGTTCGCGGCTCCCATCGCCTACAACGTCATCCCGCTGGCGGGCAAGCTCGTCGACGACGGCCTCGACGAGACCGACGAGGAGCAGAAGCTGCGCAACGAGAGCCGCAAGATCCTGGAGCTGGCCGATCTGGCCGTCTCCGCGCTGTGCGTGCGCGTGCCCGTCTACACGGGCCACTCGTTGGCCGTCAACGCCTCCTTCGCCGAGCCGCTCACCCCGGAGGACGCTCGACGCCTGCTGTTCAAGGCACCCGGCGTCGAGCTCGTCGACCTCCCGACGCCGCTCGTGGCCGCAGGGGCCGACCCGACCTACGTGGGGCGCATCCGCGTCGACGACACCCGCCCGCACGGCCTGTCGCTGTTCCTGTCGGGCGACAACCTCCGCAAGGGCGCGGCGCTCAACGCGGTCCAGATCGCGGAGTGCCTCCTGGAGCTCCAGGGCTGAGCTCGATCCGGGGCCCGTCGCGACGCTGCTTGGCCTCGTACATCAACGCGTCGGCGGCGTCGAGGGCGCGCTCCAGGTCGACCGCCCCGTCGGGGACGACCACCGCTCCCCAGCTCACCGACAGCGGCGGGTCCGACTCGTCCTGGCCCCTGTGCAGACGCCCCAGCAGGTCTGCGGTGCCGTCCTCGTCGGCGTCGACGAGGACCAGCGCGAACTCGTCGCCGCCGATCCGGGCCGCCAGGTCGCTGGCCCGCAGCTCGTGGCGGAGCAGGTGGGCGAAGGCCGACAGGAGCTGATCGCCGGCGCCGTGGCCGCCCTGGTCGTTCGTGAGCTTGAGCTGGTCGACATCGGCGTAGGCCACGGTGACGGGGAGCCGCTCGCGGCGCGCCTGTGCCAGCACGGGTGCGGCGCGCTCGGCGAGGGCCCGGCGGTTCAACAGCCCCGTCAGCGGGTCCCGCGCCGCCAGCTCGTGGGTGCGCTCGACCAGTTCCCGCTGGCCGGACACGAGCCAGGCCACGAGGAGGTACAGCCCGCCCCGGGACACGGCGTTGAAGGTCAACATGGCGGCGCTCAGGCGGTCGGTCTCGAACAGCGAGGCGGCGAAGCCGACCAGGGCGGACACGACGGCGAGCAGCTGGCCGGCGCGCTGGCCCGCCACCCATGCGGCCACCCCCACCGGGATCACGTACAGCACGGACGAGGCGAAGCCGTGCCCCGCAACCCAGTCGAGCAGGCCGATGCCGGCGACGACCGCCAGACAGCCGACCGTGGTCGGACCGGGCGGGAACTGCTGGAGCACGGCCAGCAGGTGACCCGCCCTCGACGGGTGGCCGGTGGGGTCGGCGGACGGGACGGTGTCGGGCATCAGGGGAGCGGGGGATCCTCGACGTAGCGGCGGGCCGCGTCCTCGAGGGACAGCCCGAGCTGGTTGGCGAGCGAGGCCAACCAGGCAAGCACGTCACCCAGCTCGTGCAGCTGCGCGGCGTCGTCGTGCTTGCGCACGGCCTGCGCCAGCTCGCCGACCTCCTCGCACAGCCACGCCACGGTGGCCGGCAGGCCCCGGGCCCGGTCGGTCGCCCCGTAGAGCTCCTCCATGAGCTGCTGGAACTCCTCGAGCTGCACGGGCGCAGCGTAGGTGAACGGGACCGCCGTGGCCCGGACGCGAGAACAGGCCTGCACGGAGCAGACCTGTTCGCTGTCGGGGTGGCGGGATTTGAACCCACGACCTCTTCGTCCCGAACGAAGCGCGCTGCCAAACTGCGCTACACCCCGGTGTGGGAGCCGCCAATCTACACGGCTCGGTTGGCGACCTCGTCAGGCGTTGGCGCCCTCGACGTCCTCGGCGCCTTCCACGTAGCTCTGCCCGTCGAGCAGGATCCGGGCCGCCTTGGCGAGCCGGAAGGCGTCGAGCGGCTTGATCAACCAGCCGTCGGCCTCGCAGCGGCGCGCCAGGAAGGTGTCGGCCGCCCGGTCGAGCAGCATCAGCACGGCCGTGATGGGGATCCGGTCGGCTGCCTCCTCGTGGCGGATGGCCATGCAGGCGGCCATGCCCCCCATGTTGCCGATCTGCAGATCGAGGATGACCAGGTCGGGTTCCACCTCGTCGAGGGCCGGGAGCACGTCGGCGCCGGCCCGGACCCGGTACACGGTGAGGTCCGGCCCGGACAGGGCGGCCTCGACCTCGTCGAAGATCCAGTCGGCATCGGTGGCCAGCAGCACGGTGGGCACGACGGGCAGGCTATCCGACAGGTGTCGACCATCGACAACCGCCTACCATGCGCGCTCAGCGCCACGCCGAGGGAGTGCACGTGCTCGAGATCCATGTCACCGAGAACGACTCGTACACGCTGTGCCGGCCCGTGGGCGAGCTCGACGCCTACACGGTGGCCGAGTTCCGCGAGGTGCTGGCCGAGCTGTCGGTGCGGCCCCGGCTGCTCATCGACCTCTCCGACGTGCCGTTCATGGACTCCGCCGGGTTGGGCGCGCTCATCGGCGGCATCCGCCGGGCACGGGAGGCCGACGGGGAGGTCAGCGTGGTGTGCACCCGCCCCACCCTGACCCGGCTGCTCCACACCACCGGCTTCGATCGCATCGTGCCGGTCACGGACTCGGTCGAGGCGGCGCTCGACACCCTGTTGCGGCCCCGCGACGAACTGCTGTGATCCTCAGCCCGCCCGCAGGTCGTGGGGGAACAGGTGCCGTGCGACCTCGGCCAGCCCGTCGAGGTCGTGCACGTCGGAGCGCAGGAACGGCACGCGGAACACCGGTGCCGGCGCCACCCGCTGGGACAGGCCCTGGAGGTGGGCCTCCTCGTTGGCGGCCACCTGGGCGAAGTCGGCCAGGTTGGCGTAGAGCCCACCCAGATCGCTGCGGTCGAGCGTGCGGGCCCGCTCCCGCAGCGCGCCCGGGGCGGCGCTCGAGAAGTGCGGGTGCATGCGGTTCACGATGAGCGCCCGGACCGGGATGTCGGCCTCGCCCAGCCTGGTGGCGAAGTAGGTGGCCTCCTCGACGACGTCGCGGCGGGGTGCGGTCACCAGCACGAAGGAGGTCTCGTCGTGGGTGAGCAGGTCGATGACCTTGGCGGCGCGCTCCTTGAACCCCTGCTCCATGCCCTCGAAGGCCCGGAAGAACGTGATGGCGTCGTCGACCACCTCGCCGCCGACGACCCTGGACACCGTGCGCAGGAACGTCTGCGCGGCGTAGGTGGCGGCCCGGAGCACGCCGCGGGTGGGGGCGATGATGATCCGGAACAGCTTGTGGTCGAGGAAGTGGGTCAACCGTCGGGGTGCCTCCAGGAAGTCCAGGGCGTTGCGGGTGGGTGGGGTGTCGACGACGATCAGGTCGAAGTCGGTGTCCTCGTGCAGCTCGTAGAGCTTCTCCATGGCCATGTACTCCTGCGTGCCCGACAGGGCACCGGAGATGTTGCGGTAGAAGCGGTTGGCGAGGATGCCCTCGGCCTGCTCGGGGCTCTCCGCGTGCTTCACGACGAGGTCGTCGAAGGTGCTCTTGGTGTCGAGCATGAGCGCCCACAGCTCCCCCCGCCACGGGCCGTCGATGCGGCTCGCGGTGTTGGTGAGGCCCTCCAGGCCCAGTGCGTCGGCGAGGCGCCGGGCGGGGTCGATGGTGACCACCACGGCTCGCCGACCCAGCCGCGCTCCCTCGAGCGCCAGCACGGCCGCGGTGGTGGTCTTGCCGACCCCGCCGGAGCCGGTGCACACGATGATCCGTGCGTCGCGCACCAGCTGCAGCAGAGCGGCTGTGGGCGGGTGGGTGGCGCTCATCGGGCGCCCCCGGGCTCGGCGCCGGGAGCGCCCACGGCCGCGGTGCCGGGCAGCTCGGTGAGCGCCTCGATGTCGGCCAGCGCCGTGCGGGCCAGCAGGTCGACGTGTTCGGGGCCCAGGTCGGCCGTGAACAGGAAGGGGAGCCGGATCTGGGGCAGGGGCAGCTCGCCGGAGAGCCGCGCCAGCTGCTCGGCCTGGAGCTCCATGCGGTGCCGACGGAACTGGGCGGCGGCCCGCAGCTCGGCCCCCTCGCCGGGCAGGAGGTGGGCTCCGGCCGCCCCCGCCGCCACCTCGGGATCGGTGCCGAGGCCCGGGAGCTCGGGATAGAGGCCGTTGACCACCACCGGGCCCAGGCTCACGCCGACGTCCTCCTCCAGGCTGTAGGCCGTCTCGATCAGCTCGTTGACCGGGGTCTCCTCGGGCAGCGTCACCAGCAGCACCTGGCAGCGGGCGGGGTCGTCGAGCAGGTCGAGCACGTCCTGGGCCTGGGTGCGGATGGGTCCCACGCTCACCGCGTCGAGCAGCCCGCGGGGCGAGCGCAGGAAGGAGATGGCGTGGCCCGCGGCGGGGGCGTCGAGCAGGATCAGATCGGCGGTGCCGGAGCGCTCGAGCTGCTTGACCTTGCCCAGGATCAGGATGTCCTTGATGCCGGGCGCTGCGGTGGCCACGACGTCGAGGGCACCGGAGGAGGCCAGGCGTCGCGAGATCCGGTGCATCCCGTGGTCCTCGAGGTACTCGATGAGCGCGTCGTCCGGCGTGAGGGTCCGGGCCCGCACGTCGCTGGCCCCGTCGGGACCGCCTCCCGGGGACAGCACGACCTCGTCGTAGTCGAACGGGGGTTGCCCGAACAGGGTGGCCAACCCGCTCTTGCCCTCCACCTCGATGACCAGGGTCGTGAGACCGCAGCGGGCCGCGGCGCGGGCCAGCGACGCGCTGACGGTCGTTTTGCCCACGCCGCCCTTCCCGGCCACGATGACGACGCGAGATGCTGCGAAGAACCGCGCAGGATCCAACCCACTCCCCTCGGAGGCGCTCGGTGCGCAGACTACCCATTGCCGGTGCGCTGCTCGTCGCACTGGCGGCGATCCTCGCCCTCGTCGGCGGCGCCGGTCGCGCCGCGTCCGCTGCGCCGGCTCAGACCGGCGACGCGGGGTTCGTGGTGGTGGCCAAGGTGACGGGGCTGGTCGATCCGGTCCTGGCCGACTACCTCGACCGGACCGTGACCGAGGCGGAGGAGGCGGGTGCGCGGGGGCTCGTGCTGCGGGTCAACAGCGACGGCGTCGTCGTGTCCGACGAGGACGTGACGGACCTCGTCGAGCGCCTGCAGGCCTCGACGGTGCCCGTGCACGTGTGGATCGGGCCCAGCGGATCGGGCCTCACCGGCGACGCCTCGTGGCTGGTGCTGGGTGCCGACACCATCGGCATGGCCCCCGGGACGGAGCTGGGCGGTGGTGACGAGCCGGCGGACGGTCTGTCCCCCGAGGTCCTGGCCGGCCTTTCGCCCCAGGCCCGCGCCGCTCTGGACGCCGGCGTGGTGACCGAGGGCAACGAGGTCGACGACGAGGAAGCCGCGCAGCTCGGCATCACCGCCGGACAGGCCCCCACCATCGGCGACTTCGTGGTCGATCTCCCCGGCTTCGAGACCCGCGAGGTCTCCCAGGGTGACCAGACGCGCCGTGAGCCCGTGACCCTGGTGGTGTTCACCCAGCTCAGCCTGCTCGACCAGTTCATGCACACGGTGGCCAGCCCCGCCGTGGCCTACCTGTTGTTCATCGCCGGCCTGTCGCTGCTGGTGTTCGAGCTCTACACCGCCGGTGTGGGCGTGGCCGGCGTCGTGGGCGCGCTGAGCTTCGTGCTCGCCTGCTACGGGCTCTCGGTCCTGCCCGTCCGGCCGGTCGGCGTGGCGCTGCTGGTGCTGTCGATGGTCGCCTACGCGGTCGACGTGCAGACGGGTGTTCCCCGGTTCTGGACCGCGGCCGGCACGGTGCTGTTCGTGTCTGGCTCGTTGGTGCTCTACGACGGCGTCTCGATGTCGTGGTTGACCCTCGCCGTGGGTGTGGTGGCGATGCTGCTGACCTACCTGGCCGGCATGCCGGCCATGGTGCGCACGCGCTTCTCGACGCCCACGATCGGACGGGAGTGGATGGTCGGCGAGATGGGCCGGGCGGTGAGCCCCATCGCCCCCGACGGTGTGGTGCAGATCCGCGGCGCGCTGTGGCGGGCGTTCACCAACCGGGCCACGCCCATCGACGAGCTCGACGCGGTGCGGGTGACGGGGATCGAGGGGCTGGTGCTGGAGGTCGAGCCCGAGACCGGCGCGGCCCGTGACTACCGCGAGCGTCGCCCGGCCGACGGGTAGCCAGCCCTCGGGGTTCCGAGCCGAGTCGAAATGGCGCGAGTCGTGGTGCTCGATGGACCGGAAATACCACGGTTGTAATTCGGATCATTTCCCGCAATTCGCCGGCTACCGTTCTCGCCGGTCCCCTCGACCGTGGTCGGTGCGTGGCGGCTCTGACCTGCGTTTGTTCGCTATGTCAAGCGAAGGTGAACAAAAGTTGACCCTTGTATCCGGGAACGACGAGTTGTAGGGTCCGCCACGAAAGGGGGACATGCCTTGAGCGCACAACGCGTCGAAGAATCCTGGCAGATCCGGGCAGCGTGCAGGGGGCCACAGGCGGCGGTGTTCTTCCCGCCGCCCCAGTTCGAGCGCAAGGACGAGAAGCTCGAGCGTGAGACCCGTGCCAAGGCGATCTGCGCCACGTGTGCGGTGAAGTCGGAGTGCCTCGAGTACGCCATCGGCATCAAGGAGCCGCACGGCATCTGGGGCGGTTTGAACGAGGTCGAACGAAAGAACCTGCTGGCGCAACGCGCCGGCTGATGTCTCCACCCCTCGGGGCGGCGTGCAGCCGTTCCGGCGCGCGGGATACGGGGGTTCCCGCTGCCGCCCCGAGGTGGTGTTCCCCCGGGCGGAGTAGGGGCCCGAACCACGTGTGGCCGGTGGGCTCCATGCCCCCGGCCACACGTGTTCCCGGCGGGAGGTCGGGCTGATGGATGCGCAGGGTCTCGCGGTGCGGCGGGCGTTCACGGCGGCGGGCGAGCTCGTGGCCCGGTACACGAGGCTCGACTACGAGCCCCCGGCCGAGATGCCGCCGCCGCCGGCGGTGCTGGTGGTGAACCACGGCTTCGGCGGGGTCGTCGACCTGAACGTCCTCGCCTTCGCCGGCCTGACGGCCCGGATGGGCGTGGCGCCCGACCAACCGGCGACCATCCTCACCCACCAGCTCGTGTGGACGGTCGGCGTGGGTCGGTGGCTCGAGCCGGCGGGCTGCCGCCCCGCCGGTCCCACGGTGGCTCGCGAGGCGCTCGCCCGTGGCGAGTACGTGCTGGTGTCGCCGGGCGGCGATCTGGATGCCGGCAAACCGTGGCGGGCACGCAACGAGATCCGCTTCGCCGGACGCACCGGCTACGCCCGTCTGGCGGTGGAGGCCGGGGTCCCCATCCTCCCCACGGTCATCGTGGGAGCCGGGGAGTCGCTGCTGGTACTCAGCGACGGACAGCGCCTGGCCCGCGCCCTCGGCGTGGACCGTCGCCTCCGCAACCGGACGCTGCCGGTGACGGTGTCGATCCCGTGGGGGCTCAGCATCGGGCTGGTGGGCCTGCTGCCCTACGTGCCGCTTCCCACCAAGCTGCGGGCCGAGACCGGTCCCGCCTTCGTCCCCGGGCCCGACGAGTCCGCCGAGGAGCTGGCCGACCGGGTGCACACCTGGATGCAGGACACGGCCGATCGGCTCACCGCGGGTCGGGTACCCGTGCTGGGCTGGCAGATGCCTCGCCGCTGAGGTGCCGGTCAGCCCCCGAGCCGGGGCCCGGCGATGCGCAGGTCCCCCCGGCGGCGGGTGCGGCCCGTTGCGTCGAGCACCGCCAGCAGCGGCAGCGCGTACTTGCGGGTGGTGCCCAGCGCCTCGCGGATCTCGGCCACCGTCACCCCGTCGGGCCGTTCCTCGAGCAGCCCGGCGACGATGCGGGCCGCCGCCTCGACCGCCTCGGGGGCGAAGCAGATGCCGGCCTCCTCGACGACGCGCCCCCGGCGCACGAGCTCGCGCAGCTCGCCGCGGTCCACGCCCTCGGGTGGGGGTGGGGCGAAGAGCGCCGCGGCGAGCGCCGCCGGATAGGGGTGGTCCTCCAGCGGGTCCCGCCCGGTCGCCGGCACGGCGCGGCCGGCGTCGATCTCCACGCCCTCCAGGGAGTCGAGCAGGGCCCGCTGCCGGCCGTCGAGCGTGGCCAGGTCGAGACCCAGCGGTCCCGCCTCGGCCACCCGACGGGACAGCTCCTCGCGTGCCGCCCCGGCCACCACCGGATCGACCACCCAGGAGCCCACGGTGGGGTCGAGGCGCGCACCGGTGAGCCGCTCCAGCTCGTCGGCGTCGACCCATCCCCGTTCGGCCACGACCCGCTCGACCGAGCGGTCGGGGCGGGCCCGCGACGCGGCGCGCACCGGGGCCACGTCGAGCACCTCGCCGCCGCCGACCGTCTCGCCCCGGCCCGCCTCACGCAGCACGAAGTGGTCGCCCGGCAGCAACGGCAGCGGCACGGGCAGGTGCAGCCGCACCGCGCCGGTCTGCGCCGGCTCGAGTGCCGCCGGCCCCAGCACCCGCAACCGCACCGGGACCTCGCGGCTGCCGAGGTAGGCCACCCAGGCCCCCCGGCGCGAGACCGTGTGGTCGACGCTGGGAAGCACCGTCAGCGAGGCGTCGAGGATCGCCGTCTCGTGCCACTGCCCCGGCCGCACCAGCACGTCGCCGCGGGCGACCTCGTCGTGGGTCACCCCCACCAGGTTCACGGCCACGCGGTTGCCGGGGCCGACCCGGGGACGGGTGTCGTGATGGCTCTGCAGGCTGCGCACCCGCACGGCGCGTCGCTGCGGGGCCAGCCACAGCTCGTCGTCCACGTCGAGCGCACCGCCGGTCAACGTGCCCGTGACCACGGTGCCCGCTCCCCTGGCGGCGAAGGCCCGGTCGATCCACAGGCGGGGGCGTCCCCGGTCGGCCGCGGTCGGGGTGTCGGCGACGAGCCGGTCGAGCGCCGCCCGCAGCTCGTCGAGACCGGTGCCGTTGAGGGCGTCGACCGCCACCACCTCGGCGTGCTCGAGGAAGGAGCCGGCCACCCGGTCCGCCACCTCCAGTCGGGCGAGCTCGAGGTGGTCCTCGTCGACGAGCGCGGCCTTGGTCAGCGCGACCAGACCGTGGCGCTGGCCGAGCAGGTCCAGGATGCGCAGGTGCTCCTCGCTCTGGGGCTTCCACGCCTCGGTCGCGGCCACGACGAACAGACAGGCGTCGACCGCGCCCACGCCGGCCAGCATGTTCTTCAGGAAGCGCACGTGACCGGGGACGTCGACGAAGGACACCGCCGCCCCCGACGGCAGCGTGGTCGAGGCGAAGCCGAGATCGATGGTGAGTCCCCGGGCCTTCTCCTCGGCCCATCGGTCGGGGTCGGTGCCGGTGAGCGCGAGCACGAGGGAGGACTTGCCGTGATCGACGTGCCCCGCGGTGGCGATGACGTGCACCGTGGCCTCAGGAGCCGCAGGCGCGCAGCGCGGCGGCGAGGTGCTCGTCGCGGACGGGGTCGACGGTGCGCAGGTCCGCCACGGTGGCGTCGTCCTGCACCCGAGCGATCACGGGCGGGTCGGCGGCTCGCAGCGCGGCGGTGTGGTCCCCGGGTCGGGTGAGGCCCACCGAGGCCAGCTCCACACCCGGCAGCGTGCCGCCGCCGGGCACCGCCGCGGTCGGCGTGACCGACCATCCGGGGGCGGTCGTCGCCACCGCCGCGGCGCGCTGGGCCAGCACCTCGAGCGGGACCGTCGCCATGCGCCAGAACGGGATGGCGTCGCCGTCGCGGCGCAGGTACGCCAACGCCGTCTCCTGGAGCGCGGCGAGCACGAGCGCGCCGGGGCGCAGGGCGCGGGCCAACGGGTGTCGAGCGCACGCCGACACGAGGTCGGCCCGTCCGACGAGGATGCCGGCCTGCGGGCCGCCGAGCAGCTTGTCGCCCGAGAACAGCACGAGGTCCGCGCCGGCGGCGAGCGTCTGGCGCACCGCCGGCTCGTCGTGCAGCCACGACGGGGGGCCGTCGGCGAGCCAAGGGCAGGCGGCGTCGAGCAACCCCGAGCCGAGGTCGGCGACGACGGGCACCCCCAACCCCGTGAGCGCCGCGACCGACACGGTCTCGGTGAACCCCGTGATGCGGTAGTTGGACTGGTGGACCTTCATCACCAGCGCCACGTCCGCGTCGGTGTCGCCCACGGCGTGCTCGAAGTCGGACCGTCGGGTGCGGTTGGTGGTGCCCACCTCGACCAGGCGTGCGCCGGACTCGGCCATGACGTCGGGGACGCGGAACCCGCCGCCGATCTCCACCAGCTCCCCCCGGGACACCGCCGCGCCGCGGCCGCGGGCCAGGGCGGCCAGCGCCAGCAGGACCGCGGCGGCGCCGTTGTTGACCACGAGCGCGGCCTCGGCGCCGGTGGCGAGGGCGAGGAGTCGTCCGGCGTGGTCGGTGCGACTGCCCCGGCGGCCGGACTCCAGGTCGAGCTCGAGGTTCGTGGACGTCGGCTCCTGGTCGTGGCTCAGCGGTGCCCGCCCCAGGTTGGTGTGCAGCAGCACGCCGGTGGCGTTCACCACCGGTTGCAGGAGGCGTCGCGACAGGCGCCGGGCCTGCGACGCCGCGGCCGTCGGATCACCGGTGGCGATGGCGGCCCGAGCCGCCTCCACCCGCAGGGGGTGGGGCAGGCCGGTGTCGAGCAGCGATCGGGCCAGGGCGTCGACCGACGGCGGACGGGTGGCGGGCACGGCGGTCAGGATAGAGGGCGGCCCGGTAGGATGGTCCCGTGGTGGTGCTCCTCTTCGTCCTGTTCATCGTCGTGCCCATCCTCGAGCTGGCGGTGATCGTGCAGGTCTCGGGTGCCATCGGCGTGCTCGCCACCATCGCCCTCCTCCTGGGCATCGGCATGCTCGGCTCGTGGCTGGTGAAGTACCAGGGCCTCGGTGTGCTGCGACGCATGCAGACCACCCTGGGCCAGGGCGACCTCCCCGCTCGGGAGCTCGTGGACGGGGTCCTCGTGCTGTTCGCCGGCGCGTTGCTGCTGACCCCCGGGTTCCTCACCGACGTGCTCGGGATCGTGCTGCTCGTGCCGCCCACGCGGGCCATGGTGCGCACGGTGCTGCTGCGCCGCTTCCGGCACCGCCTCGAAGCCGAGCTGGGCTTCATGGTGCCCGGAGCGGGACGGGCGACCGGGTCGTCTCCGGGCTTCACGGCGGGGCGCGTCCACACCGGCCGGGCGGTCTACGACGTGGTCGACGTCGACGAGGCGCCGGCGCGGCCGTCACCGGGGGTCGACACCATCGAGCTGGGGCCGGGCACGTGAGCGCCTCCTCGCCCGTCGCCGAGGTGCCCCTGCGCGACGCCGCCACCGTCATGCTGGTCCGTGACGGCGAGACGGGCCTCGAGGTGTTCATGCTGCGCCGCAACCTCCGCAGCGACTTCGTGGGCGGGGCCTACGTCTTCCCCGGGGGCGGCGTGGACGACCACGACCGCCACGAGGACCTGGGCCGGGTCTGCGCCGGCCGCGACGACGCCGACGCCTCCTCGCAGCTCGACGTGGAGCGGGGCGGACTGGCCTTCTGGGTGGCGGCGGTGCGTGAGTCATTCGAAGAGGCCGGGGTGCTGCTGGCCTACGACCGCTCCGGCGGGATCGTGCGCCTCGACGACGACGCCGTCGCCGAGCGCTTCGGCGTGCACCGCCGCTCCGTGGACCGTGGCGAGCGGCGCCTGGTCGAGGTGTGCGCCGAGGAGGGCCTGCGCCTCGCCGTCGACCGCATCTTCTACTTCAGCCACTGGATCACCCCCGAAGGGGCGCCGCGTCGCTACGACACCCGCTTCTTCGTGGCCCGCGCCCCGGAGGCGCAGGAACCGCTCCACGACGACCGCGAGGTGATCGCCAACCTCTGGATCCGCCCGGAGGAGGCCCTGGCCCGCCACGAGGCCGGGGAGTACGAGATGGTCTTCCCGACGGTGCGCAGCCTCGAGACGCTGCGGCGCTTCGAGCGGGCCGACGACGTGGTCGAGGCCGCCCGGGCCATCGACCGGGTGCCCGCCATCCTGCCCCGCATCGTGGAGGACGCCAGCGGCTACCGCATCCTGCTGCCCGGCGACGACGGCTACGCCGACGCGGTGCCCGCGGTGCTTCCCGAGGGGGTACCCATGAACCGCATCGACATGACGTCCGGAGCGGGTCGTGCCCCGTAGGCGGGTGGCCGCGCCCGTCGACGACGCGCCCGTCGAGCCGGAACCGCTGGTCCCGGGCGTGGCCCGGGCGCTGAGCCCCCTGGCCCGACGGATCCTGGCCCACAACCCGGGACGCATGACCGGCCCCGGGACCAACACCTACCTGGTGGGCATCGACGAGATCGTGGTGATCGACCCCGGTCCCGAGGACGACGAGCACCTCGACGCCATCTGTGGCTGCGGCGGTGACCGCATCCGGTGGATCGCCCTCACCCACACCCACCCCGACCACGCGCCGTCGGCGCTGGCCCTGAAGCAGCGCACCGGGGCCGAGCTGCTGGCCTTCAACGCCCGCGACGGCATCAAGCCCGACCGCCGGATCGGCGACGGCTTCACCATCGAGGCCACCGAGTTCCGGCTCACGGCCGTGCACACGCCGGGCCACGCCTCGAACCACCTCTGCTACCTGCTCGAGGAGGAGCGCCTGCTGTTCTCCGGCGATCACCTCATGGAGGGGTCCACGGTGGTGATCCGCCCGCCCGACGGCGACATGGTCGCCTACCTGGCGTCGCTCGAGAAGGTCCGCAAGCTGCGACTGCGGGCCATCGCCCCCGGGCACGGTCGGGTGATCGAACAGCCCAACGAGGTCATCGACTGGTACCTGGCCCACCGCCACGAGCGCGAGGCCGCCGTGCTGGCCGCGCTGCGCGAGGCGGGGACGGCCAAGGTCGACGACCTGCTACCGGTGGTCTACGCCGACGTCGATGCCGAGCTGCTGCCCGTGGCCCGGTACAGCCTGCACGCGCACCTGCTCAAGCTGGCCGGCGAGGGCCGGGCCGCCGGCAGGACGCTCACCGGCAAGTGGACCGCGACCTGAGCCCGTCCCGTCGCACAGGTGACATCGCGGTCGAGCACCCCCGGCGCTAGAAGTCGGAGGCCTCCGGGGCGAAGGCGCCCCAGTCTCCGTCACCCGCGCCGGTGGCGTCCGGCGTGGGCGAGTCGGCGTGCGTGTCCGGCGCGAGGAGCGCAACACACGCGAGGGCGGTGGTGATCGGGACGGCGAGGACGAGGCCGATGCTGCCGGCGAGGGTGCGGATGATCTCCATGGCGACCGCCTCGCCGGTTGCGACGCGGTGCCAGGGCTGGTCTCCCTGGAGGAAGACGAGGAGCAGGGGGAGCGATGCCCCTGCGTAAGCCAGCACGAGCGTGTTGACGGTCGACGCGATGTGATCGCGGCCGATGCGGATGGCCGCCCGGTACAGCTGCCAGCGTGGCCGGTCGGGGTCGGCTCGCTGGAGCTCGGCGACGGCGGAGACCTGGGTCACGGTCACGTCGTCGATCACACCGAGCGCACCGACCACGATCCCGGCGACCAGGAGGGCCTGGAGGTCCAGCGTCGAGTCGGCCACACGGAGGATCTCGCCCTCGGCGGAGGCCAGGCCCGACAGCGATGTCAGGCTGACGAAGACGTGCGCGAGAGCGGCCACCACGACGAGGGCGGCCAGGGTCCCTACCAGGGCAACGGTGGTGGAGGCGCGCAGGCCGTGGGCCAGGTAGAGGGCCGCCACCGCGATCGCGACGGTCGCGGCCATGGCCACCCCGACCGCGGGGTTCCCCCGGAGGAGCGAAGGAAGGAGGAACGCGAAGATGACCGCGAAGCTGACGGCGACCCCGGCGAGTGCCCGGACTCCGACGATGCCGCCGAAGGCCACGACGACGACCACGAAGAGGCCAGCCAGCAGCAGAAGCGGCGTCGAGCGCTGGAAGTCCACGAAGGAGTAGGCGATGGACGGATCGACCGCGAGGTTGCGGCGCAGCACCACGTCGTCGCCGGCGTTCAGGTCCGGGACGTCGAAGTCGGTGTCGAACACGAGAAGCTGGGCCACGTCCCCCTCGGTCGGTCCGGAGGTCACCGTCGCCGAGATGCGGCGACAGCCGGTCGGCACGCCCTCGATCTCGACACTGGAGCAGTCCTCCGTGGTGACCCGGGTGATCGTGGCGTCCACGTAGTCGGCGTCGACACCCGGGTTCAGCTCGGGTCCGGGTCCGGTGGGCCACCAGATCACCATGGCGGTGGCGGCGCACACCGTGACCGCCGCCACCACCGCGAGGAGCCACCGCCGCAGCCCGGTGGCGTCGACGTCATGGCCGTGGTTCATGACCGCGAGCCGGGGTCAGGACTGGATCCAGGTGGCCGTGAGGCGGGTAACGCTGCCGAAGCCGCCGGGGCCGCCCACGGGCAGCGAGGGCGAGCCGTCGGGCAGCGGGCCGTTGGTGATGCCCCGCACCTCGGGGCCGGCGCCGATGACCCACGTGGTGTGGTTCAGCCAGATGAAGGGCAGCAGCTCGTTGAAGCGCTGCTGCAGGTCGGCGTAGGCGTCCTTGCGCACCGCCTCGTCCTGGGTGGCGCGCGCCGTGTTCAGGGCCTCGTCGACCTGGTCGTCGCGCAGACGGGCGATGTTCAGGCCGAGGGTGCCGACGTCGGTGGCGTTGTCCGAGATCCACCACACGTAGTCGAAGTCGGGGTCCGGCGATCCGAACTGACGCCACAGGTCGCTCTGGAAGTTGCCGCTCAACACGTCGAGGATCTCGTTCACCTCCTCCTTCTGGTCGATGGTCACGTCCATGCCGACCGCTGCGAAGGCCTGTTGGAGGAACTGGGCGTTGTCCGAGACGTCCGGCGTGATGGAGATCGAGAAAGCGAGCGGCTCGCCGTTGGTGGCCTCGTACTCCTCGACCAGGCGGCGGGCCTCGTCGGGGTCGTAGGCCGGGAACGCCGTGTCGGAGTAGTACTTCGTGCCCGGGGTGAACACGCTGTCGGCGACGGTCGGCACGCCGTCGTAGAGCACGTCGTTGTAGGCCTCCCGATCGGTGGCGTGGGCCACGGCCTGACGGGCGACGGGGTCGTCGAAGGGCGGTGCCGCCGTGTTGAGCAGCAGGAAGCGCTCCTCGGCCTCGCTGCGGTCCCACACGAGCTGGGCGTCGCCCGCCTCGGCCAGGTCCTCGAGACGCCGGATGGGCAGCGAGTCGGTGGTGTGCAGCATGTCGATCTCGCCCGTCTCGAGGGCCGTCACCCGGGTCTGCTCGTCGGTCAGGGGACGGAACTCCACACCATCGAGGTAGGGCAGCGGGTTGCCCGTCTCGTCGCGCTGCCAGTACGTGTCGTTGCGGGTCACCGTGAGCCGGTCGCCGGTGCGCCAGTCCTCGAACACGAACGGCCCGGTCCCCACCGGCGCCGTGGCGGTGCTCGACGGCGCCGGCACCATGCCGAGCTGACCGGTCAGCGTCGAGGGGAAGGACGCCCAGGAGGTCGTCATCACGAACCGGGCCGTCAGCTCGTCGACGACCTCCACCCGCTCCAGCGCGGCGAGCGCCGGTCGGGTGAGCCCGGACTGCAGGTGCCGCTCGAAGACGTCGGCGACGGCCTGGGCCGTCAGCGGCGTCGAGTCGTGGAACTGCACCCCGGCGCGCAAGGTGATCTCCCACGACGTGTACGTCTCGTCGTGGGAGAACGACTCGGCCAGGTAGGGCTGCGCGACCGAGTCGGCGTCGTAGGCGGCGAGCGGGTCGTAGATGGTGAGGCCCACGATGGTGCCCGGTGGCGACCACCGGTTGTCCACCGGATCCCAGCCGTCGGTCTCGGCGTCGAGGCCGTACACGAGCGTGCCACCGGGCGTGGGCGCGCCGTCGGGCGCGATGGTCACGTCCGTCCCGACGCCGGTGTCGGTCTCGCCCGGGGCCGTCGCGTCCTGCTCGGACGCGGGCTCCTCGGCGTCATCGTCGCCCGATCCGCAGGCGGCGGCGAGCAGGCCGACCAACGCGAGCGATGCCAGCAACAGCGTGGGCAGATGGTGTCCGCGGGACCGTTCCATGAGCTCCCCCCTTGGTGCAGCTCCCACCCTTGCACATGGCTCGGGGTGTCGGCCCGGAAGCGAAGCGGCTAGCGTCGCGGTCCTACCGTCCGACCGGCGGGGGCTCGACCGGGGTCGCCTCGCCGTACGCAGTCACCCAGGGGGAATTCGGGCATGGCCGACTACAAGTTGTTGATCGACGGCGAGCTCGTCGAGGCAGCATCCGGCGAGACCTTCGCCAGCACCAACCCCGGCACCGGGGAGAAGATCGCCGATGTCGCCAAGGCCGGTCGTGAGGACACGATCCGGGCGCTCGAGGCGGCCCGCCGGGCCTTCGACGAGGGGCCGTGGTCGCGCACCACGCCCAAGGAGCGGGCAGAGAAGCTGCGGGCCATCGCCCAGCTGATCACCGACAACCAGGCCGAGCTGAGCGAGATCGAGGCGCTCGACGGCGGCGGCACCATCCGCAAGGCCATGCTGGCCGACGTGCCCGGTGCGGCCTCGACCTTCGAGTGGTACGCCCGCATGGCCGAGGAGAACGACGAGCAGGTGGAGCTCGAGGGCTCGCCGTTCCCCATCTCGCAGAACTACAAGCGCTACGAGCCCTACGGCGTGTGCACGGGCATCATCCCGTGGAACTTCCCCTTCATCATGGCCTCGTGGAAGGTGGCGCCGGCATTGGCAGCCGGCAACACGTCGGTGCTGAAGCCGGCGTCCTACACCTCGCTCAGCGCGCTCAAGCTGGGCCAGCTCATCGCCGAGGCGGACATCCTGCCGCCGGGCGTGCTCAACGTGCTGGCCGGCCCCGGTGGCACCGTGGGCGAGGAGATGGCCGCCAACCCGCTGGTCGACAAGACGGCGTTCACCGGCTCCACCGAGGTGGGCCGTCGCATCATGCAGCTCGCCTCGGGCACCGTGAAGGCCGTGACCCTGGAGCTGGGCGGCAAGTCGGCCAACATCGTGCTCGACGACGCCGACCTCGACATCGCCGCCGCGGCCGTGTTGTTCGGCACCTTCTTCCACAACGGCCAGGTGTGCGAGTCCGGCACCCGGGCGCTCGTGCAGCGCAAGGTCTACGACGAGTTCGTGAGCCTGCTCGTGGACCGCGCCGGCAAGATCGTCATCGGCAGCCAGCTCGACATGGACACCGATCTCGGCCCCCTCGTGCACCGCAGCCAGGTCGAGACCGTCGAGCGCTACGTGGCCCTCGGCCGCGAGGAGGTCGGCGAGCCGATCTGCGGCGGGTCCAAGCCCGACGCCTTGGCCGACGGCCTCGACCGCGACGCCTTCTACCGGCCGACGATCTTCGCCGACGTCGACAACAAGGCCAAGATCGCCCAGGAGGAGATCTTCGGCCCCGTGCTGTGCGTGATCCCCTTCGACACCGACGACGAGGCGGTGGCCATCGCCAACGACTCGATCTACGGCCTCGGCGGTGGCGTGCAGTCCGGCAACCTGGACCGGGCGCAGGCCGTGGCGTCGCGCATGCGCACCGGCACCGTGTGGATCAACGACTACCACATGCTCGCCCCGCCGAGGCCCTTCGGCGGCTACAAGCAGTCCGGCGTCGGCCGCGAGCTGGGCATCGAGGGCTACCGCGCCTACCAGCAGGTCAAGCACGTGTATGTCAACCCCGAGACGGCGGGTCGTGACAACCACTTCCACTTCGCGGTGCTGAGCGCCAACATCTAGCGCACGCGGTACTCGAGCAGGCCGGCGGTCTCCCGCCGGTCTGCTCTGCCGCGTCGGCGCAGGTGCTCGAGGTGGGCGTAGGTCTCGCTCTCGGCCATGGGGCCCCAGTTGCGCTCCGCGAACAGCCGGCGCGCCAGCGTGGGCACGCTCGCCCAGCCCTCGGCGTCGGACAGCCGGCCGAGCACCTCGAGCCGGTCCTCGTGGTGGGCCTTGATGGCCTCCACCCGCCCGGGGAGGTCGGTGAGCGGGTGACCGTGGGCGGGCAGCACGACCGTCACGTCGGGCAGGGCGGCCACCCGGTCCAGCGACTCCACGTAGCGGGCGAGCGGGTCGCCCTCCACCAGGCCCGAGATGTGGGGCGTGATGGTGGGCAGGACGTGGTCGCCCGACAGCAGCACGCCCTCGGTGGGGTCCCACAGGCAGAGGTGGTCCTCGGTGTGACCCGGCGTGAACAGGGCGAACCACTCCCGCCCGGCGAGCACGATGGGGTCCTCGTCGGCCAGACGCAGGCTCGGGTGCGGGGGCCGGAACCACGCCAGGGCCTGCCGGAAGCGGTCCATGACGGCCCGCCGGTGCTGGGGCACGGTGTCGTCGAGGGGTGAACCCCACGGCGCCCGCAGGTTCCACGGCAGGTTCGGGTCGGTGTCGTCGAGCTCGTCGTCCACGGCATCGCCCTGGACGTCGAAGGCGTCGAACCAGGTCTTGAACGTCTCGGAGGCCACGATGCGCGCCCCGGAGGTCTCGGCCAGCAGGCCGGCCGCGCCGAAGTGATCGGGGTGCGAGTGGGTGACGAACACGGTGTGCACCCGCCGCAGCGGCACACCGGCGGCGTCCAGCCGTGCGCCCAGCGCCGTCCAGCTCTCCTCGCCCGGCAGGCCCGGGTCCACCAGGGCCACCCCCCGGTCGTCCTCGAGCAGGTAGGTGTTGACGTGGCGCAGACCCGGCAGCTCGATGGGGAGCTGGAGGCGCAGCACCCCCGGCGCCACCTCGGTGACCTCCTCCGAGGCGGGCTGCTGCTCCTGCTTCAACTCCCCGCGTCCTCGGCGCCGCGGACCCGGCAGAAGGCCTCCCGGTAGTAGCGCAGCTCGGCGAGGCTCTCCCGGATGTCGTCGAGGGCGCGGTGCCCCTCGGCCTTGCGCGGCGCGGCACCGAGGATGGCGGGGTTCCAGCGCTTGGCCAGCTCCTTGAGGGTCGACACGTCCACCGAGCGGTAGTGCAGGAACTGCTCGATCTCGGGGAGGTGGGCCGCCAGGAACCGGCGGTCGGTGCCGATCGAGTTCCCGCACAGGGGCACGGAGCGGGGTTCGCCGATGTGCTCGCGCAGGAAGGCCAGCGTGCGCTCGCCCGCCTCGGCCAACGTGATCGTGGATGCCTCGATCTCGGCCAGCAGACCCGACCGGGTGTGCATCTGGCGCACGACATCACCCATGGTGGCCAGGACCTCGGGGGGCTGGTGCACGACCAGGTCGGGACCCTCGGCCACCAGCTCGAGGTCGTCGTCGGTGACGAGGGTGGCGATCTCCACGATGCGGTCGGTGGCGGGGTCGAGCCCGGTCATCTCCAGGTCCATCCAGGCGAGCATGGCGGGCAGCGTAGGCTCTCGCCGTGCTGCGCGTGCGTCTCGCCCGACTCGATCCCGAGCTGCCCCTGCCCGCCTACGCCCGGCCCGGCGACGCCGGTGTGGACCTGCGGGCACGCGAGGCCCGGGAGCTGAAGGCGGGGGGAGGACGGGCCCTCGTACCCACCGGCGTGGCGGTGGCCATACCCGAGGGCTACGCCGGGTTCATCCAGCCCCGCAGCGGCCTGGCCCTCAGCCACGGGGTGACCTGCCTCAACACGCCCGGTCTGATCGACAGCGGCTACCGGGGTGAGCTCAAGGTGCTGCTGGTGAACACCGACCCCGCCCTCGACTTCGAGGTCCGCCGCGGGGAGCGCATCGCCCAGCTCGTCATCCAGCGTGTCGAGCACGTGGCCTTCGACGAGGTGGACGACGTGGGCGACACCTCGAGGGGCGGCGGCGGGTTCGGGTCCACCGGGCGCCACTGACTCCTCGGCGGGGTCGGCTCAACGACGGCGCTTGACGAGCTGCACCCGGTGGTGCTCGAGGTCGACGGCGTGCGCGTCGACGCTGTCGGGCAGCAGCGCCTCGAAGCGCCGGTGCGCCGCCCGCTCGTCGTCCCCGTGGCCGTCGTCGGGGGCCAGGGTGGCCGCGGCGTCGATGCGTAGCTCGTCGGGCGTCACCGTGAACGACAACGTGAGATCGCCCGCACCGATCTCGGGCCGCAGCAGCAGGATGACGGCCTCGTCCACCGCCAGGCGCAGGTCCTCGATCTCTGGGAAGGGGATGCCGAGCCGCATGGCCAGGGTGGTCGTGGCGATGCGGGCGATGCGTCCGTAGGCCGGCTCGGCCGGCAGCACCAGTCGGATGTGGTCGGCGTCGCCGATCGTCCCCGGACTCACCGCCACAGCATTCCACGACCGGTCGGCTCGGGCCTCGCCGCCTTCTAGACTCCCGTCGCTCATCACGAACACGGAGTACACATGCGGGCACTCGTCACGGGCGCCGCGGGCTTCATCGGCTCCCATCTCTGCGAGGCGCTCCTGGCACGAGGTGACGAGGTGGTCGGTGTCGACTGCTTCACCCCCTACTACGACCGGGAGACGAAGGAGGCCAACCTGCGTGGCCCGTCGGCCTCACCGGGCTTCCGCCTGGTGCGCTGCGACCTGCGCACCGGCGACCTGGCAGAGCTGCTCGACGGCGTGGACGTCGTGTACCACCAGGCCGGTCAGCCCGGCGTTCGGCTCTCGTGGTCGGAGGGCTTCGGGGAGTACGAGAGCTGCAACGTCCTCGCCACCCAGCGGCTGCTGGAGGCGGCCCGTGACCGTGTGGGTCGGGTCGTGTACGCGTCCAGCTCCTCGGTGTACGGCAACGCGGCCCGCTATCCCACGGAGGAGACCGACCTCCCCGCCCCCCACAGCCCCTACGGGGTGACCAAGCTGGCCGCTGAGCACCTGTGCGGGCTCTACGCCGCCAACTGGGGCGTGCACACCGTGGCGCTGCGGTACTTCACCGTCTACGGGCCCCGCCAACGTCCCGACATGGCCTTCAACCGCCTCGTGGCCGCGGCGTTGAGCGGTGCGCGCTTCCCCCGCTACGGCGACGGCAGCCAGGTGCGCGACTTCACCTACGTGGCCGATGTGGTGGCGGCCAACCTCGCTGCCGGGGCGGCGGAGGTCGCCCCCGGCACGGTGCTCAACGTGGCCGGTGGCGGAGCGGCCACCCTGGCCGAGCTCATCGATCTCGCCGGTGAGCTGGTGGGCCGGCCGGTGGAGGTGGAGCCCCTGGCGGCCCAGCCCGGCGACGTGGTCCGCACCGGAGGCGCCATCGAGCGGGCCCGCAGCCTGCTCGGCTGGCAGCCCACCACACCGGTGCGGGAAGGTCTCGCCGCTCAGATCGCCTGGGCGCGTGCAGCGAACGAAAGGACAGGGGGGACATGACCAGTTCGACGGGGATCCTCTCCGGCAAGGGTGCGCTCGTGACCGGTGGCGGCAGCGGCATCGGCCTGCACATCGCCCGCTACCTGTTGCGCGACGGCGCCTCGGTGACCATCTGCGGTCGCACAGCCGACAAGCTGCAGGCCGCGGCGGCCCAACTCGAGGCCGAGGCGCACGCCGGCTCGGCGGTCCAGTGGATCGCGGCCGACGTGTCCGACGAGGACCAGGTCGCGGCGGCGGTGGCCCGTGCCGCGGAGCCCGAGGGGGGCCTGCACCTCGCCGTGGCCAACGCCGGTGGCGGCAGCGTGGGACCCTTCCTGTGGACGTCCAAGGCCGAGTGGGACGGGGTCATCGGGGGCAACCTGACGGGCACGTTCCTCACGTTCAAGCACGCCGGTGCCGCCATCGTGCGCAGCGGCGGCGGCTCCATGGTGGCCATCTCGTCGCTGGCCGGTCACGTCGTGCACCCGTACATGGCGCCCTACTGCGCGAGCAAGGCCGGCATCGACATGCTGGTGAAGGTGGCGGCCGACGAGCTGGGTCGAGCCGACGTCCGGGTCAACTCCGTGCAGCCCGGCATCGTCAGCACCGAGCTGATGGATCCGGTCATGGGCATGGACGACATGCTCGCCGAGTACCTGCCCAACATGCCCCTCGGCCGGGTGGGCGACGTCGACGACGTGGCGTCCGCCGTTCGTTTCCTGCTCGGGCCCGAATCGGGCTGGCTGACCGGCGTGAACCTGCCCCTCGACGGGGGTCACCACCTGCGCGGCGGGCCCAGCTACGAGCCCATCGCCCGCCTGCTCTACGGCGACGCGGTGGATTCGGTGGCGCCTCCCACTTGAGTCGACCGTTGTCAAGTCCGGTCGCCCACGTGTGACGTTGGACCCTAGGAACGGAACCGGGCCCGACGGAATGATTGCCGGATGGAAGTGGACCGCAACGGCCTGGAGGTGCTCTCCAGGGGCGAATGTCTCTCGCTGCTCGACGCCGTGCCCATCGGGCGCATCGGTCTGTCCATGCACGCCCTACCCGTGGTGCTGCCCGTCAACTTCAGGCTCCACGGCGACGAGGTGCTGGTGCGCACGGCGGAGGGAAGCAAGCTCGACGCCGCGCTCGAGCGCTCGGTCGTGGCGTTCGAAGCCGACGACTTCGACAAGATGAGCCACACCGGCTGGAGCGTGCTGGTGCGGGGCACGTCACGGGTCATCTCGGCCCCCGAGGAGGTCGAACGGGTTCGGCGGATCCCGCTCAGCCCATGGGCGAACGACTCGACCGACCGGTTCGTGGCCATCAGCACCGACCTCGTGACGGGCCGGCGCGTCCACTCGTGGTACCGGCCCGACGGGCACGAGCCGGTGTTCACGGTGGCGGCCTTCGGGCAGTCCGAGGGCCGATCCCGCTGATCAGCGGGGGAGCGGCACCGACCAGGTGAGCGCGGTGCCGCCGCTGGGCCGTGCCGCCACCTGCATGTCACCGCCGAGGAGGGTGGCCCGACTGCGCAGGTTGCGCAGACCCTGGCCACTGCCGTCGGTGTCGTCGTCGGACAGACCCACGCCCTCGTCGAGCACCTCCAGCACGAGCAGCCCGTCCTCGACGTGCAGCCGCACCTCGAGGCGGGGACTGCGTGCGTGCTTCACGACGTTGGTGAGCGACTCCCGCACCGTCGCCAGGAGGTGGTCGGCGACGTCGTCGGCGACCACCAGGTCGATCGGACCGTCGAAGCGCACGATGGGATCGAGGCCCAGCGCTTCACCGGCCTCGTAGGCGAGGTCGAGGACCTCCTGACGCACGGAGCGGCCCGGCAACCGTTGGCGCTGGAGCTCGAAGATCGTCGTGCGGATGTGGCGGACCGTGTCGTCGAGGTCGTCGACGGAGGCCTGCAGCCGCTCGGCCAGCAGCGGGTCCGTGCAGCGTGCTGCGACGCTCTGCAGGCTCAGACCCGTGGCGAAGATGCGTTGGATGACGGTGTCGTGCAGGTCCCTGGCGATGCGCTCGCGATCCTCCAGCACCAGCAGCTCGGTCAACTTGGCGTGGAGACGGGCGTTCTCGATGGCCACGCCGGCTGCGGCGGCCAGACCCACCACGAGCTCCTCGTCGGCCTCGGTGAAGGGGCCGCCGCCCCGCTTGTCGGTGAGGTACAGGTTGCCGAACACCTCACCCCGGACGCGGACGGGCACCCCCAGGAAGGTGCGCATGACCGGGTGGCCGGGTGGGAAGCCGAAGCTGTCGGGGTGCGAGGTGAGGTCGTCCAGGCGCAGCGGCACGGGGTCGACGATGAGCAGGCCCAACACGCCGTGGCCCTCGGGCAGGGGACCGATGCGGTTGGCCGAGAGCTCGTCGATGCCGACGGTGAGGAACTCGGCCAGGCGGCCCCCGGTCTCGTCCAGGACCCCCAGCGCACCGTAGGTGGCATCGACCAGCTCGGTGGCCGTCTCCACGATGCGGTGCAGCACGACGGGCAGGCTCAGCTCGGAGCCGACGGTGACGACGGCGTCGAGGAGCGGTTGGAGCGAGGTGTGCGGAGCTGCCTGTTGCACCACGCGGCAGTCTAGGGTGCCGTCCCCGACGGGGTCTCACCGACGGGCGGTGGCGTCCCCGCGATCAGCACCGGCACGTCCGGGTGGGCGGCGAGCCGGGAGGCGACGCTGCCGAGCAGGACGTGCCCGGCGCCGTGACCCCGGTTGCCCACCGCCAGCAGGCCGAAGCCCTCGGTCCGGGCGTAGTCGGCCAGGGCGGTGGCCGGCCGGCCCGTCAGGACCACCGTGCCGGGCGTGCCGCGCTCGGGTGAGGCCAGGGCTGTCGCCGCCCGTTCCACCAGCTCGGCCGCCCGGTCGCGCCCGGTCGCGCCCGTCGGCAACTGGTCGGCGTCGTAGTCCACGACGCAGGCCAGCACGAGGCGACCCATCCGGGATCCGAGCAGTGCCACCGCCTCACCGGCGGCGGCGTCGGATCCCTCCGAGCCGTCGACGCCCACGAGGACGTCCACCGATCCGGGTCCCGCGGCACCGGCCCGGTGCACCTCGACGGGGGCGTCCCGCTCGGCGTCGCGGGCGGTCAGGGCGAGCAGCCCTGCGAGGGGACCGTAGGGGACCAGCATGGCCCAGATGGCGGGGTTGTGGCCGCGTCGCACCATGACGGCGGCGACGGCGGCGCCGACCACGAGCCACACGATCAGCGCGAAGGGGAGCACCGGATCGATCGTCGATCGTCGACCCGGCGGGAGGCAGGGTCCAAGGTCACAGCGGGGGCCATCCCGCGAACGCGCCCGTGAGCAGGCAGAATGGGGAGATGCCGATCCGGGTGTTCCTGCTCGATGACCACGAGATCGTCCGTCGCGGCCTGCGGGACCTCCTCGAGGCGACGGGTGAGATGGAGGTCGTGGGCGAGGCCGGCACGGCGGAGGAAGCGCTGCGGCGGGTGCCGGCGACGTCGCCCGACGTGGCCGTGTTGGACGTGCGGCTCCCCGACGGCGACGGGGTATCGGTGTGCCGGGACCTGCGGGCCAAGAACCCGGAGCTGCGCTGTCTCATGCTGACCTCGTACGCCGACGACGAGGCGCTGTTCGACGCCATCATGGCCGGCGCCGCCGGCTACGTCCTCAAGCAGATCCGCAGCACCGAGCTGGTGGACGCCATCACCAAGGTGGCCGCGGGGCAGTCCCTGCTCGACCCCAACGTGACCGCCAGGGTGCTCGAGCGGCTCCGCTCGGGCGGCGCCGAGGACGAGAAGTTGGCCCAGCTCACCGACCAGGAGCGCAAGCTCCTCGACCTGCTGGCCGAGGGCCTCACCAACCGCGAGATCGCCGAGCGGATGTTCCTGGCCGAGAAGACCGTCAAGAACTACGTCTCGAACCTGCTCACCAAGATGGGCATGCAACGCCGGACCGAGGCCGCCGTCTACGCCGCGCGGCTGTCGGAGCGGCACCGCCGCCAGACGATGTAGCGCGCCGCGACCCGACGATCAGTCGTGGGGGATGGGCACCACGACGACCGGGCAGGTGGCGTGGCTCACGCAGTGGTGGCTGACCGAGCCGAGGAGCAGGCCGGTGAACCCGCCGTGGCCCCGCGAGCCCACGACGAGCAGGTCGGCGCCGGTGGCGGCGGTCGACAGCGTCTTGGCCGGCGGGCCCTCGGCCACGATCTCGACGGCGACGGGGTCGCTCGTGGAGTCGAGGCCCTCGTCGGCCATGATCTTGCGCACCGTGGCCCGGGCGGAGGTCTCCATCTCCTCGGCCGGGGGGAGCACCCCGTACACCGGCATGGTCGTCATGGTCGGGTACTGCCAGACCATCACCACCTCGAGGGTGGCGCCCCGCAGGCGGGCTTCCTCGGCGGCGAACCGCAGGGCCCGTCGCGCTCCTTCCGAGCCGTCGACTCCGACCACGATGCGTCCCATGGCGCTCACCTCTCTCGTCCGCGTGGGTTCATCCTGCCGCGCGGTCGTCGGGTGGTGCGAGCAGACGGGCCACGGCCCCGTCGAGCAGATCCTGGGGGAAGCTCGGCGTCGGCACCCGCTGGGCCACCTGCACCATGGCGGTGACCGCCGCGCTCCAGGGCGGTGCCAGGTGGCGGTACTCCTCGGTCGCGGCCTGGGCGGGCGAGCGGGGCGTGGCCGGCGTGTCGGGTGGTCCGGCCCGCAGCCAGGCGACGAGGGGTCGACGCCCCGGTGTCGGCGCCTGCGCGTCGCCCGGTGCCGGGTCGGCCAGCCCGTCCAGCGCCGTTCGGTCGACGTGCAGCACGGTGGGGGGCGTCTCGACGAAGGGTCCGTGGTCGTCGTCGACGTGGAGGCGGAAGGCGCCGAAGAGCACCTGCGCGCCCTGCCGGGCCAGCGAGGCTGCCAGATCCTGCTCCTGGCCGGCGTACAGCCCGGTGGTGACCACCGCCCGATCCCCCAGGACCAGCGCCAGGCCGCGCACCCGCAGGCCGGGTGCCGTCGCCGCCCCGCTCGGGTCGGCGCCGTCCACCGCGGCGCGACCGACCACGTCGTCGAGTCGCACCACGAGGTGCTCGATCGCGGCGCGGACGCCCGTGGTGGCCACCGTGGCGGTGCGGCCCTCGAACACGCGGCAGCGCTGGGTGGGATCGGCGGGGACGTCGAGGGCGAAGAAGGCCACGGGTGCGTCGTCGGGATCGTCGTCGACGACGTGGCTGCGCAGGGCCCTGCGCAGCCGTTCGGTCAGGGCCGGGTCGGTGGTCCGCACCCCGACCCGGACGTCGCCCTGCTCGATCGTGAAGGAGTCCGCCCACACGAGGCGGTCGAGCTCGGACAGTCAGGTGCTGGGCGGGGCCAGCAGGTAGCGACGCGGCCCGTGCGGGGTGTCGAGCACGTCGACGGTGGGATCCCCGGGCAGATCGCCCCAGCCGTGCGCCGCGCCGGGTTCGTCGTCTCCGTCGCCCAGCTCGAGCAGGTCGAGCTGGGCGAGCGACTGCACCGTGCGCCGCACGTCGGGGAGCACGACCTCGAGCGGTGCCGAGAAGATCTCGGCCAGGTCCCGGGCGATCTCGCCGACGGGCGCGCCGTCGCAACACGCCCACACCGCCGCCGCCGTGCCGTTCAGCCGGTGCAGGGCCGCCGTGCGCTCGTCGACGGCCAGCAGCTCGTCGCCGGCGTCGACCGTGGCGACCCGGCTGCGGCCGAGGGCCACGAAGGCGTCGTCGATCTCGGGCGGCTCGGGGGGGACGGCGGTCCTGCTGAGCCGCATCGTAGGCCACGGGCGCGGCGGCGCTGGCGTCGTCGGGCGCCGCGTCGGACAATGCGAGGGTGGAACCTGCCCGGTCGGCCGCCCACGACGCCGATGCGCCTCCCGGTG